>JAVBTG010000129.1:0-3890 GCA_031556275.1 Opitutales bacterium
ATAGATGCGGCCTCAATAGGATCAGCTGTGATAGTCCGGATCGGTATCACTTGGTACACGGAGGAGGGCGTGTGGGCCGCGCCCGGGTGCGCCAGCAGCGTGCCCTATCTCTCGCAGGAATATGTGTGGCTATATCCGCACATCGTCGCCGCCCGCCCGCAGGTGCTAAAGACGCCGCGCGAAGTGGCCGCCGGAATGTGCGCCACTGAAAAGGGCGTGGTGCTCATGGTTGTCAATTTGGAGAGAGCGAAGACGCGGGTTGCTTTTGATGACGCGCGGTTGACGGAGATTGGGAAATGGCGCGTGCTCGGCACGGATGAAGTGCTCGCGGGCGGCGGCGCGCTCGCATTTGAATTGGAGGCGCATGAGACGTTGATTTTGGCTTCGGATAATTTGGAGATGCCGAAAAATTTGCAACCGTGGGAGCGGGTGCTCGCCGACGAACGGCGGTTGGAGAATGCGGTGCAGACATCGCCGGACAACATCGCGCTCAATTGCAACGGCGCGGTGTCACGGGCGGTCAACTATCCGAAATGGAATTGGAACACGTTTTACGCGACCAACGGCGTGAAGGACACGCGCGACCTCGGGTTTTTCCTGCCCTATTTCAAGCCCGGCATGGGCATCGAGATCGCCTTTCCCGACGTGAAAACGCCGCGGCGCGCCGTGCTGACGGGGTCGAACATCATCGAAGGAAAAATCGAGGCGCAGTCGTTGGAAGACCCTGAGAAATGGGTTGCCGTGGCACGGATTGATAACGCTAAGATGTTGCCCGAGCAAACCGTCATGCTCAGCCCCGCCGTGAAGACGCGCCGCCTGCGCGTTGTCGGCGAGACAACGGGGCCCATGGCGTTTGACGGCATCCGCATTGTGCAAGTCGAGGTTTATGAAAAATAACATCTGAATTTCCGACCAAACATGAATCGCGCGAAGACGAGATTGGCCGCATGGAGGGCCGCATGCAAACAGGGGTTCACCCTGATTGAATTGCTGGCGGTCATCGCGGTCGTGGCCGTGCTCGCGGCGATTTTGTTTTCCGCCATAGGCATGGGCATCGAGGCGGCGCACAGCGCGAAGTGCCTGTCCAATGTGCGCCAGATCGGGATGCTGCACTTGGCGTACGCCAACGAACGCAACGGCGCGCTGATCTGCGCCAAGGACGCGCTGACCGGACGCTATTGGACGAACCAGCTCGGCGCGACCGGTTACATCGACCTGCCGTTCATCCAGCAAAATCCCGACATGGACGGTATTTTTCGCTGCCCCTCCCGCGAGATCTCCAACAAGCCTCTTTGGATGCTCTACGAGGGCCACATGCACTACGGGGCGAACATGTATCCCGGGTTCATGAACAACGGCAACACGGACTCTCACTTCATGCACGAACTGCAGCGGCCGGGGAACACGTTTCTTGTGGCGGAGATCAACAGCGACTACGCCATCTGGCCCAGCATGGTGCGCGCCGCCTACCCGCACAAGGGGCACATCAACATGTTTTTCGCCGACGGCTCGGCGCGGCGGCTGCAAGGCCCCCTCCCCGCCTTGAACACCCCCTACCCCACGATTTCCAGCAAGATTACATTCCCGTTTTTTTGAGCGGCGCGCCGCTGAACAACTGTTCTGAATCATCCGAAAAACAACATCCCCATAACAAAAAAGGTACTATCATGAAAAAACGCTCCATCATCCTACCCGCGCTATGCTTGGCCCTCGGCGCGATCAGCCCCGTTTTCGCGCAAGAGGCCGCGGCCCCCGCCGCCGCGCCCGCGCCTGCCGGCCCCAAGCCGGTGAAGCTGGCTTTTAACGCGCCCAGTGTTTTTAAAAACAATTTTTACGTCGTCTCCCCCGCGAAATTTGACGTGAATCCCGAAACGGGCGCCGTTGTCGGCACCGGCGGGCAGGTCGCGCGCGCTGCCATCTACAGCCCCGGCGGCAACGCCGCCCCCACGAGCTACCGCAACGGACTGGACGCCTTCTACAACGGCAGCGTCGCCACGACGTTCAGCATGCGCAACCCCTTCACGCTCGACTCGAACGCCGTGCAGACTATCGTTCGCCTGCAGGACAGCGGGTACGCGGTCGTGGGCCTGACCACCATCTATGTCGACAACAACGGCAAGGTGCAATTCAGCTTCGGGGTGATCAACGTGATGGATCAGACGATCAGCTATTACTTCGGCGCGGGCGGCTCCAACGGGCAGAGCAAGCCGTGGCCCGGCTCCGGCTCGCTGGTTCCCGGCGGCACGCCCCTGAAAGTCGTCATGCAGGCGAAGGACATGGCCTTTGAGCTAAGCTTGCAGGACGCCGACGGCAACGTGCTGGCCTCCTCCGGCTGGCAGGAAATGAAGGAGACCCTCGCGGCCAAGTTCGGCTTTAACAAGGCGGGCGGCGTCGGGTTCCGGACCTCGTGGACCATGCGCCCCGACAACGTGTACACGATCCTCGGATTCGAGATTTCCCCCGCGAAACAGGACTAAAATATAGGGGGCACCGGCGTGAAAACGGAGGCGCGCAAAGGCACCTCCCATCCGCGCGGTGTGCCGCCACACTAAGAATTCATGCGCCCCATGCGGGCTTTCCCCATGCAAGCAAGCAACACCACCCGGTCTCATATCATCGGAGCGGACTTTGTCGTCGCCGGCGGCGGCATGGCCGGCGTGTGCGCGGCGCTCGCTGCGGCGCGCAACGGCGCTCGCACCGTCCTGATACAGGACCGCCCCATCCTCGGGGGGAACGCCTCGAGCGAGATCCGCATGCACATCTGCGGCGCGGACTCGCACGGCACCAAGCCGGGGTTGCGCGAAGGCGGCATCATGGAGGAATTGCGGCTCGAGGATACCGTGCGCAACCCGCATCGCTCCTTCTCGCAATGGGATTTGCTGCTGTATGAAAAGGTGATTAAAGAGCCGCTGATCACCCTATTGCTGGACACGACCCTTGTCGCGGCGCGGATGGAGGGCGACACGATCCGTTCCATCTGCGCCCACCGGCAGAGCACCGAGGATACCTTTGAGATCAGCGCGCGGTTTTTCGCGGATTGCACGGGCGACGGCCGACTCGGGCTGGAGGCCGGGGCAGACTTCACGCGCGGGCAGGAAGGCAAGGCCGATTACGGCGAAAGCCTCGCGCAGGAAGTCGCCACGAACCAGACCCTTGGCAGCTCGATCATGCTGATGGCGCGCAAACACGCCACGCCCCAGCCCTTCATCCCGCCCTCGTGGATACGCACATTCACCGCCGAGGATTTCCGTCACCGCCCGATCGACAGCTACGAGTACGGCTACTGGTGGCTCGAGTGGGGCGGACAGCTCGACACGATCAAGGACAACGAGAAAATACGCCACGAGCTGCTGCGCATCGCGCTGGGAGTGTGGAGCTACATTAAAAATTCGGGCGACCACCCCAACGCCGCGAACTGGGCGTTGGACTGGGTCTCCGCCATTCCCGGCAAGCGTGAGAGCCGCCGCTTCATCGGCACGCACATGCTCGTGCAGGACGATGTGCTGCAGGGCCGCATTTTTGAGGACGCCGTGGCCTACGGCGGATGGGCCATCGACCTGCACCCGCCCGCAGGGCTCGATCTGACCGACCAGCCGCCCTTCACCCCCACCGTTTTCCGGCACACCTACACGATCCCCTTCGGGTGCTACCACTCGCGCAACATCGCCAATTTGATGTTTGCCGGGCGCAATATCTCCGCGACGCACGTCGCCTTTGCCACGACCCGCGTGATGGCGACCTGCGCGATCGGCGGGCAGGCCGTGGGTACCGCCGCCGCGCTGTGGAAACGTGAGGCGGAGAACGACCTGAGAAAAATTTCCGCCGACAAAGGCAACATGCGTGCGCTCCAGCAGGTCCTATTGCGCGACGACGCGTGGATACCCGCCTCG
>JAVBTG010000042.1:0-38610 GCA_031556275.1 Opitutales bacterium
GCGATTTCGGCGATGTACATCGGGCACACGACGGAGGCGCCGCCGACGGCCAAACCGCCGAGGAAGCGGAAGAACAGCAAAGACGCCCAATCCCACGCGAACCCGCAGCCAAGCGCGCAGACGATGTAGCACATCGCCAACACGAAGAAGATGGGCTTGCGGCCCCAGCGTTCAATCGGCTTGCCCACCCCGAGCGCGCCGATAATCGTGCCGATCAGGGCGCTGGCGACGGTAAAACCGTACTTGATGTTGCCGGCGTCGTCGTGGAGAAACCCGAAGATGCCTCGGATATTCTCCTCCGCGCCGCCGATGACGGCCGTATCAAACCCGAACAACAGGCCGCCCAGCGCCGCAACCAGCGCGCACATGATGAGATATGGACTAATTTTCATAGTATGGTGTGAATATTTATACGGGAATAATTAAGTGGTTATAGGGGTAAAATACAAAAACGGTATTGTGCATCAAGGTTTTTCCGCGAGCGAGCCTTTTTCTGCGGGGGCGAAGGAAAAATCGGGGCTGCGCGCGCCGGAGGGCCCGGGGATGTACGGCGCCGGCACGGTGGGCTGCGGTTTCTCCGCCGCGGGGACTTCCTTGCAGCGCGCCCAAATGTCCTTCATTTGATACACGATGGCGGAAACGACCTCGGCGTCGGCACCGCGGGCGAAAAACGCGATACCGTCGCTGTCGTCCTTGCTCGGGTAGACGCGGGTCGACAGGCAGGCGACGTCGTTGGCGAAGACTTCGATGATGCTTTGGTCGATAAACACGCGCAGTTTGAGCGGCTCCCCCTTGGGCAGGCGCAGAAAGCCGATTTCCGGCGTGCGCGGGTAGGCCTCGGGCCAGACACTTGCGTTGGTCGTGTCGATCATCAGCCCGTTCATCGTCTGTATGAATTTAATTTCTGTCTCCTCTTGCCCGTCGGGGGAGGCGAAGACTTTCATCCCCACCTGCTTGGCGTCCTTCAAGTCGATCTCGGCGACGATCTCGAGACTTTTTCCGCGCGGGGGAATGGGGACGATCTTGTTGGCGGGCAACGCGATGTTTTTGTAGGAAAGGCTGGCCGTGCGCAGCGTCTCAACCTCCTTCGGGGGCGTGACGCGCATGACGCCGCCCTGCGGCTGGCGGCCCGGGGCATTCTCGATGCCGTCGTCTTCCCACTCGAAGACGCGCGGCAGGGCCATCGTCTGGTTCCACCCCTGCTTTTTGATCTGCTCGCGGTCGACGCCCTCGAGCATGTTGAACATGCCGATGATGCGCCCCTGTCCGTCTATCGCGACGGACGGCGCGTGCAACGAGCCCGCGTTAAACGTGCCGATGCGCTCGCCGGGGAGCGTCGCGGGGCCGTTGTTGATGCGGCGGTGGTACATGGGCAAAAACTTCTCCTGCGCTTGGTTGTAGCGCCCCACGTAGAACTGGCTGCCGCGCGGGTGGCTGAAGAACATGAGCATCCAGCGCTTGTTCTTGTCGCCCAGCGGCACGAAGTTGGGAACGGCGGCGTCCTCGTCCATTTCCGTAAAAAAGCCGCCTTGGAAAAAGTCGTGCACCGGCGTCCAGTTGGTGAGGTCCTTGGATTTGAACAGGTAATCGGTGTCCACGCGCGTCCACCCCATGCCGGGCACGCTCGTGCGGCCGCCCGAAAGGGAATAGTACGTGTCGCCCACTTTCCAGATGCACGGGTCGAACACCGGATACGGCAGCTTTTCGCCCGGTTTGGCATTGGGAATGACGGGATTGGACGGGTTTTTCTCCCAGTGCATCAACCACTTGTCGCGGCTCACGGCGATGCAGTTGCCGGAATTTTTGCCATGATAGAAGGCGATCACCTTGTCGCCGTCCACCATCGTCTGGCCGCTGTAACACGCGTCGCCGTCGCCCTTGTCCTTTTCGGGCGAAAAGGCCACGGGCAGATCCTGCCAGTTCACCAAATCATCGCTCACCGCGTGGCCCCAGCCCAATCCGCGCGGCAAAATCACGCTGTCGCCCTTGGGCGCGGAAAACTGATAAAATAGGTGGTACTTGCCGTCCCAGAATGTCAACCCGTTAGGGTCGTTCATCGTGCCGCCCGGGACGCTGAAGTGGTAGCGCGGGCGGTATTTGTCGCCCGCGAGTTTGGCGCGCTGCGATTCGAACTCGCGCACCTGCGGCAACTGGCGCACGTTCGAAAAATCAGTCGCCGCCGAGACCGTGCAAAGCGAGCACGCCGAGAAAAAAGCTAGGAAGGCCGCGCGAAAAACGGATGAATGGGTCATAGGGATAAGTTATTTGAAATTTCTGTGTTATGTCAAAAAAAGCGGCAAACGCTTTCTTTGGTTACTTAAGAAAGCGTTGAATTTTTAGGCGTTTAACATCGCCAGCAATTCCGGCGTGTATTCGGGCACCGTCTCCACCTGCATGACGACGAATGTGCCCAGCTCGTTGGCGCGACGCGCGGCCTCGGCGGGCCCGCGGCCCTTGAGCCAGCTCGCCAAAAACGCGGCGGAAAAGGCGTCGCCAGCCCCCACGGCGCTGACCACCTTGCCGGGCAACCCGGGCAGATCGGCCGTGCCGTCCTCCCACATCACCTTGCAGCCTTGGGGACCGCGGGTGAGCAGGGCCACCTTCACCCCGTATTTGTCCATGAGCGCCCACCCAAAATCCTCCAAGGGGAGTTCCTTGCCGAACAGGTGGGGCCCCAGAAACCGCGCCTCGTCGTCGTTGACCTTGACGATGGTCGCCCGCGGCAGGCTCTCCTTGATCGTCTCCACCGGCGTGAAGGGCGGGCGAATGTTCACGTCGTAAAAAACGGGCACGTCCTTCAGCACCTTGCGCAGGGCGTGCAGGCTCTTGCGGGAGGTCTCGGAACGCTGCACGAGCGTGCCGAAGCACAGCACGTCAAACCCGTAAGCCTGCAGCGCTGCCGCCTGCTCGGCCGTCGGTTCGGGGATGAAATCCCACGCGGAACCCTGCACGATCTCGTAGGACGGCTGCCCCCCCTGGTCGAGGGTGACGTTGACGATGCCGGTGGGGTGCTCCGCGTCGACCGCGAGCCAGTCGGTGCCCACGTTCAGGCGGGCGAGCTCCTTGCGAAAGCCGTTGCCGCGCGCGTCGTTTCCGATCGCGCTGTAAAGCTGGGCGTCGAGCCCGCAACTGGACGCGTGCGCGGCCAAGTTAAAGGAGGCCCCGCCGATGAATTCCTTTTCGCCGATCACGTCGTAAAGGATTTCGCCAAAGGAGAGAATTTTGTGTTTTTTCGTGTTGTCTTGAGACATGGCAGACGGGGAAATTTTCGCCGATACGGATGTGAAAAATAAACCGCTATTCCTTCACATATTCAAGACTTATAATGGCTCCGGAATCGACATTCAAGATATGGTTGCGCAGAGGCGTCTCGTCTCGGTCGGTCGCGAACGCCTTGGACAGGTGGCGCACCGTCCAGCCGCAGGGAGCCACGACACGGATCGTCCCGCTGCGCCCGAGCGTCTCGTGAAGGCGCACCACAAAACGGTCTTGGGAAACGGGCGCGACCCAGACGGGCACGACCGACTCCAACCCCTCGTACTCAACCGGCAGCGAGCGCTCCGGCCCTTTGACGGAAACGGGCCGCGCAAAGAGCGTTTCGGCCAAGGCCGCCGGGTATTCCTCGCGAACGCTCTCGCCGCCGATGCGCCCGAGGGCCATCCGCGCCGTCTGCCGTCCGATATCGGAGAAGACGGGGATTTCGCGGCCTTTGCGGAAACGCGCGGGGAAGCCGTTTATCAATGTGATTTTTGCGGACTTGAGCAGCGTCACGCTCATCAGCCCGTCATGGCAGGCGAAGCCGTACTTGCCTTCCGCGATAAGAAAAGAACCCTCGCAGCGGCCATCGTTGGAGGCCATGACCCAGCGGCTGGCGGGTGCCTCCCACATGGCGGAGGCTTTGATATCGCCGGACGCCTGCGGCCGCCACTCGGCCCCGTAGGGCGAGGCGAACAGGGCGTGCTGGCCGCGCAGAGAAGTGGGCACCTCGAAACGCAGGAGTTTTTCGGGTTCCTTCCAGTCGATCGAGGTTTCCGCCTCGATGACGCAGGCCCCTGCGCGCAGCGTCCAGAAAATCTCGACGCTCGAGCCGCCCGTGGTGGCCCATTTTTGGCGCAGACCCACCCAGCCCGGGCCGTTCTCGGGCTTGCCCAGACCGACGAGTTTTAAGGGCGCGCCGTTTTCCAGCGCGTCGCGGTCAAGCTCCCACGCCTCGAGGTCGTAGGGGATGTCGTTGTAGACGACGGGACGCGGGGCTGAGGCGAACACGGAAGCCCCGTCCACCAAAAGCTCGGCGAAATTGCCCTGCGCGTCGAACGAAGCCAGCACGCGCCCGTTGGAAAGCCGCCGCGCCGAGGCGGCCAGCGCCACATAGCCTTCCGGCGGCAGCGAGGCGGGGTCGCTCGCCGAAACGGGCGGCAGCTTCACCAGCCGCCCGTCTTTACCCCAGTGGGGCAGCGGCAACGGCAGGGGGTTGAACAGGACTTCCTTGCCGCCCTTGGCGGCCAGTTCCTTCGCCGCGCACCGCACGCCCTCGTCGGCGATGTCGCGCAGCTCCGGCACGATCTGGTCGTACACGTCCTGCGTCGAGCTGCCGGGGATGCAGTCGTGAAACTGCGAAAAAATAAGCCGCTTCCACGGCTGTTCGGGGATCGGCCCCGCCCCGCGCAAGGCGTTGGCAGCCTCCCACACGCGCAGGCCCTTCTCGGCCTCGCGGAAGGCGTCTTTTAGGTATCCATGGGTTGAATACGTCCCACGGTGGGTCTCCAGATACATCTCGCCCTGATGGACGGGCAAATCCGCCCGCGCCTTCTCCATGCGGCGGTAAAACGCCTCGACGTTGCCCCACTGGGCGGACGGCTGGTTGCGCAGGCTTTTCTGGCGGCGCGCGCGCTCTACGATGTCGATGGCGGGCCCGCCCGCGCCGTCGCCCCAGCCGGTGGCGATGAGCACCTCGCCGTGAATGTCGATCTGCTTGTCGCACTCGACTTCCAGCCGCAAATTGCGCGGGCGCGCGGGGTTGTTGTAGCCCGTGCGCAGGGCCAGATGCGCGAGGACTTCCGACCCGTCGGTGCCGCGCCACACAAAGCTGTTGTGCGGGAACGGCGTGATCATGTTCCACGCCATCTTGGTCGTGTAAAAATATTCGACCCCCGCCATCCGCATCAGCGCGGGGATGCAGCCCGGGTAGCCGAAATCGTCGGGTAGCCAGAGCACCTTGTTGGGCTTGCCGCCGCGCAGCTTTGAAAACTCCTTTTGCCCGATCGTCAGCGAGCGCAGGAGCGCCTCGCCGCAGCCGATCAACAGGTCGGACTCGACGTACATGCCGCCCATGGCCTCCCACGCGCCGCGTTTTATCTGTTTTTGCACGCGCTTGAACAGGCTCGGCTGCCGCTTGGCCACGGCCTCGTAGCTCGCGGGCTGGGTGTAGGAAAAGCGGAAATCCGGCTGGTTTTCCAAAAGGTTAAGCACCGTGGCGAAACTGCGCACGGCCTTTTTCTCGCCCACGTCCTCCGGCCAGAGCCACACGAGGTCGAGGTGGGAGTTGCCGGTGAGGACGGCCCTCGGGGCCGCGTCCGCGTTTTCGCGCACCAGTTTGTAGGTCTTCGCCAGCCGCGCGCTCAGGGCGGCGGGGCCTTCGGCGTGGTAAACGATCACGGCCTCGGAAAGCTCCCTGAAAACTTTGCGCAGCAAGGGCGGTAACTTCGTCAGGTCGGGGCGCGTGCGGTTTTGAATGCCGGTGCCCACCCCGTCGGGCGAAATCGCGACGCTGGCGGTGTCCATTTCCGGCCACGAGCGCGAGCCGACAACGAGCTGCTCCGCCACGTCATGCGGGAGCGCGCGGCGCACTTCCTCTTCCAGCCAGTCCGTCAGCACCTCGAGGTCGAAATAGGCGTTCCACGACGCCTCGTTTTTGCGCACCAAGCGCGCGTTCGCCAGCAGCGAACCGGTCGTGCCGATGCCCTTGGCCGAGGCGTGCCAGATGCCCGTCTGGCAAAAAATGCTTTCCAGCCACAACTCCTTCGCCTGCTTGGGCCACGGCCAGAAGCGGTGCGTGCAGTCCAGCCCGAACACCGGCTCGCCGTCCGCGTAGGCGGTGGCCTCGGCGTTGTCATCCCAATGAATGTGGTCGCCCGGGCGCAGTTTAAACCCCTTGGGCAAGGAAACCTTGAACCACGTCGTTGAAAAACCCTCGGCCTCCCATGTGCAGGGCGCGTTCACTTTTTTAAGCGCGCTCTTTTTCGCCTCGCGCAGCGGGAACTCCCCCGCCCGCGAGACCGTGCGTTCAACCGTCAAGGGCATCGGCTCGTGCCAGCTGTTGACGGCCAAACGGTTGAGCGCCTTGCGCAGGCGCTGGAACATCAGTTGCGGAAAAGGAAGCAGTTTGCTGGGCATAGGGACGATGGGGCGTTAAAAGGTGAAAAAATGTCAAATGTCGGCAGATTCGTTTCATCCGGACGCGGCGGCCTGCAAAAAGCCGCAAAAACTCCGGCACACCGTTTCGGAGATTTTACACGCCGCAAGCCAGGCGAATCGGGCCTTAACAATGGCAAGGCGGCATGGCGCACGCAACCTTTTCGGCAGAGAAAGCCGCGCGCGAAACCGCCCCGCACATCTGTAATAAAACGACTATAACAAAACATAATCACTCCCGACAATTTCTTTTTTCGAACGCACCCCGCCCCGGGTGCGCCCTGCGCCAATCCCCTCTGGCACCGCGCCTCATTCCTTCTTTTTGTCTACTGAACAAAATTTCATTATCATAAAGCTTGCAAAGCGCGGAAAAAAGGATTCTTTTTGGGGTAACGCCCCTTTTGCAGGGAGCCAGTTTCTCATTTTCTCAAACCCAAAAACACACCACCCATTATGGCCGCAAAAGCATCCTCCTCCGAAGCCTCCGCCAAGCGCGAAGCCGAAGCCGACCGCAAGAACCTCGATTTGGCGCTCTCTGCCATTAACAAACAATTCGGCGAGGGCACGATCATGCGTTTGGGCGACGCGACGAAAATGGAGGTTTCCACCGTCTCGACGGGTTCCGTGGCGCTCGATCTGGCGCTCGGGGTCGGCGGCCTGCCGCGCGGGCGCATCGTGGAAATTTACGGGCCGGAATCTTCCGGTAAAACCACCCTTTGCCTGAGCATCATCGCCGAGGCGCAGCGCCAAGGCGGCAACGCCGTCTTCATCGACGTCGAGCACGCGCTCGACCCGCGCTACGCCAAGACGGTCGGAGTGGACTTGGACAATCTCATGGTCTCGCAGCCGGAAAGCGGCGAGGACGCCCTGAACGTGGCGGAAACGCTCATCCGTTCGGGCGCGATCGACGTGGTCGTCGTCGACTCCGTGGCCGCGCTGGTTTCCAAAAACGAGCTGGAGGGCCAGATGGGCGACGCCACCGTCGGCCTGCAGGCCCGCATGATGAGCCAAGCCATGCGCCGCCTGACGGCCGCGATCGCACGCACGCAGTGCCTGTGCATTTTCACAAACCAAATCCGCGAAAAGATCGGCGTCATGTTCGGCAGCCCCGAGACGACCCCCGGCGGCCGCGCCCTAAAATTCTTCGCCTCCTGCCGCCTCGACATCCGCCGCATCGGCCAGATCAAGGAACCCACGGGCAAAGTGGTCGGCAACCGCACGCGCGTGAAAGTCGTGAAGAACAAGGTCGCCCCGCCCTTCACGGAATGCGAGTTCGACATCATGTACAACGAGGGCATCTCGCGCACGGGCTCGATCCTCGACCTCGGCATCGAGCACAAGATTTTGGAAAAGAAGGGCGCGTGGATCGCCTACAACGGCAGCCTCATCGGCCAAGGCCGCGAGGCGGCCAAGCAGTACCTGATGGAAAACCCAAAAATCGCGCAGGAACTGACCAAGCTGATTTTGGAAAAAGTCCAAGTCCGCGGCGGCACCGCGCTGGCGGAATCGGAAGACGCGGCCGAATCGGAATAAAAATTTTCCGGGGGTTGCTGGGCATGGCGGTTTCAGAGGAGTGCTTTTTGGGAAAAGCATTTCCTCCGAATCCCCGGAAAATGTGTTTGCATACAAAAAAGCCTCCGGAATTCCGGAGGCTTTTTTGTATGCGTTCAGATTCGGCTGTATCAGATCGTGATCTGCTGGACACCGCCCAAGTCCGCGCTCGTGGCCAACATGGCGTAACGCGCGAGATAGCCCGTGTTGATCTTCGGCGGACGCACGCGCCAGTGCTTGCGTCGCTCCGTCAGCACGTCGTCGGAGACTTCGAGGACGATCGAACGGTTGGGGATGTCGATGGCGATCATGTCGCCCGGCTCCACCAGCGCGATCACGCCGCCCGCCGCCGCCTCGGGACTGATGTGGCCGATACAGGCGCCGCGCGTGCCGCCGGAGAAACGGCCGTCGGTGATGAGCGCGACGCTCTCGCCCAACCCACGGCCCATAATGTAGCTCGTGGGCCCAAGCATTTCCTGCATGCCCGGCCCGCCGCGCGGGCCCTCGTAGCGGATAACAACCACGTCGCCCGCTTGCACTTTGCCCTCAAGAATGCCTTGGCAGGCGTCTTCCTCGCTCTCAAAAATCACGGCGGGGCCGCGGTGCGTGAGCATCTTTTCGGCCACGCCCGCCTTTTTGACCACGCAGCCGCGCTCGGCCAAGTTTCCCGTCAAAATCGTCAAACCGCCGGACGCGCTGTACGGATCTTCCACCGTGCGGATGATCTTGCCGTCGGGCGCGGGCGCGTCGGCGTATTCCTCGCCGAGCGTTTTGCCGGAAACCGTGGGGGCCGAGACGTCGATAAGTCCGGGCTTGCGGCTGATTTCCTTCAAAATCGCCATGATGCCACCCACCTTGCGCACGTCTTCCATGTGGTAACGGCTGGAGGGGGAGACTTTGCAAATGTTGGGAGTCTGCTGGCTGATGCTGTCCATCTCCTGCAATGTGAGCTTCACGCCGGCGGTGGTGGCCACGGCAAGGGTGTGCAAGACCGTGTTGCTGCTGCCGCCCATCGCCATGTCCAGCACAAGGGCGTTGCGGAAAGACGCGGGGGTCGCGAACATTTTGGCCGTCGGGGCCTTGGGGTCGAGCGCCATTTCGACCGCGCGACGGGCGGCCTGCTTCCACAGCTCCACGCGGGCCGGGTCGGTCGCCGCGATTGTGCCGTTGCCCGGCAGCGCGATGCCGAGGGCCTCGCACAGGCAATTCATGGAATTGGCGGTGAACATGCCGGAGCAAGAGCCCGCCCCGGGACAGCTGGAGCATTCGAGCTCCGTGAGCTCCGCGTCCGAAATCTGCCCGATCTTGTGCTGGCCCACGCCCTCAAAAATCGTGATCAAGTCCGTCCCCAGCCCGTCCTTGCCGTGGCCCGGCATCATGGGCCCGCCCGAAGCGAAAATCGTGGGGATGTCCAAGCGCATCGCCCCCATCAGCATGCCCGGGACAACCTTGTCGCAGTTCGGGATGCAGATCATCGCGTCAAAGGGATGGGCCATGCCCATCGTCTCCACGCAGTCGGCGATCAATTCGCGGCTGGGCAGCGAGTATTTCATGCCCTTGTGCCCCATGGCGATGCCGTCGCACACGGCTATCGTGTTGAATTCGTAAGGCACTCCCCCCGCCTCGCGGATGGCCTCGCAAATCAGCTGGCCGACTTTCTGCAAATGGCAGTGGCCGGGGACGATGTTCGTGTACGAGTTGCACACCCCGATGAAGGGTTTTTTAAAGTCGCCGGACTGGATACCGGTGGCACGCATCAGCCCGCGGTGGGGGGCGCGTCCCGGCCCTTTTTTCATGGTGTCGCTGCGCATGGATAGTTTCTCTTTTGGTCGGATAAAAATGTTAATTTGGCACGCCCGACGGGCGCGTCAAAAGCAAAACGTAATTTTCAAAGTGTACGCCAACGCCGCCTTTGCGGCAAGACGATACGCCCGTCCCTATCGAGACGCGCGCCGACGCAGGCATATCATCCGCCAGAGCATCCGCGTGCCGTCGCGCGGCAACCAGATATGCGAGTCGGGGTTGTCCGTCCACAGGACGGGGCGCTCGGCCACCTTCCACCCGCGACGCCGGGCGTACAGGAGCCATTCGACGTCGAACACATAGCCGTCCTCGCGCTGCGCCTCGGCCAATTCGCGGATGCGCGCCCGCCGAAACGCCTTGAATCCGCATTGGGTGTCGACAAACGGCAACCCCGTCAGCCAGCGCACCGCCCAATGGAAACAGCCGCTGAGCCAGCGACGCAAAAAGGGCGATTTCCCCTCCCTGTTTGTGCGCACGCCCACGATCCCGTCCAGCGATGGATCCTCTGTGAACATTCGCCAAAATTCGCCGATGGCCGCCGTGTCGGCGCTCAAGTCGGCGTCGGTGAAGAACACTACATCCCCTTGCGCGTCAAACACTCCCCTGCGCACGGCGTGCCCCTTGCCCACATGCCGCGCCAAATCGAGTACCTGAAAGGAGATTTTCTCATTCCCGCCGCATTGGCCGACGGCCGCGCGCGCTTTTTCGAGCGTGCCGTCCGCGCTTTTTTCCACCGACACCACGATCTCGCAGGACGCCCCCAATTCCCCGCACGCGCGCGCAAGCGCCCGCACGGTCGCGGCGATCCGCTCGGCCTCGTTGTAGGCGGGAATGACGATGGAGATGTCCGGCATGTGACTTCCTCAAAAAATATCCGCAAAAAAAGCCGTCGCGAGCGAAATCGGACGGCTTTTTTAACGTGCCACAAAAAGGGCTTACTTGGCGGGGACGCCGTACACCTGCACTTCGATGTAGTGGTTATTCTCGTTGGCAGTGTTGCCGTTGCTGTACAGGCGGACATAGCGGCCCTTCACGCCGTTCACGGGGAAGATGCGGCCCTTGTGGGTGTCGATGTAGGGCTGGTCCTTGCCCGCGCCGAAACCGAGGACGTTTTTGGCGTCGTTGTTGTAGACGGTCGTGACGCCCTTTTCAAACTCGGGGTCGTCCGATATCTGCACGACCACGCTCTTGTAGGAGCGCGCCTGCGAGTAGAAGTGCCACGCCACGACCGCATAGATCGTCGCGGGCTTTTCCAAGTCGATCTGGACCCACTGCTTGCCGATGTCGAGCTCGACGTAATAGCCGTCCTCGCCGTCGATGTCGCCGTCGGTCACCTGCTCGAGCATGCCTATGATGGGGGCGGGGTCGCTGGAGGTAACGGGCTTGTTTAGCGCGAGGTTGACAGCACCTTCGGGCACCTGCACGTCGGTCGGGCCGTCGCCGCGGTCGAGATTTGGGACGTTGACGGCCACCTGCGTGCCGATCAGGCGCGGCTTGGGCAGCGGCACTTTCAGCGGAACCATTTTCGGGGCGTCCGCCGCGAACAGGGAGGCGGAAACAAACATCGCGCACAGAATGAGAATTTTTTTCATGGGAAAACTTTTGTTTTTTAGGTTAATACGCAGGAAGAGGAATGGTCAGACCTTAAAGTCCTCCTCCTTGAAGAAAACTTTCGTCTCCGCCGCGACGGCCGGGTTCACGCGGTAGATGGGCACCTCGCTCTCGTAGGCCTCGAGGCCGTCGCAGGTAAGCTTGGCCTTGCCGCGGATGGCGTCGAAGAAGTTTTCCAGATGGGGCTGGTGGATCGGCTTTTTCAGCACGACCGGCAGCTCGTAGACCGCGGCGGCCTTCGATTCGCGGATATCCGCGACACCGGGCTCGACGGCGGCGGGCGCCGCGGGGGTCACGGGCTTGAGCAGCCCCTTGGCGACCAGCTCGTCCCACAGCGCGGCGCGCTCGGGCATCGTGGTCACGCGGTCCTCGCGGTAGATCTTCGTGTGGGTCGGCTGTTCGGAAATGACGATCGTCCCCTCGTCGCCCATAAAGGTCTCGAAGAAGCCGCCGCCGGAACTCGTCGTCGTCTGCACCTGATAGAAGGCGCGGGCGCCGTAGCCGCCCATGTCGTACTCGTACAGGGCCATCACGTTGTCGTAGTGCTCGTGGGTCTTGTAGTAGTCGACGCCGCCCACGGCCATCAGCGAATAGGGGCGTTTATGGGTGAACCAGTTGAAAATGTCGATCTGGTGCGCGCCCAAGTCCGAGATCATGCCACCGGAGAGATCCTTGAACCAGCGCCAGTTGCGGAACTCGTGCATGTTCTTGTAGCCGTACTTCTGGAGCGTGGCCTCGTCAATCGCGTACGACTTGGGCCAGTTGAGGTCGTCCGAAACGGCGCGGTTCCACTGGCCGGTGATGCCGGTGAGCTTGCCCACAAGCTTGTACTTGTCCAGCAGCTGGTTCAGCACAAACTGGTAGCGCGGGTTGCTGCGGCGCTGGTGGCCGATCTGGAGCAGTTTGCCCGTTTTCTGCATGGCGTGCACCATCGCGAGGGCGCCCTCGGCCGTGTTCGACATCATCTTTTCGCAGTACACGTGCAGGCCGGCCTCGAGGCACTTCACCGTGTGGGGCGAATGCCAGAAATCCGGCGTCGCGATGACCGCGGCGTCGAGGTCCTTTTCCGTCGCCAACATCTCGTCGATGTCGGTGTAGACGTTGACCTGCTGGTCGGGGCGCGCCTTCTTGAGCTTGTTCTGCCCGTAGGTCTGGGAGTACTTCCAAATGTCGCAGACGGCGCGAAAGCGCAGCCCGGGAATGTTGAGCATCGACTCGAGCAGGATGCGTCCCTCGGCCCCCATGCCCACGAGCGCGACGTTGATCTCCTCGCTGGGCGGCGTGTCGGGCTTCTTTTGGGCGGAGAGCACACGGGGCAAACCGGTCAGCAGCCCTGCGCTCACAAGCGAGCTCTTGATCACAAAGTCGCGGCGCGACAGCGTGGAGGGTATTTTTTCGTCGGTGCTATTCATGGGAAAAGGGGGATAAAAGGGGGAAACAGGCGGTGTAAAACCGCATGGTGCTTAGTATTTAGTGGTCAGGGTGAAGCAGTTGTATTTCACCCACACAAGCGCAATCGCGCACATCAGCGTGTGCAGCCCTAGCTGGGCGATGCCTTCGTCGACGGCCAGCAAGATGAAGCCGAACGTCAGCCCGATGTAGAGGACTCCCTGCAAAAACAGCGTCGCGCGCATGGCGATGCCCAGAAGCGTCGTCAGGCCCAAGACGATCAGCACGATCCCCAAAACCTTGCAAAAGGGCGTGTACAAAAAGGAGAACATCAACGGCTCGTCGGCAAACTTGTTGGCAAACACCTGCGGCAGGGCGTGGTAGTGCTCAAAGCCGTAGACTTTCGTCTTCACCATCACCTCGGCCCCCGTCTCAAGGCCCATGTCGTCCAAAACAGGACGGGGCACATCGATCTTGGTGGTGTATTTTTCAACGCCCGTCATCAGGGCGCGCAGGCCGAGCCACAGGCGAAGCAGCAAGAAAGCCAGCGATTTGTCTACATTTTGGGGATCGGGGAGCAATTTCATAGGGGATAAAAACTTAAAGACTAAAAAGAAAAGACGGTAGGGTCAAGGTTCGGCACAAGTATATGCATAAAGTAGTATTCTATTAAAATACTTACTCAATTCAAGCACCTATAACGCCCCGTGCGCCAAATTCTGAAAAATCGGCCGGTGCCTGTGGCAATAGGGCTGTTTCCCCGTGCGCTCGTAGTAGCGCTGGTGATAATCCTCCGCCGGATAAAACGGTTTTTGCGGCAACAGCTGCGTGGCAACGACATATCCTTTTTGACGGAGCCATTCCATTATTTGTTCAGCCTGTTTTTTCTGCGTCTCATCGGCATAAAAGACGGCGGAGCGGTACTGCAGCCCAATGTCCGGCCCCTGCCCGTCTTTTTGGGAAAAGTCGTGGATCTCAAAAAACCGCTTGAGCACGTCCTCGTAAGAAATGGCGCGGCTGTCGAAGCACACCCGCACCGCCTCATAATGCCCCGTGTTCCCCGCACATACCTGTTCGTACGTGGGGTTGGGCACGGTTCCGCCGGTGTAGCCGCTCTCGACGGATAAAACTCCCTTTTGCGCGCGCATGAGGGCCTCGACGCCCCAAAAGCACCCGCCCGCCACGACGGCGCATTGGATGTCCTTTTGCGGCACAAACACCATCGAGATGGAATTGACGCAATACCGCATGTCCTTGGGCGTAAGCTTCTCACCCGCAAACACATGCCCCAAATGTCCCCCGCAGTTGGCGCACACGATCTCGACGCGCCGACCGTCGGCGTCCGGCAGGCGCTTCACGGTCCCCGGCAGGGCGTCGTCAAAGGACGGCCAGCCGCATTCCGAGCGGAATTTGTCGCCGGAGGCGAACAGGGCGGCCCCGCACTGGCGGCAGGCGTAGACACCCTTTTCAAAGTGCTCGTTGTATCGCCCTGTGAAGGGGCGCTCAGTCCCCTTATGGAGAATGACGGCGGCTTCCTCGGGCGTGAGCGGTTTCATGAAAGTGTCCTCGGCGGGCGAAGCGCCGAAAAGCCCTGCCGACACAAACGCCGACAGCACCCACGCCGTCCCCCGCAGCCATGCACGCATGGCGGCAAAAAACGACCCCCTTCCCGCAGAAAAGTTCCCCGGAAAACACATTTTTTATAGGCTTCACGCTACAGCCTATGTCCGTATCGCACAACCCGTCCCGTGTTTTTTTTGAAAAAAAACGTTTTCCTCGCTTTCGATTTTACCAAACACATATATAATTAACGCATTCCCTTAACTTTGCTTTAACTTTGTCGTAGCGAAACAAAAACAGCCCCCCTCCTACACCAGCAGGCACTGCCCGCCGGAATGCTTTTCTTTTTCCAATCCCGATAAAACGCCCCGGCGCATGGGGCCGGGTTCTAGGAAAAAGAAGGCATTTTTCGCCCCGCAAGCACATCCACATTCACAGTAGAAACGTCCGCCATGTCCAAAGATTTCACCAGCTCCCACTCCGCGATGGCCACCGAGTTCACGCTCACCATCCGGCATGAGGACACCGATTACGCCCGGGGAGCCGCCCAGGCCGTCTGGGACGAGGTCGACCGGATCGAAAACCTGCTCAGCCGCTTCCGCGCGGGCAGCGACATTTACTGCATCAACCACAGCGAGGCGGGCGCCACCCTCCCCCTGCGCGAGGAGACCGACATGTGCCTGCGCCTGGCCATGCGCGTGATGCTGGCGACCAAGGGAGTCTTTGACATCGGCGTGGGCGGCCTTACCGAGGCGCTGGAAAAAAGCGGGGCCGAATCTCCCGCCGCCATGCGCGAGGCGATCCAGCAAAAAACGCGCGGCTCCCTCGTGCTGCACGAGGATTCCTCGCACATCACCGTGCTTGAGCCAGGCCTGAAACTCGACTTGGGCGCGATCGGCAAGGGTTTTGCCGTGGACTGGACGCAGTCGCTGCTGGGCGACTACCAGATCGACAATTATCTTTTGAGCTCTGGCGGCAGTTCCGCGTGGATCAGCGCGCCGGAAGGCCAATCATGGACGGTGCGACTCGCGGGCGAAACGCGCAGCTTCTTTTTCCGTGGCCGCCAGTGCGCGGTGAGCGCTTCCGGCACCTGCTTCAAGGGCATGCACATCGTCGACCCCCGCACGGGGGTTCCCGAGGCCTACCCGCACAAGCGCTCGTGGGCTATTAGCGAAAGCGGGGCCTTGGCGGACGCCTTGGCGACAGCGTCGCTGCTTATGACGGAAGCCGAGATCCGGGAGGCGCTCCCGTTGCTCGACGAAAAAACCGCCATCGTGCTTGAGCCTTACGAGTCAGGCGCCGAATGGACCTTCATCAGCCATCCGGAAGGCGTGCTTTATCAGGAAAACCCCGGCGACCCGAAATCGCCCTGGATGCTGCGCTAATCTTTCGCGGCATCCGTCCCCCCAAAAAATGGACTCGCCCGCCACCGCACGCACTCCTCTCCGGCTCGTCGGCGCGTGGGTTGCGTTGTTTTTGGCATTGGCGTTCGCGCTATGGCGCGTTTTCACCCTTGGCACACAGCCGCTGCACGGCGACGAAGCGGTGCAAGGCTACATTTTGGGACAGTTTTTGGAAACGGGGCGCTACGCCTTTAACCCCGCGCATTTCCACGGGCCGCTGCCGCATTTTTTAAACGCCGCGTGGATGTGGGCCGCAGGCATAAGCGACTACACCGCGCTTTCGGCCGAGTCCCTGCGCGCGACCGCCTGTGTGATGTGGTTGCTGGCCTCGCTGGGGCTTTGGGCGTTTGCCCGCTCGAGCAGGCGTGAGTCTTGCTGGCCGACACTCGCGCTTTGGATATGCGCACCCCTCCCCTTTTACTACGGCGGCATCTACTTTCACGAAAACTTTTTATTGGCCGCCGCCGTGGCCGCGCCGCTGGCCGCGGCATGGGGCCTGCGCGCGGACAAATGCGGACCGTGGCTCTTGGCGGGCCTCG
Organism: Opitutales bacterium; assembly: GCA_031556275.1. Classification (GTDB taxonomy): domain Bacteria; phylum Verrucomicrobiota; class Verrucomicrobiia; order Opitutales; family JAKPNF01; genus JAKPNF01. Next base: position 16,268 of record JAVBTG010000042.1, read on the forward strand.
CCTGCGGGGCGATGATGGCGGCGAAATCGACATGGCTGATCATCGTGCTGAGCTGGGTCTGCGCCGCCGCGGCCCTATGGGTGTTGCAAAAATTTCTTCCCGGCTTCAAACGCTCCGATTTTTATAAAAACCTCCGCCCGCGCCACGTCATCGCCTTCATCCTCGGCGCATTGGTCTGCGCATGCGCCCTTTACACCAACGGCTTCACGCGCATGGAAGGGGCGCTCGACGCCGTGCGCACGTTTTTCGTCTACGCCACCGACACGGGCCACGAAAAGCCGTGGTTTTATTACCTGAAAGACATCCTGTTTTTCCATAAAAACTTTGGCGAACTCGCCATCACCCTGCCCGCCTGCGTCGGGTTCACCCTGATCCTATTTTCAAAAAATCGCCGCGCCGCCGCCCCCTCCGCCCTCTTATGGCTGGCCCTCGCGGGGGCCGCGCAAATCGTAGGATACAGCCTCGTCGCCTACAAAACCCCGTGGCTGATGCTCGTGCCGCTGGCCTACCTCGCGCCGTGGGCGGGCTGGGTCTTTTATCACGAAGGTGTGCGCGCCACCCTCCCCGCCACTCGCCGCGCCGCCGCCATTGTGTTACTGGGGGTATGCGTTCTTTTCAACGCCTCTCAAATCGCCCGCAGTGACACCGCCGTTTTTTCGCAAAATCCGCCTCCCTTCACCTACGTTCCCACCTCCGCCGACGTCCCGCGCCTGACCAAGCTACTATTGGAACGCGCCCCAAAAGGGGATATCGCCATCATCTCCCCCGACGCCGCGATCTGGCCCCTGCCATGGTATCTGCGCTCGGCCGCCGACCGCACGGGTTACTTTGAAAACGCCCAAACCCCCTCCGGCGATTTCGCCGCCTACGTTTTCATCAACGCCTCCCCCGACGCCGCGACCGCCGCGAAATGGCGCAAAACCCACGACCGCCACGAAGGCATCCTGTTTCTCCCCGGTTGTCCCTTCATTATCTATGCGCCGAAGCAGGCCGAATAGGGCCGCATTCATTTGCCCCACCCTATTGACAACCCTCCTAGCACCGCTATGCTTTGCGCCATCCTCCCATGAACAAAAATCCCTTCGCCATCATCGGTTTAGTTTTCGGCATTATTTGCTCGCTTGCGCCGTTTTTAAGATCACTCGCCGTTCTTTTTATTTCGTTGTTCATAGATGACGCGTCTCAAACAGGACAAATCGTCAAATTAATTATTTTTGGAATTTCCAGCATCGCCCTGATATTCGCCGTTCTGGGACTGACATGTAGCCTCATTGGATGGAATTCACAACGCATACGCCTCGCGGCGGCAGGGCTGGCGCTAAATATTCTAGCTTTAGCAGGTTCCATTTTTTCCTTTCTTTACCCCTTATTGGCTAATTTGCTCCAAAACAATTTGCAGTAATTCCCGCACTCGACTCACCGCGCGCAGCGCGGCATCTCGCATCCCTCCCGTCCACCCATTGGCGCGAGGGATTTTTTCGCGAGACAAGGCGCAAAAAAAATGCCGGACGAAATTGGGCGTGCACTGAACGCGCACGGTCCTTCGGACTGCGCCAAATCCGCGCACCCGCTCCGCGCGCCTATAAATAGCGCGCTCCAGACCCTTCGGTCATCTCGGTCGGCATTTTTTGCAGCAACGCAGTATCGCGGAAAAAGCCCACAGCCAATTGGCGCGAGGATTTTTGGCCCAAGACAAGGCGCAAGAAAAACCCCGGACGGGATAGACCTCACGGTCATCCCGGTCGGGGTTTTTCGCAGCAACGTAGTATTGGGCCAAAAAGACCGCGCCAATCAATCAGACGATTCCTTGGGCCAGCATCGCATCCGCAACCTTCTTGAAGCCCGCGATGTTCGCGCCCGCCACGTAATTAATAAACCCGCCCTTTTCCTTGCCGCAGGTCATGGCGGCCTCGTGGATGGAGAGCATGATGCCGTGGAGGCGTTGGTCGACCTCGGCGGCGCTCCAGCTCAGGTGGAGGGCGTTCTGGCTCATTTCCAATCCGGAAGTGGCGACGCCGCCCGCGTTGGCGGCCTTGCCCGGGCCGTAGAGAATCTTCGCGCCCAAGTAGGTGTGGATGGCGCCGATCGTCGAGGGCATGTTCGCGCCTTCGGCGACGCAGGTGCAGCCGTTTTTCACCAAAGCCTTGGCCTCGTCCTCGGTCACCTCGTTCTGGGTGGCGCAGGGAAGCGCGATATCGCAGGGGATACCCCACGGGCGCTTGCCTTCGAGGTACTTTGAGCCCTTGAACTTGGCGGCGTATTCCTTGATGCGGCCGCGCTGGACGTTCTTGAGGTCCATCACGTAGGCGAGCTTTTCGGCGTCGATGCCGGCGGGGTCGTGGATCGTGCCGTTGGAATCGGACACCGAGACGACCTTCGCGCCGAACTCCGTGGCCTTTTGCACCGCGAACTGGGCGACGTTGCCGGAACCGGAGACGACGACGGTCTTGCCCTCAAAGGACTCCTTGCGCGTTTTGAGCATTTCCTGCGCGAAATAGACGGTGCCGTAGCCAGTGGCCTCGGGGCGGATCAGCGAGCCGCCGTAGGAGAGGCCCTTGCCGGTGAGCACGCCGGTGAACTCGTTGCGCAGTTTCTTGTACTGGCCGAACATGTAGCCGATCTCGCGCGCCCCGACGCCGATGTCGCCCGCGGGCACGTCGGTGTTCGAGCCGATGTGGCGGAACAGCTCGCCCATGAAGGACTGGCAAAAACGCATGACCTCGTTGTCGCTGCGGCCCTTGGGGTCGAAGTCCGAACCGCCCTTGCCGCCGCCCATGGGGAGCGTCGTGAGCGAGTTTTTAAAGACCTGCTCGAACGCCAAAAATTTCAAGATACCCAAGTTGACGGAGGGATGGAAGCGCAGGCCGCCCTTGTAGGGCCCGATCGCGCTGTTCATCTCGATGCGGTATCCGCGGTTGACGTGGACTGAACCCCTGTCGTCCACCCAAGGCACGCGGAACATGATGGTGCGCTCCGGTTCGACGATGCGCTCGAGCAGCCCCTGCGAGGCATATTTGGGATTTTTCTTGATGAAGGGCCACAGCGTCGTGAGCACTTCTTCGACGGCCTGATGAAACTCGGGCTGTCCGGGATTTTTCTCCTTCACCTGCTTGAGGAACTGGTCGATGGTCAGCATAGGAATGTGTATGGATGTTCCGCGCGCAAAAAAACCGAACGCGCAAGAAAAACCCTACCCCGCCGCGCGGCTTCCCTCAACGATTTTTTCCCTGTCCGCGCATGCTATCAGCGCGGCTAAACAAAGACGGCCGTATCATAAGTTTTTCTTATAGCAAAAACCCTCCAAACGCAAAGCGCCCCGCCTGAAAACACAGGGGGGGTGCCGTTTAACAACGCTTACACAACTTCACTCAAATAATCACCACGCGAAGCGCACCCCGAGGTTGATCCCCTGGTTGATCTGGCTTTCCGTCGCGCTGACATTGTAGTCGAGGAACATGTTGGTGTTCTCGCCCAACTTGTAGTCCGCGCCCACGCCGATGACGACGGCGTCGCGCCCGACTTCCACGCCGCGCAGTTGGAAGCCCAGCGCAGGGGCATGACAAAATCGGGGTTTTACCGATATTGCCTGGCGCGCGCCATCGGCCACACGGAGGAAGAGGCCACGCAAATGGCGCGCCATCTGGGCGTGGGCAATTTTTCCATTATCGAGGCCGACGAAAAACCGCCGAAAAGCCGCGCCAAAAAAACAAAGGGCGCGCCTTAAATCACAATATCCCCGTACAACGCCGAGACCGTCGCGCGGGCGATGGTGACGGATATCATTTTCCCGACGAGCGTCGCGTCGCCTTTGAACAACGTTTTTCGGTGCTGCGGGGTAAAGCCGACCATCATCCCCGCGCCTTTTTTCGCCGGGCCTTCCATCAAAACTTCCTGTACCGTGCCGACAAGTTTCTCGTTCGCCGTCAGCGAAGTCCCGGATTGGACGCAGAGCCCCGGCCGATCTTCGCTTGGGCCGCGTTGTCGAATTTTCCGAGCACCGCCCTGATTCTTTCCACCGTGATCGGCTTGAAGAGAATATCGTCGAAAATCCGCTCCGCGTCTTTTATCTGGATGTCCGCGGTGACGACGGCGATGGGTATGTCCGCATAGGCGGGATTTTTCCTCACCTCTTTGGCGAAGGCGGCCCCGTCCATCTCGGGCATCCAAAAGTCTGTCAGGATGACGGCGGGTTTCTCGACCTTCATATACTCGAGCGCGTGCGCGGCGGAAGGCAAGGACACGACGTCGACGCCTATTTTCCTCAGGACGGCCTCCAACACCTTGAGGTTCATGGCGATGTCGTCGATGATCATCACCTTGCCCTCCGGCAAAGGCTGCGAAAGCGCGGGCCTTGCCGCGCCTTGCGCGGGTTCTGTTTTTCCCCTGAAAATTTCTAGGCCGGGGATGGAGACGGTGAATGTGCTGCCCTTGCCAAGCTCGCTTTCAACGTGAATAAGGCCGCCCATTTGCCGCGCGAGCCTTTGCGATATGGCGAGCCCAAGCCCGGTGCCCTCGCGCGAACACACGTCCTTTGCCTGGTTTTCCAACTGCCGTTCGAAAGCGTCGAACACTTTTGGCAGAAACTCGGGGGCCATGCCCATGCCGGTGTCGTTCACTTCCACGCGCAGGGTTCCGGAATTTCCGCCGTCCGGCTCAAACGAGACCTCGACGCCCACATGCCCACTGTTCGTGAATTTCACGGCGTTGCCTACGATGTTTGTGAGCACCTGCCTCACGCGCAAAGGGTCCAGCATCAGCGAGGGGACTTCGCCCGCGAAAACGCACCCGAACCCGATGTGTTTGGCGTCCGCGCGGAACTTGAACATGTCCATTATCTCGGTCAGCAGCGCGCGCAAGTCCGTCGCGCGCACCGCGATGTCCGTGCGCCCCGCTTCCAGCCTTGAGATTTCGAGGACGTCGTTGATAAGGCTCAGCAGCGAATTGGCCGCGCCGTTTATGCTTTTGAGATTGTCCAGAACGGTGTCGGAGCCTAGGCCGCGGTCCTGCGAGAGCTCGCTGTAGCCTATGACGGCGTTTAACGGCGTGCGCAACTCGTGGCTCACGTTCGCGATAAACAGGCTTTTCGCCTTGTCGGCGGCCTGCGCGGCCTCCATGGCTTTTTCGAGCCTGCGGTTTTTTTCGTTGAGCTCCGTTATGTCGAAATTGAATTCGACGACGTTCAGCAGCCGCCCGTCGGGCCCTATGATAGGGCTGACGGTGTTGAGCATCTCGCGGCCGTTGAGTTGGGCGCTGAAGCGGATAACCTCGCGCGCTCGCGCGCATTTTCTCACGGGGCAGTCCTCGCCCATCCCGTCGCGCTTGCAGTAATTGAGGTAGCACGGCTCGGACAGTATCTGCGCGGCGGGCTTGCCAACGGTCTTCGCGGACGCGGAATTGACAAACACGAGCTTCAAGTCCGCGTCATAAAGCATGATGGGCAGGTTGAGCGACTCCAGGATGAGGCGGTGCTGGCGCGCGGATTCCTCAAGCTTTGCCATGTTGTGAAATCTGTCTATCACGATTTCCAGGATTTTCCCCAAAGACCTGAGCAGGTATTCGTCGCCGTCGGTGATTTTGCGCGATTGCACAAGAAACTCGACCGTGATCAGGGCGAAAACCTTCCCCTCCTTTTTGACTCCTATGGAAAGGAAGCTTTTCATGTCGCTGAACACCGGGATCCGGCTTATGTCGGCGAATTCGGGGGAGGTGTCCGCAAGGGCATCGTCACTCTTCACGACCTCCAAGCGGTTGAATTTTTCAAACCACGCGTCAATTTTGAAACCGTAAATTTCCCTCGCCCTGCCCTCGTTGGAATACGAGGCGTGCGAAACCCATTCCGAGATGTGGTCGGGCCTGTTGCTCTCGTCGCATGTTATAAAGCAGCACCTCTGGGCGGACAGGCTGGAACCGATAAAGGCGATGGTGTCCCTGATGAAGTTGTCAAAATTGTTGGACAGCAGCGCGTTTGCCAGCGACTCGTCGAAGATTCTCATCCGATGGGCGGGAATATTGATATCTTCTTGCGCCACCGCCTGGTCTTCGTCAATTGGCGCGACGTTTCCCGCGCATTTGGACATGCGCGCACCTGCGGGCGGCGCGGGCGTATGTTGGTCAGGCATAAAATTTGTCTGTATTTACATTTAATAAACGTTTTCACTCCCAAAAATCAACACCTTTCGTATCCGAAGCACATACAATTGGAGGATATTGCGCCGCCATCCGCGATCACGCGGCCCTCGTCTTCAGCCTTGCCGCCCGTGGCGGTGTAAGTGCCTTTGATGGAAGGAATCGCCGTGACGGCGTCGTCCTCTCCTTGGGTGGTGATGTCGGCATTCGCCTGGAGCATATTTACTTTAGTTTGTCGGGATTTCTTTTCCCAAGTAGGCTAATTTGCGCGCCAGGCTTCCTCTCATTGCGCGGAAACTTTTTAAAAATGGGAGGAAGTGTGCTTCGGCACATGACCTCTCATTTTTTAAAAGTACCACAGCAAGGGGGGCGAGCACGCCGCGCAAATGCGACAAACTAAAGTAAATATGCTCTAGCCCTCACCAAATGCGCCCGCCACGAAAAGTCTGCAGGCGGGCGAAACCGCTGGCGTTGGCGCGAGCCTTCGGCAAGAGCATGCTGGGAAATGAAAACCAAGGCCCTAGGAAAACGGGCGAAATCCAGACGAGCAACCGACGTACTTTGAATTTGAAAATACGCCCTACGCCATGACATCCCCGTACAACGCCGAGACGGTCGCGCGGGCGATGGTGACGGATACCATTTTCCCGACGAGCGCCGCATCGCCTTTGAACAACGTTTTTCGGTGCTGCGGGGTGAAACCCACCAAGACGCCCGCGCCTTTTTTCGCGGGGCCTTCCACCAAAACCTCCTGCACCGTGCCCACAAGCTTTTCGTTCGCTTTTAGCGAATACCACGCCAGCCGCTCGAGCAACACCTGGTTGCGCGCCTCCATGACGTCCTCCGCGATCCGCCCTTCCATTTGGGCGGCGGGCGTGTCGCCGCGCGCGCTGTATTTGAAAACATAGGCCATCTCAAACCCGACCGCGTTGAACGTCTCGAGCGTTTCTTGGAAATCCTCGTCCGTCTCGCCGGGGAACCCGACGATGATGTCCGTCGAGATGCTGATGTCCGGCCGCGCCTTGCGCAGATCCTCGACGATTTTTAAATAACGCGCGCGCGTGTAGGGCCGCTTCATCGCCTTCAAAATGCGGTCCGACCCGCTTTGCAGCGGCAAATGCACATAGGGACACAGCTTTGGCAACCGCCCGAAGGCTTCCACCAAATCATCCCCGAATCCGCGCGGATGGGGGGATGTGAAGCGGATCCGCTCAATCCCCTCAATTTCATGCAACGCCTCCAACAGCTGCACAAACGGCGTCTTGCCGTCGACGACCGGATAGAGGCGCCGCGCGTAACTGGTGACGATTTGCCCCAATAAAGTGATCTCTTTCGTCCCGCCGGCAGCCAGCTTCGCCGCCTCGGCGACGATCCCCACCAGCGAGCGCGAACGCTCGGCCCCGCGCGTTTTGGGCACGATGCAATAACTGCACCGCATGTCACACCCCTGCTGAATCGAGATGAACGCGGCCGGCTTTGCACCCAAGTGCCCGCAAATGGCGTCTTGCGATCCCTCCTCGTCGCCGAGGGCGACAATCGGCTCCCCGCGCTCGGGCCGCGCGAAAAGCTCTTCCAAAATCTCAGGGATGTGGTGCGCCTGCTGCGTCCCCACAATCAAGTCCACCCCGCCCGACACCTGCTTGAGCAGCGCGTCGCCGCGGTTTTGCGCCATGCACCCGAAAATCCCCACCAAAAAACGCGGGTCCTTTTTGCGCCGGCGGTTCAAAACCCCCGCCTTCCCGATCGCCTTGGACTCCGCCAGCTCGCGCACGCTGCATGTGTTCAACAGCACCACGTCGGCGGACGCCTCGTCCGGGGCCAGCGCAAACCCGCGCGCGTGCAGCAGGGCGGCCACCGCCTCCGAATCACGCTCGTTCATCTGGCACCCGTAAGTGCGAATGTACACATGCGCCATTTGGCCACCTTCTCAAAAAAACAGGGGGGCAGGCAAGGCATTTTGCCCGTCGGAGACACAACGTTATTTGGGCATCAAATCGACCAATCGCTTGCCGTTGTGGTTCACGGCATCGGGGTAATTTTTGCGGATTTGATCGAGCAACACGCTGGCCTCGTCCCACTTGCGCGCCTTGGCATAGTGGGCGGCCAGATAGAACCGCGCATACGCGCCCACCTGAACGCCGTCGCCGTAGTAGCAATCGCCAAATTCCTCGATGGCCCGTTTCAGGTAGGCCTCTCTTTTCTCTCCGGTGGACGCCTGCCCCAGATATTGCACGGCGCAGCCGGTACGGTTGGCCTTGGGATATTTTTCCAAAAGCTCTTTCAGGCTTTTCTCCGCCTCGGGCGTGTTCAGCCCCTTGCCGATAACCTGATAAAGCCGCTCGATTTCCTTGAGTTTATCGGGCTTGTACGTCTCGCGGTCGCGCGCGAACCGTGCGTTCATACGTTCCTTCAGGTCGCTTACTTGCGGATTGGCTTGGGCTTTTTCCGTCCCAGGAACAGGTGCGGGACTCCCCGCGAAAACAAAAAATCCCGACAACATGCAAAGCAAAACAGAAACCGCAACGTTCGTTTTCATGGGGACATTTTTTACTTCCCCAATCTCCACCACGCAAGAATCTTTTATGACTTGTGGCTTCACCGCGCCAACTTTGACAACGTCACGTCGCCCGCCTGCAACACATCTTCCGTGCCGTCTTTAAAGCGCACGCGCAATCCCCCGTCGGGGGCAATAGTCAACGCGCGGGCTTGGCGCGTCGTCCCGTCGAGGCCGCTCGCGCAAATGTCCTTGCCCGCCAGCGCGTCCGCCTCGGGCCATTGCGCCGCCAATGTCTCGTGCCAGCGGTCGTCGGCCAAAAATGTTTTGTGGCTCTCCAAGAGGCACTGGATGATGTCGGCGGCCACCTTGTTGACGCTGTGTTTTTTCCCCGTGAGCGCGCGCAGGGAACCCGCCACGTTTCGGACGGCCTCGGGCGCGTTTTTAAACGTCCCGTTCACGTTGAACCCGATGCCGAACACGACCGCGTGCGCCAGATCGGCGTCCACGCGCATTTCCGTCAAAAGCCCCGCTATTTTTTTGCCCTCGCACACGATGTCGTTGGGCCATTTTATCTGAAAGGGCACGCCGTAAACCGCGCGCAGGCGACGGCACACCTGCAGCCCCTGCCAGACCGCGTAGCCGCGCAGCCGCGCGGGCGCGACTTTCGAGCGCGCAGCCATTGACAGAAAAATATTGCCGTCGTCTTCCGAAAACCACGCGCGGCCCAGCCGCCCCCTGCCCGCCGTCTGGCGCACGGCCAAGGCAAACAACGGATCATCCGCGCCGTCGGCCAGCAGCGTGTCGGCCACGCGGTTTGTGCTGTCCACTTCGCCAAAACAATGGATGCGGGCGGGGCATCCCGCCAGCTCCAGATACGCCCGCAAGAGCGGCCCGTGCACGCGCTCCGGTTCCTTTTCAAGCCGGTACCCACGGTTACGCACGGCGGAAAATTCAAATCCCGCCCGCCGCAAATCCTCAAAATAGCTCCACACGCTCACGCGCGACACCCCGAACATCTCCGCCAGATCGTTGCCGGAGACAAACCGCTCGCGGTCTTCCAGCAGGCGTTTTAAAAGCTGTTGTTCGGACAATTCGGACATAGAAAATCACTTTTGAATCTACGATGAACGGCATCCCTTGAAAAACAAAAAAGGCGCGCCCAACCCTATCGCCTGCGCCGCGCCCATACGGACGCGAGCGCGCCGAGCACAAGCAGCGCAGCCGCATGGGAAGGCTCGGGGATGGCAGCCCAACCGACGACGAGGGTGGTGTCCTCCCACCAAGCCTTGAGGACATGGTCGACCAGCTCCTGCTCGTAGCCGACAACCTTCCAAACTGCGTTGGCCGTTTCAGCCCCCAAGGAACTTGCCTGGAGAATCTCCAGCTTGTCCATTTCCTTTATAAGACCGGAAAACAAGGAAAGATCTATGGTATAAATACCTTCGCCGCTCAAGTCCACTTCACCGGAAACACTCATCACGCGGGTGTCGTTCGTCTGGTCTCCCTTGACATAAAACAGCAACTCGCCCCTCGCGCCGACTTCGAAGGTCATGGCGGAAATATTCGCCTCATTGGAGGCGAAGAACTGCCCCCACGTCCCGACGGACAAGGTCGCCAGCCGCGCCGTGCCCGCGAGCGCCTCGAAGACACCAGGGCGCGCCCCGCCGACGACGAGTGCCTGCTCGCCTTCCACCGTGCCCGTGGCGTTGAGCCGCAAATAGGCACTCTGAAATTCAGGGGTGTTGAGTTTGAGCAGGCCCGCCCCGCCCTGCGCTCCGCCCACGCTGATGGTGGCCGCCTGCACGTAACCGTCGTTCAAATCCAGCGTGCCGGAACCGGCCTCGCCGAGGTAGGTATTCCCGTTCAAATACAGCCTGCCGCCGATCGTGGAGAAGGTGCCCGTCCCCCCCGAACCCTGCCCTATTGTGAGCGTGCCAAAGCTCGCGGTACTGGCTCGCAGGTTAAAAGAGCCTTCACCCGCGTTGCCAACCACGGCCGTGTTGGTGACAGAAAAAGTGCTGTCTTTCAGGGAAAGGCTGCCGTAAGAACCGGCGGTGTTGCCCAGAATCAAGGCACCCACGGTGGCTGCGCTGTAATAAATGGAGGTGAAGTAGCCCGTGCCGGCCTCGCCCACCACAAGGCTGCTCGTCGTCAAATCGGAGGATGACAGGGTCACTCTGCCCACGGCGCCGGCATATTTGCCCATCGTAATTTTCGAAACGTTCTGGTTGCGGCCGGTGGAGGAGCTGTAAGAGCCCGTGCCGTACTCGCCGACGGTCAGCTCGCTGATATTAAAGTTGCCGTAAGAACCGCCCGAATAGCTCAGCACGCCGGAAGAATTCGTGGCCTCGCCCACGCTGACCGTGGCCAAAGAGACATGGCTGCCGCCGCCGCTTATGCTCAACGTGCCGGTGCCGGATGTCGTCTGGCCCAGGGAGAGTTTCCCCTGCACGCTCAGGGTGCTGTTTTGCACGTTTATAATGCCCGAGCCGCCCGTCAGCACCCCCGCTTGGACATTGCCGGCAAAGGTCACCGCCGCCAAGTCGCCCATGTTGATAGTGGCTTTCCCGTTCCAACCGAGGTAGGTGGTGCCCCTAGAATCGGTGGTGGTGAAACTGCCCCCGTATATGTTGAATATGCCCGCCGAAGTCTTGCTATAGCCCATAGACAGCCGCTCGCTGGAAACGGTGCTGGCCGTCGAGGTGAGTGTCCCTTGTCCGACCCAGCCCACGTTCAAAGCCGTCGTATCAAACCGGGCTTTTTGCAAGGTCAGCGTGCCCGAGCTGGTTGCGTTGCCGATTTCCACATAGACCGAGCCAAAGTTGGCGGTGGCGTTGCTCACCGTCATGGTGGCGGTGCCGCCGGTACCCACCCTCAGGGATTCGCTCACCAGCGTGCCACCCGTCATGTCAAAAATGGAGGGTTTGGAGGCCGACCCGGAAGCGATCACCAAGGTCGAGAGCGACAGCCAGCCGCCCGACATGGTGACCACACCGTGCCCGGCAACCCCCATGTTCAGATTGCTCATGGACAAGGTGCCTCCCGTCAGGCTGAGGGTGGCCGAATAGGTGCGGGAAGTCATGCCCAGATCCATCGCCGCGATAGTGGCGACCCCGCCGCTCATTCCAAAGAAGCCGCCGTAGCTGCCGGAGGCCACATGCACATAGGTGCCCAGGGCGTTGAGCGTGCCGCCCGTCATGCTAAAGGTGCCCACCGAGGGGCCATATCCCAGAAGAATGGCACTGCCTTCGGTCAAAGTCATGGTGCCGCCGGGCCCGATATTGAGCGTGCCGGCGGAGGCGGAACCCACATAGAAGGTAGCCCTCGTGGCCGAATAAGAGGAAACAGGGTTGGCGATGGTCGGGGTAACCGCACCCGTCGTCCATACCTGCGCGTGCGCGAAGACGCACGGAAACATAAGCCCCAATGATAAAAAAAACACGCGCGGCATAGGGAGTCTCATAAAGACAGAATCGTAAGCAGAGATTGCGGTAACGCGTTGATATTGAAAGAATTTACAGGCATTGGAAAGAATTTTTCAAAAAAAGACCCCCGCTTTTACAAACGGGGGGCTTTTTGAAATACGGCTTTTTAGAGCATGCCAATCGCTTTCTTCACCGTGGCCACCATGTAGTCGCGGTTCAGATGGGCGATGTGGTCGAGCGTGATGCCCTTCGGGCAGACCGCCTGGCATTCGCCGTAGTTGGTGCAGTTGCCAAAGCCCTCGGCGTCCATCTGCTTGACCATGGCCAAAACGCGGCGGGACTGCTCGGGCTTGCCCTGCGGCAGGGCGTTGAGCTGCGAGGCTTTCGCGGCCACAAAGAGCATGGCGGAGGCGTTCTTGCAGGCGGCCACGCACGCGCCGCAACCGATGCAGGAGGCGGCGTCCATCGCGTAGTCGGCGACGGGCTTGGGAATGAGAATCTCGTTGGCGTCGCGCGTGCCGCCCGTCTTGGCGGTGATGAAGCCGCCCGCCTGGATGATGCGGTCAAACGCGCCGCGGTCGACGATCAAATCGCGCACCATCTGGAACGGTTTCGCGCGCCAGGGCTCGACGGTGATCACGTCGTTGTCCTTGAACTTGCGCATGTGCAGCTGGCAGACGGTGGTCTTGCGCTCCGGCCCGTGGGGGATGCCGTTGATCGTCATCGAGCACATGCCGCAGATGCCCTCGCGGCAGTCGTGGTCGAACACCACGGGCTCCTCGCCCTTATGGACGAGCATCTCGTTCAAGATGTCGATCATCTCGAGGAAGGACGAGTCGGGCGACACGCCCGTGAGCTTGTACTCGACAAATTTGCCGGGGGCTTTCTTGTCCTTCTGGCGCCACATGCGCAGGGTGATTTTCATTCCTTCGGAAGACATAGCTGTAAAGAAGTTGGGTGTTAAAGGGATGGTGCGGTTTATTTGTAGGAACGGGTGGCGAAGTGGACTTCCTCGTACTTGAGGGCTTCCTTCTCCATGACCGGGGCCTTACCCTCGCCCTGGTGTTCCCACACGCCGACGAACGCGAAATTGGCGTCGTCGCGCTTGGCCTCGCCGTCCTCGTACTGGTGCTCCACGCGGAAGTGGCCGCCGCAGGATTCCTCGCGCTGCAGGGCGTCGCGCACCATGAGTTCGCCGAACTCGAGGAAATCGGCCACGCGACCGGCGCGCTCGAGCTCGATGTTGAGGTCCGCGCCCTGACCGGGCACGCGCACACGCTTCCAGAACTCCTCGCGCAGGGCGGGGATTTCCTTGAGCGCCTCTTCGAGCCCCTCCTTGGTACGGGCCATGCCGCACTTCTCCCACATGATTTTGCCCAAACGCAGATGCAGATCGCGCGCCGACTCGTCACCTTGCACGGACATGATCTTGTCGTTAAAGGCGTTGACGCTGGCCACGGCCTCGGTGAAGGCCGGGTTGTCGAGGGCCGGAGCGCCCGCGCCGGTCTGCGCCAGATAGTTGCCCAAGGTGTAGGGGATGACGAAGTAGCCGTCCGCCAGACCCTGCATGAGCGCGCTGGCGCCCAGGCGGTTCGCGCCGTGGTCGGAGAAATTGGCCTCGCCCAGCACAAACAGGCCGGGCACGTTGCTCATCAGGTTGTAGTCGACCCACAGGCCGCCCATCGTGTAGTGGACGGCGGGGAAGATCATCATCGGGCTCTTGTAGGCGTTGTCGCCCGTGATGCGCTCGTACATCTCAAAGAGGTTGCCGTAGCGCTCCTCGATCTTGTCCGCGCCGAGGCGGTTGATCGCGTCCGCGAAGTCGAGGTACACGCCGTTGCCGGAGCCGGGCGCCACGCCGCGGCCGTCGTCGCACGCTTCCTTGGCGGCGCGGGAGGAAATGTCGCGCGGGGCCAAGTTGCCGAAGGAGGGATACTTGCGCTCCAAATAATAGTCGCGCCCGTCCTCGGCGACGTCGTTGGCCGACATCTGCTTGTTGCGGATCTTTTCGGCGTCTTTTTGGGACTTGGGAGCCCACACGCGGCCGTCGTTGCGCAGCGACTCGGACATCAAAGTCAGCTTGCTTTGCTGCGTGCCGTGCACGGGGATGCAGGTCGGGTGAATCTGCGTGTAGCAGGGGTTGGCGAACCCGGCGCCGCGCTTGTAGGCGCGGTAGGCGGCCGTGACGGAGCACCCCTGCGCGTTGGTGGAGAGATAGAAGACGTTGCCGTAGCCGCCAGAGCAAATCAGCACGGCGTCGGCGCTGTGCTTTTCGACCTCGCCCGTCAACAGGTTGCGCACGATCACGCCCTTGGCGTGCGGCACGCCGCTGGAGTCCTTGACGAGGACGACGTCCAGCATCTCATGGCGGTTGTACATCTTGACCTGGCCCAGCCCGATCTGCTTGCTCATCTGGGAGTACGCGCCCAGCAGCAACTGCTGGCCCGTCTGCCCGCGGGCGTAGAACGTGCGGGACACCTGCGCCCCGCCGAAGGAGCGGTTGTCCAAAAGGCCGCCGTATTCGCGGGCGAAGGGCACGCCTTGGGCGACCATCTGGTCGATAATGTTGTTGCTGACCTCGGCCAGACGATAAACGTTCGCCTCGCGGGCGCGAAAATCTCCCCCCTTGATCGTGTCATAGAACAGACGGTAGACGCTGTCGCCGTCGTTCTGGTAATTTTTCGCGGCGTTGATGCCACCCTGAGCGGCGATCGAGTGCGCGCGGCGCGGGGAGTCTTGGTAGCAGAAGCAGGAGACGTTGTAGCCCTGCTCGGCCAGCGTCGCGGCGGCGGAGGCCCCGGCGAGGCCGGACCCGACGACGATCACCTTGTACTTGCGGCGGTTGGCGGGGTTGACGAGCTTCATGTTCGCCTTGTGGTTGGTCCACTTCTGCGCCAGAGGCCCTTGAGGAATGTTGCTGTTAAGATTCATAAGGCGGTGCCTTTTTTAAAAGATGAATAAAGGAGGGGTTTACTACTGCTGCTTCGCGCCGGGAACCGGGCAAACAGTCGCGGGAGCGCCGCCGCAAACGGCCTTCTTGTCACAGCCGTATTGGATGAAGATGGGGTTCTGCCCGTCCCACGCCGCGCCCTTTTCCATGACCTGCTGGACGGGGAAAATTTTCACACAGGGAATGTACTTGGAAGCCAAGACACCGGCGGGCAGCAGCGCGAAGCCGCCGAAAATCGCCAAGGCGAAGCAGGCGGCGAGGCACCCGAAGAACCCGCGCACGCGCTCGTTGCGCAGGCCGACGGACTGGAACATCGAGGACGCACCGTGCGAGACGTGGATACCGAGGCACAGCACCGCGACGATGTAAAAGATGGCGTACCAATCCTGCGAGAAGCCCCAGACGACCATGGCGTACACGTCGTGGATCACCTTGCCGTCGGCGTTGACGTAATCGAACGCCTGCGTGACGGGCTGGAGGTTCTGGAGGGTGAACTGCATGATGTGCAGCACGAAGAACACAACGATGATCGTCCCGGTCATGACCATGGAGCGGGAGGCCAGCGACGCCTTGACGGTGGCGTTGATGTCGTACTTCTTGGGGCGCGCGGCGTAATTCTCGAGCTTGAGCGAGATGCCCATCGCGAAGTGGATCACGAGGCACGCCAGCAACCCGACGCGGTACCCCCACAAGAATTCCCACGGCAAATGCTGGAGGAAGTAGGCGTACTTGTTGATCGCCTCGGGGCTTTCGAACATCTGCAGGTTGCCCAGCATATGGCCCCCGACAAACCCCACGAGGATCAGCCCCGTGACGGCCATCAGGTATTTTTTGACAAGCGACGGAATGCGAAAACCGCACTTGCAGCAGCAGGAGTTGTTGCTCATAGGTATGGAGTTATCTGAGGGAGGAGAGAAAAGGCACGCGCGCGTCGCGTCTTTGGGACGCCACGGGCGCGGAAACGTCCATTTTGCCGAAATCACAGCCAGGTTTCAATTCATAAAACTCCCCGCCCCCATTTTCCGCAAAAAGCGCGCCCCCATTGCTGGGTGCGCGCTTTTTTAAAAACCCGAAAAAATCCGCGTTACTGGTCGGTGTTCTTGTCCGTGCGGAAGGGCCGCAGCGGTAGCCCCGCCTCGTTTTCCAAGGAAATGACGGGATTCGACGCCCAGCCGTAGCGCACCGCGGCGGGTTGTTTCACCTCGGCGCTAGCCACTTCGACGACGCCGTCCGGCAAAATTTTGACGTTTTCGGCCCACACCCACTCGCCGCCCTCACTGCGGATCGCAAAACCCTTGATCTCCCCGCCGCGCGCGCGCAGGCCATCCGCGTAATCGAGTTTCACAAACACCTTGTCGCCCACCACTTTGTGGTCGGTATACTGCGGGGAACGGGAAAGGCCCTTTTTGCCATAAATATCCGTCAACGCCATGCCCGCCAACCGTTCGCCGACCGTCTTTTTGTCGGTCGGGTGGATATCCTTGGCCTCGCCCACGTCGACAGCGGTGCCGACCCCCGTCAGGGGCAACTCCAGCACGGAAGCCTGCGCCTCGCGGATGAGGCCCCAACCGGCGCCCTCCACCGGTCGCTGCTGCTCCTGCATGAAATTGGCGAGTTCCACATAATAGAACGCGGCCTGATCGTTGTTAAACGCCTTGCGCCAACTGTTAACAAGCGCCTGCATCAAATGCCCGTATTCGGTGGGACGACCCGCGTTGGCCTCGCCCTGATACCACAAAACACCGCGAATCCCGTAAGGTTCCAGCCCGCGGATCATGGCGTTGTACAGCCGCGATGGCTGGTTGGAAAAATTCAACGAATAGGGAAAACGCGGCATTTCCGCGCGATGGGCGATGCGCTCTGGGTTGGTTTTGTACTTGGCGTTGAATTCGGCCATGCCCTTTTGATAAGCGGCCTCGGTGGGCTTGGCGTCGCCAAACATTTTTTCGTGCCGCTCGCGCACCGCCGTCCCCGCCTGCGAGCTCGCAATCGCCTCCTCGGAGAGCCACGCCTCGACGGGGGTCCCGCCCCAAGACGAATGGATCAAACCGACAGGCGCGCCCGTTTCCTTAAAAATTCGCCACGCAAAATTCCAGCCCACTGCCGTGCATTGCCCCGCGTTTTCGGGGGAGAGCGCTATCCAGACGCCTTCCACGTCCTCGTTGGGCGTGGGCGAGGTGAGGCGTTTGACCATGAACTGCCGGATCTGCCCGTTCGCCAGCGCCGCCTCTTTGCGGTAAACCACGCGCGCAGCGGCAGGCATCGTCGGGGCGTTGAGTTGGAAAGCCATGTTCGACTGCCCCGAACACAGCCACACCTCCCCCGCCAGCGCGTTGAAGCACGACACGGGTTCCTCCCCCGTCGTCTCGACGCGCAGTTCGCCCGAGATTCCCTCGGCCAACACGGGCAGCATGGCGAGCCATTTGCCGTCCTTGTCCGCCACGGTCTCGGCGCCAGCCGCGACATCCTTGTAATC
The DNA here is from genome assembly GCA_031556275.1 of Opitutales bacterium. Lineage (GTDB taxonomy): Bacteria > Verrucomicrobiota > Verrucomicrobiia > Opitutales > JAKPNF01 > JAKPNF01. Next base: position 33,742 of record JAVBTG010000042.1, read on the forward strand.
CTTCACAAACGAGACTTTCACGGTGGCCCCGGGCTTGGCCTTGCCAAACACGGGCACAGGCGCGCCCGCTTGGAGCACGGCGTTGTCGCTAAAAACGCTGGGCAGTTTCAGCGACTGCGCCCACGCGCACGCCACGAGCGCGGCGGACAAACCCGCCACCTTAAAAAACAGGGACATGTTTTTCATAAAAATTTTGTTTTAAAAAATCCTCTTTTACTGCGCCGAATCCTTGTCGGTACGGAAGGGCCGCAACGGCAGACCCGCCTTGTTCTCCAAGGAAATGACGGGGTTCGACGACCATCCGTAGCGCACGGCGACGGGCTTTTTCACCTCGGCGCTGGCCACTTCGACGATGCCCTCGGGCAGAATTTTGACATTGTCCGCCCACACCCACTCGCCGTCCTCGCCGCGAATGGCAAAACCCTTGATTTCCCCGCCGCGCGCGCGCAACCCGTCGGCGTAGTCGAGCTTCACAAACACCTTGTCGCCCATCACCTTATAATCGGCGTACTGCGGCGAGCGGCACAGGCTCGTTTTCCCGTAAAGGTCGTTCAGCGCCATGCCCGCGAGGCGGTCGGCCACGGCCTTTTTGTTGCGCGGGTGGATGTCCTTGGCCTCGCCCACGTCGACGGCGGTGGCGACCCCTGTGTCCGGCATGGCCAGCACCTTTTCCTGCTGTTCGCGCACAAAGGCCCAGTTGTTTTTCCCGGGCACATCCACGGGCAACTGTTGCGGGGCCATATAGTTGGCCAACTCCACGTAATAAAACGGCATTTTCTGCCCAAACCCCTCGCGCCAGCTCTTCACCATCGAGGTGATCAGGGCGCCGTATTCCGAGGCGCGGGAGATGTCCCCGTTGGTTTCGCCCTGGTACCACAGCGCGCCCGCCAGCCCATAGGGTTCGAGCGGGTGAATCATCCCGTTGTACAAACGCGTGGGAACATAGTGATGTTCGGGATTATAGGGAATTTTCGGACGCGCGCCGCGGTGGGCGTTCTGTTCGGCGGAGGTGGGGTATTTTTCCAAAAACGCGGCGGTGTTCTTCTTAAAAGCGGCCATTTTGGCCTCCCAGCCGTCGATATCCTTTTCATGGCGGTTCCACACGGCCGTGGCCTCGCCCGAAGCCTCGATGGCCTCCTTCGGCATCCACGCCTCGACGGGCGAACCGCCCCAATTGGAATTGATAATACCCATCGGGCGCTTGGTCGCGGCAAATATGTCCGCCGCGAAACTCCAGCCGATGGCGGTGCATTGAAGGACGTTTTGATCCGTCACCACTTCCCAGCCGATATTCGGGTCGCGGGTGAGCACAAAATCCTGCGGAGTGTCGGCGCCCTGCTGTTTGACGCGGAACATGCGGATTTTCCCGTCGGCGTCCCTCGCTTGTTTTTGGGCGAGCTCTTTGCTCTTGGCGGGCATGGTGCCCGAGCCGATCGTCCACGCCATGTTCGACTGGCCGCCGCACAGCCACACTTCGCCAACGATCGCGTTTTTAAACGTTTTGATCTCGCCGTCGCAAGACACGACCAGCTCGCCCGACATGCCCACGGGCAATTTGGCGAACACGGCCTTCCATTTGCCGTCCTTGTCGGCCACTGCTTTGGCGGTCAGAATCTCCTCTTTCCCCGCTAGGCGCACTTGGACGGTCGCCCCGGGCTTGGCCCGCCCGAAAACGGGGGTATCCGCGCCGGACTGCAACACGAGGTTGTCGCTAAAAATAGCGGGCAGTTTCAGATCCTGCGCCCAGAGCGAGGCGTAGGCGCACAGCAGTGCGATCATGGGGAATATCTTTTTCATAAGACACAAGGGGTTGGCGATGGGAAGCCGCACGCGGCAAACGCCGCGCGGGACAGGGACACGCCTTCTATAAAAAAACGCGTTTGCCCCCAAAGGCAAACGCCTTTTTGCCTAAAAAAACGAAAAGCTTGCCCGCCAAACTCCGCTCCGCCTTGCCTTTGGAACGCAGGCGTGCGAACATGGAACATTCTGCTGCCCGTTTCATTTTCCCCGCATGTCTCCCCGCCCCATTTTACCCGCGTCTTCCGCCCACGAGGCGGTGATGGCCCAGACGCAAGCCCGCCGCGCCGCCCACGCGGCGGCGTTGGACGCGTTTGCGCCGCCGGACGCGCCGTTGACGCTGGAAATCGGCTGTGGCCACGGGCATTTTTTGGCGGCCTACGCGGCCGCGCACCCACAGGAATCGTGCGTGGGGCTGGATCTCATCAGTTATCGCATCGAGCGCGCCAATCGTAAAAAACGGCTCGCCCATCTGGAAAATGTCCTGTTTTTAAAGGCGGAGGCCTTTGAGTTGCTCGACTCGCTCGGGCCGCGCCGCCTCTCGACCATCTTCATCCTGTTCGCCGACCCGTGGCCCAAGCGCCGTCACCACGGCCGCCGCCTGATACGCCCCGAAATGCTCGACGAGCTGGCCCGCCGTACAGACCCCGGCGCGCGCCTGTGTTTTCGCACCGACGACCCAAATTTTTTCAAAGCCGCCCTCGAATGTCTGGAGGCGCACCCCGAATGGTCGCTTTCCGAAGAACCGTGGCCCTTCGAGACCCCGACGTTTTTTCAGGAAATACACCCCATCTACCAGTCGTTTGTCGCGCGGCGGCGGTAGTTTTGTGCCGTTTTATTCGGCCAATTTGCGCAGGGTGTCGCGGTAGCGCCGAATCACAGATCGACCTGTCCGCGTCTGCGTTTCAACCCGCGAATCGGCAGTAACATTTCCCCGGCAAACGCCCCCTGTCTTCTTAGACGAGACAGTCCCCTTGGCATTGTCGGGCTCATGACTTTTGGATTTTAAAACCATGCGTTTCCCCGCTCAGTGGAACAAATCGAGCCAGAAAATCAGCAAAAACTGCGCCGCCAAAAACAGGCCCAGCAGGATATACGACGACAGGAAAAACCAGTCGTTGTGAAAATGCCGCTCGCGCAGGGCGGGCTGGCGGGGTGCGGGCGCGTTGGGTGCCATGCGAACTCCATTTAAAGGGCGCGCGGCTTTCCGGTCAATCGTCCAGTGCGCGCAAAAACAAACCGTCCCTGCGCAATTGCGCAGGGAAACAAATCCTCAAACCTTTCCCTCATACCGAGTTGAATGTTGACGCCTTTACCCCAATAATATGTGCTGATAAGACACGCTTTACGTTTTTCCATGCGCGCATCTCTTCGACATCTTTGCTCCGGTTTGCTGCCCGCCGCGTTGTTCGCGGCCTCGGCGCTGCCCGCGCGCGCGAATTTCGCGGTCGACCCCGTCTCGCCCAAGGCGTACCAATTGTTTGACGTCTTCGGCCTGCCCGTCACCAACTCGATGGTGACGACGTGGGTGATAGTGCTGCTGGTGATCGTCGCCGTGCGGCTGATGATCGGGCGTTCCCCGAAAATGGTGCCTTCGCGCGGGCAGGCTATTTTGGAAGTGGCCATTGAGAAACTGCGGGGTATGCTGGAGCCGATCGTCGGCAAACGCGTGGTCGGCGCGGCGTTTCCCCTGCTGTTTTCGCTGTTTATCTTCATTTTGATCATGAATTGGAGTTCGCTGGTGCCCGGTGTGGGCACGTTCGGCTTCTACGACGCGCACGGGCACATGACGTACTTTTTCCGTCCCGCATCCTCCGATTTAAACACGACGATGGCGCTCGCGGTCGTCGCCGTCATCGGCTGGCTCTATCTCGCCTTTCGCTATGCAGGGCCCAAGGCGCTCGCCCACGAGGTGTTTGGCAACAAGGCCGACAAGAAAACGACGGCATTGCCGCTCTACCTGTTTTTGGGGCTTATTTTCCTCGGGGTCGGCGGCATCGAGATCGTCTCGTATTTGTTCCGCCCCGTCTCGCTGACGTTCCGTTTGTTCGGCAACGTGTTCGGCGGGGAGACGCTGCTGTCCAACATGTTCGGGCTGCCGCACAACGTCGAGTTCATCCCCAACGTGCTCAACTGGTTGTGCGCGTTGCCGTTCTACTTTTTGGAATTGCTCATCGGACTGGTGCAGGCGCTGGTGTTCACGCTGTTGACGGCGGTGTACATCGGGGTCAACTGCAACCACGGTGACGGCCACGACGAGCACTCCACCCCCGAAACATTGCCCGAACCGTAAAAATTTTTCGCGGCGGGACCATGCCAAAGCGCGTGGACACCGCGTCCAAAACCTCCAAAACAAAAAACATCATGATCGAAATTCTCGCACAGATCACCGGCGACATCTCCGCTCTCAAGGGCGGTTTGGGCTGCCTCGCGGCCGCCTTTGGCGTGGCCATGGTCGGCTCGAAGGCCGTCGAGGCCGTCGGCCGCAACCCGGGCGCTTCCGGCGCGATTCTGGTTCAGTCCATCCTCGGCATGGCCTTGGCCGAGGCCGTGGCGTTCTACGCCCTTTTCCTGTAAGGTCTTTTCACCCGCCGTTCGGCCAGCCCGGACGGCGGGTGCCTTTCTTTTTTCATCCATGTCCGGATTTTTTCTAAATCTGCTGGCTTCCGCCGAGTCGAAGGACGCGGGGGTCGTGCACGACATCGTGCGCCAGTTCGGCGTCGACTGGCCGTATTTTATCTCCCAGACGGTCAGTTTCCTGATTCTGGGCACCGTCCTGTACTTCTTCGCGATCAAGCCGCTGACGAAGACGCTCGACGAGCGCCGCCAAAAGATCGAGGAGGGCCTGCGCTACACCGAAGAGATGAAGGCCCGCTCCGAGGCCGCCGAGAAGGAGCGCGCCGAGCTGCTCAAAAAGGCGTCCCTCGAGGCCCAGGCCGTCATCCAAAAGGCGGGCGAACAGGGGCAGGCGCTGGTGCAAAAGCAGACCGCCGAGGCCGCGACCCAGGCGCAGGCGATGCTCGACAAGGCCCGCGAACAGGCCCGCCTCGAACACGCCCAGATGCTCAAGGA
>JAVBTG010000078.1:0-15987 GCA_031556275.1 Opitutales bacterium
CGTGCGCAACACCGACAATATCCCCTCCGAATACGTGCTGGCCTGCGCCCTGAAACCGGGGGCGTTCGACAACGCCGCCGGAACGATCGCCTTAGTCTAACGATCCCCGTTGCCGCCCTCCGACAGGTTAATTTTTTGTAAAATCCGAAAACAACACTCGCAGAAAATTCAGGGGAGATTTAAAGTGGGTTGCGTTTGTCCGCCATGATCGAGCTTTCCCATTTGTTGACCGTCGTCGCCCTCCTGATTCTCGCGGGAGCTTGCGCCAGCAAGATTTCCAGCCGCCTGAACCTGCCCGCGCTGCTCATATTTTTGGCGGTGGGCATGCTGGCGGGGACGGACGGCATCGGGAAAATCCCGTTCGACAACGCCTTTGTCGCCAACGCCATCGGCACGGTCGCCATGGCGTTTATCCTGTTCTCGGGCGGGTTCGACACGCAGTGGAAGTCGGTAAAACCCGTCCTGCTGCACGGCAGTATCCTTTCCAGCATCGGCGTATTGCTCACGGCGCTTTTCACGGGGCTCTTCGCCTACTGGATCCTCAATCTTTTTCCCAGCGAGCGACGTTTTTCACTCGAGTGGTGCTTGTTGCTCGGCTCCATCGTTTCCTCGACCGACGCGGCGGCCGTCTTTGCCATCCTGCGCTCGAAGTCCGTCAGCCTGAAGGGGAAATTGCAGCCGCTGCTCGAATTCGAATCCGGCAGCAACGATCCGATGGCCGCCTTTTTGACGATCTTCATGGTCGGCATGATCCGCGAGCCGGGCGAATCCTATTGGATCATCCTGCCGAGTTTTTTGACCAAGATGTCGATCGGCATCGTCCTAGGACTGCTCTGGGGCAAGCTGGCGATCTGGCTCTACAACCGCATCGATCTTGAATACGACGGCCTGTACTATGTGCTGGGCATCGGGTTCGTGATCCTGACGTTCGGCAGCGCCGAATGGTGCAACGGCAACGGTTTCATGGCCGTCTACGTGACAGGCATGGTGATGGGCAACGGCAAGTTCGTCTTCCAAAACGGCCTTGGCCGCTTCCTTGACGGGATGGCGTGGCTGATGCAGGTGGCGCTGTTTGTGATGCTGGGGCTCTTGTGCTTCCCCTCGCGCCTCGGGCAAGTGGCCATCGTGGGGCTTTTGATCGCGGCGTTTTTGATGCTCGTGGCCCGCCCGGTTTCGGTCTTCTTGGGGCTAATCGGCAGCAAGTTCAACAAGCGCGAGCGCCTGTTCGTCTCGTGGGTGGGCCTGCGCGGAGGCGCGCCGATCATGTTGGTGACATTCCCCATGCTGGCCAACACGCCGGACCACTGGATTTTGTTCGAGATCGTTTTTCTGATCGTTATCACTTCCGTCTTCGTCCAAGGCATGTCGCTGATGCCGGTGGCGCGCAAACTGCGTTTGGACAAGCCGCTGCGGGAGGTCGTCCGATCGCCGTTGGCCTTTGAAAACACAGGGAAATCGGCGAACGAAACGGCAGAATTCGAAGTGCCCGAAGGCTCGCCCATGGCGGGCAAAAAACTAGTGGAACTCAACCTCCCCGAAGGCGCTCTCATTTTGCTGATCCGCAGGGGCGGCCAGTTCGTGGTGCCCCGCGGGGTCACGCAAATCGAAGAAAAAGACCACTTGATGGTGATCGCCAGCGCCAGCGCGTTGGACAAACTCGGCAAACTGCTGGAGCCGGAAACGCCGCACCCCCAAGCGTGACTGTCGGGTTATTCCTCCCGCAGTTCTTCAAGCTTCAGCACCCGGTTGCCGTCTGAAGTCTCCACGGTCACGGGAATGACGCGCGTGGCGTCCCCGTCCTTCGAGGACACGGCCTGCGCGCCGGAAAACAACGATCGTCTCGTAGGTTCGGCCTGCGGCGCGGGCGCTTTTTTCTCCGCGGGTTTTTTAACCGTGGCGGGCTTGTCCCGCGCGATATCCTTGGCGGAGATGGGAACTTCCCTCGCCGTCCCCGGAGCCTGCTCGCTCCAACGCAAAGAGCCGTCCTGCTGGGTCTGCGTGGGCGCATTCGCTCCGGTCGCCACCCGCAACACGCGCCCGTCAGGCAAAACAAATTCGGCAAACCCCGGCTCAGCAACTTTTGGCGCAGGCTCTATCGTCGCCGGTGCCTGTGCAACCGGTGTTTCGTTAGCGGGCATCTGCGCAACCACCGATGTCTCAACAGGCATTTGCGCGGACGCGGGGGGCTCCGTCACCGAAGCAGGCGCAGAGGCCTCAGTCTGCACTTCCTTCAGCCGCGCGGCCGCCTGCTGGGAATTCATCAGCGGACGCAAAGTGCCGTCGGGCAACTGCACCATGCGTCCTTGCGGCGTGTTCACAATTTTCGGCTTAAATGAGGGATCTTGCGCGGAAAAAGCATTGCGCTCCACGGAAGGCTGCGCGGGCGTAGCCGGTGCTGCCTCGGGCGCGGGGGCGGGCCGCGCCAACAGAGGAGGCGGGTCGTCGCGCACAGGCTGCACGGCGGTCGCCCGGTCAAAAAGGGAGGCACCCTGCGACAGGCACCCCGCCGCGGCGAACACCGCGCACATGAAAAGACCGAACTGTTTACGGAAACCGTGCATTGAAAAAATTAGCGGATTGAACACACGCCTCTCCAACAAAGAGGGGCCGTTTTTTTAACTTAACGCCCCCCCTTGTGATTGCAACATGGAAAAGATATCCCTAGTCCTTGCGCAACTTATTATAAACGTAAGCCAGCGTCTTTTCCTCCCCGGGTGCCAGCGTCAGCTTCCACGTCATCGTCACGCGGTCGTTCGGGTCGTCCCAGACGGGCACGATGTTCATGGCAGGCTCGCCGTCGGCCGAGACGAAAGCTCCCCGCACCGTGCGCACGATCTCCACGTCCATCGGCGTTATGCGGGTGTTTTTAAACTTGAGCGAGCCCGTCATCTTCACCTTTTCCGGTATGATTTTTTTGCCGCTGGACAATAAACCGCCGCCGCCCGCCTCGCCCACATCCTCAAACGTGCCGTCAAACCCCTTCGCCGCCCACATGCGAACGGTAGTCTCCGAATCGGGATTCACCCATTCCATCTGCGCCTGTGCCAAGGCCCGTCCGTCTTGATAAATCGCCACGGGAGAATCCGCAATCGGCTGCTTGAACGGGTTTTTGAAAATCACGCTGTCATAGGCGGGCATATCCGCCGTCGTGCCCTTCATCCGGTAATTCCCATAGTCGAGGCTCTGCGTCTGCCACTTGACCAACCGCCGCGCCGAAATCTCCGCCGTGAGCAACGGCAAATTCAACGCGTCTCCCTTTTTCATGGAAAGCTTCTCCAAGCTGTTAAAGAAGAAATCCGTGCCACGCGCCACCTCCTCGGCCTCGGCGTAGGAAGCAGCCTCCTTCGCCCTGAAGGAAGAGGCCGCCAATGGCGCGTTATTCCCGCGAAACACGTAGCCTGCGCTTCCTAAAAAACCATCCCATGCCTGCCGCGGATCCAGCAGTGAAAGCCTGTTCGCAAAAATCGCCCCTTTGTCCCCCGAAACCAGTGAAACGGGTACGTCCGCAAAATCGCCCCAAGCGTTCAAAATTTCCGCAAATTGCCTGAAGCCTATCTTACCGCCTTCCCGCAACTCAATCTCGCAATAAGGTGCCCAGCCGATACCGCGCGAGACATAGGAAATTGCGGGCGTCCCCTGGGCATGAAAAGTGAAGGCCAACCCCTGCCGCTCTTTCAACTTAATGCCGCGCACGTCCTTTTTTTGAAAAAAAACACCACCCTTGTCTGTTTCGAGGCAAAACATTATTTCCGAATCGCCAAAGTATTTGGCATCGTTAGGGGGATATGTCAAAACCCCCTCATAAGTGTTGTTATGCCCCGTCTGGTCGGCAAGCGTCACCCTTACCGTGCGACCGGCAAACCCCATCAAGACATAAGAAAACTCAGGCTTTTCCCCGTCCTCCCATACAGCCTTTGCGACCTTCGCGATCAACTCCGGATCATACCTGAGCGAGGAAAACAAAATATCCTCGTCGTCCATCGGCAGGCGCAACACCTGCCCCGCCTCGCCCGCGTCCAACTGGCGATAGACGGCCACGCTGGCGTCCCGGAACAAATCCAGCCGCGTGATCCCCGCTTTGGGGGGCGCGTCCGCCGCGAACGCCGCTGCGCCGGCGGCCAACACTGCGCACAAAATCTGTTTTTTTAGATGCATTTTCATAAAAAAGCCCCCTTTATTTTTTAAAAAATCGGCAACCGGACACCGCCTAAGTAAAAGTAAAAAACTACACCGTCAAACAAAAACCCACAACCATCTCTCTCCTTCTCTCGACAACACCGAAAAAACACATACCATGAGATGGACATGCCAAAGGTTCCCATAAAAAACATTCTTTTTGATTTCGGCGGGGTCATCGTGGATTTGGACCGCTCGCAGGCCGTGCGCCAATTCGAGGCCATGGGCTTTGCCGATGCAGACAAGGAGCTGGACACCTACCAGCAAAGCGGCCTCGCCCTCGACCTCGAGTCGGGCACCATCACAGGGGACGAATTTTGCCAAAAGCTCGCCGAGCGCATCGGACATCCCGTTTCCCGCGAGGCCGTGGCCAAAGCATGGCAGGCGTTCATCTCGGCCGTGCCCGCCTACAAATTGGCGGAGCTTGAAAAACTGTGCAAAGAATACCGCGTGCTGATTCTGAGCAACACCAACCCATTCGTTGTCGACTGGTTTCTGTCGGACAAATTCACGCCCGAAGGCCGCCCGCTGTCAGATTTCGCCGAAAAAATCTACGCCTCCTGCGACATGGGCTGCTGCAAGCCCGAGCGCGCGATCTTTGAGCAAGTCCTCAAAGACGCGGGCATTCGCGCCGAGGAAACACTGTTCGTCGACGACGGCCCGAAGAACACCGCCATCGCCCAAATACTGGGTTTTCAGACCTATTGCCCCAAAAATGGCGAAGACTGGCGCGCGGATCTCGAGGCCGTTTTATCCACCTCCAAATCGTCCTGAAGTCGTCGGATTATAACCGAAATTTTAGGATTGCCCGTGGGGCGCTTTACTCGCAAAGTATCGCTGCATTCGCCATGGACACACACAAAAAACATCCCGCGCCGAAGCGTATCGCCCGCCTTATCGCGGGCGCGGTTTTTGCGGGCGTTTTTTTATGCATGGCAATCGGTTGCGCGAACGAGCCGAAGCCCGATCTTCTGCCCGATGGACAGCCAAACTACGCCGGTTTTTTCGAAGCGCAGCTATCGCCGTTGGATGTGTTCGCGAGAGAGGCGTTCATTTACCGCTGGGTCGGCAAACAACCCGCCAAACAATATCCGGAAATCTTCCGCCAAACACAGGCCCTTGAGCCGACCCCGCGCCAGCAAGTGCGCGCCGCCCTCGTGCGTGCATGGGCCAACACCGACCCTGCGGCGGCGTGGCAGCAATGGCTCGCCGAGGCTTCGGACGACACCGCCACAGGCGACATTCTGGCGTGCGCATGGGCCGAAAAAAACTTTGAAGCTGCTTGGGCCGCCGCCACCGACGCAAACCCACCGCCGCACGCGCGCCCCGCACGCGCCCTCTTGGCCATGCGGGCCCGCAACAACCCCGAAGACGCGCTCGCGCTCGCCCTGAGCCTCCCCGAAGACCGCATACCCCCCGCGCTCGAAAAAGTCCTGCAAGTCTGGGGCGAAACAGCCCCCGAAGCGGCAGTGCAATGGGCGTTGAAAAACAGCCGTCTGTACCAACTGCGTCCGCTTTTCGCCGACTGGCTGTTGCGCGACTTCGACGCCTCCTGCCAATCCCTCGATAAAATGGACGCCGACACGATGGAGGCGTTGGCAGGCCGCATCCCCTACGGCGATTTTGCGCTCGTCTCCCCCCAAACAGCATGGGCGCTCATCGACCATTGCCGCCCGCGCACAAAGGACAACGGCTATGGGCTGACCTATTTGGCTTCGGCATGGCTGGCTAAGGCCACGCCGAAGGAAACGCTTCGGCGCGCCGCGGAATTCCCCGACATGGACATGCGCCGCGACATGCTGGGCAACAACACCTTAAGCCTCGGCTACACCGACGGGGCGGCGGCCTTCGCCTATTTGCAGGAGACGATGCCGCTCTTGGACCAGGCGCAGCGCAAAAAATTGCTCGACGACCGGATGCCGCGCATCGCCGAGCGCGCGCCGCTGTTGGCATTGCCATTCATCCTGCAATCCCCCGCGCCCGACGCTGACAAATGGCTCTGGCGCGCCCTCGATTCACTGAAAGATTCGGAAATCGAGCAGGCCATCGTCTTGGTGGAAAACCGTAAAAACATCCCCAAACCGGGCTATCACAACCGCTGCACGTTTTTGGAGAAATTTTACCAAACCCGCCCCGAGCAGGCAACGGCTTGGCTGGCAAACATTGCCGACGCCGACACCAAAGAAACGCTTTCGACGACGCTCGTGCGGATGCTGATAAAAACTGACCCCGCCGCCGCCGCGTCGTTGTACAAAGCGCTCTCCCCCTCGGGCAAACTGCGGCTATACGCGGATGATTTTGCAAATATGAACGCCGACGACCCCCGCGCGGCGCTCGAGTGGGCCCAGACCAGTTTTTCGGACGGCACGCAAAAAACGGCCATCGCCGGAATCATCGCCAAGCTGGCCGAAACGGACATGGCGGCCGCCTTGGAACTGGCAGCAAGCCTTCCCGAGCAAACGGCCGAGGGCATCTATTGGGGCTCTATCGTCGCCAACGCCTCGCCCGCCAACCGCATGCGGATGCTGGAATGCTTCGGCACCTTCGCCGTTGAGCCTTACCCAAAAACCCTCGTGCGCACGCTGCTGGACGCATTGGGCGCAATCGACGCGCAAGCGCTCGCAGAGGCGCTTCGCGACCCTGTCCTTTTCGACCGCGTCTTCACCGCGCAGGAAAACGAAAGGCGTATGAATCTAAAGGACGCCATCGAGCGCGCCCCTGAGGCCTTTGAGACGCTGGAAGCCGCATTGACGCCCGAACGCGCCCATTTCATAACGGCGCAACGCAGCGTCGTTTTGGCGCAGACAGATCCGACCGCCGCCATGACGCTGGCCCAAACGCTGCCGCAGAATCTCGAATACCAACGGGTGTGGGAGGACGTTTTCAATAAATGGCGCTCTTGGCAGCCGGCACAGGCGCTGCAGTGGCTGTGCGCGCAAAAAGACATTCCAAAAATAAGCGATCCCTACGGCGAAGGCCTGCCCTACCACCTCACCATGCGCGCATGGGCCGAGTCCGACGAAACATCGGCCGAGCGATGGTTGAAAACACAACCCGAAGGCCCCCGAAAAGACGCCATGATTATGGGGCTGATCGAGGCCCTGCGCCAATACAACGCCCCCTCCGCCTTTGAATGGGCCCTGCAAATTTCCGACGAACACCAGCGCAAGCGTTACGCACGCATTGTGCTGCATCTATGGCAAACCTATAACGCCCCCGAAGCCTTGGAAGCGCAGAAGCGCTTTGACGCGCTGTTCGGGAGCGATTCGCCATCGCCTAACGTCATCTACTGGGTCCAATGAACGCGCGCAGAAAAAACCGTCTCCTTTGGCTGCTGCTGGCATGCGCCGTCGGCACGGCGTGCGCTTTCGACGCGAGCGAGGCCGCGCGTCTGGCGGGCCTCGACGCTTTCGCGCGGCAACAGCGCATGCTGCAACACGTGGCGGACGCCGCGCCGGGCAAGCTGCCCGCCCTCTTTACCAAAGCCCAAGCGGCCCCCGCGCCCGTGGCGGAAGAATTCAGCCTGCATATACTGCGCCGCTGGGGAAGCATCGCCCATGAGGCCGCGTTGGCCGAATGCCTGAAAATCACCGACATCGCCCGCAAACGCGCCTGTCTGGAAATTCTTGGAAAAGCGTGGGCGCAAAAAGACCCCGAGGCCGCCATCGCCCAAGCTCTTTTGCAACCGCCCGGCCCCGTCGCGACGGCGCTGTTTGCCGGTATTTTTGAAACGCTGGCCCAACAAGACCCCGCACAAGCCTATGAACGCCTGCAGCGAACAATGGCGGGGCATCCGCTGCTGTTTTATCCCTATCTGGCACCCTACGGGCGCGTGATGCGCCTGTGGTGCATGCGCGATCCCGACGCCGCGCTCGCGGCAGTCCTGTGGGCGCAGAAAAACACCCACGCCTACGCGGATCTGGATATACCGGTGGACCAATGGTTACGCGAAAACCCCGCGATCCTGTTGGAGCAGCTGGCCCGCGCCGACGCCGACACGCACGTGGCGCTGCTGACGGCGGCCTGCCAAAGCAAAAGCGTAAACTTCCCTCAAGCCCCCGAGTTGTTGGCAGCGGCCCGCCGAAACTCCGCTTCCTACCTTGCGGGATGCCTGTTCACCCATTTGGGCAAGCGCGACGCCCCGCGCGCGTGGCAACTGGCCGTCGCCCTGCCGCAAACGCAGGGCAAAAAAGAGGCGCTGCAATCCGTGCTGGCTGCGTGGATGCCGCACGACAAAGCCGCCGCCACGGCGGCCCTTGAGGCGCTCACGCCGGACGTCCTACCGCAACGGCTCATCGACGAATTATATAAACAGTTTGAAACGCCCCAATCCACGGACATGCTTTTGGCGCGGCTCAGCCAACTTTCCAACGAATCCGACATCAAGTGGGCCGTCGAACGCTATCTGGACAACAAGGGCGACCTCGCCGACCTGACGCGAAAAATTCCCGAACTGTGGCGGCGAAAAATCATATTAGAAACCGCCGCGTGGCATTTTGAACACCGCGACAATTCCCCCGCGCGCGCGACGGCGCTGCTGGAGGGCATCCTGACGCTGCCGCACGGCTACCAACGCTCCAACTTGCTGGGGCGCGCCCTCGCAAAACAGGACGCCGAGCAAATGATCGCTTGGGCCAACGAACATCTTTCGGGACAAGAGCACGACGACATCTTCAGGCAGGCGCTCGGCGGAAGCGACAATATCCTGTCCGCAAAGCTGACGCCGGATTTATTCGCCCAATTGCCGGAAAGCCGCCTGAAGGCGGACCTCATCGCCTCGCTGGCGCGCATCCTTGCCGACGACGATCCCGCAAACGCGCTGCGCTGGCTCGGCGAACTGCCCCCCGGCCCCAAGCGCAACGCCGCCTATGTGGAAGTGCTGGCCCAAGTTTCCAAGCGCGACAAAACAAAAGTGCCCGCGCTTGCGATAGCAATGGCGAAAACGCTGCCGGGTTTGCAGGCCCAAGACGCGCGCCGCTTCGTGCAAATTTTCGCCGAAGCTTCGCCCGAAAAATCTTTCGAATGGGCCCAGAGTCTGTCGGATAAAAAAGAGCGCGAACACGCCATGAACGAGGTCGTGCGATGCTGGCCTCGCGGTGACAAACGCGGGCTTATCGAGCGAGTGGAGGCACTGGAAAGCGACCCCGAGCGCCAGCTTTCCGAGACCAGCCTGTATATCATTTCTATCAACTGGACCGACAACGCGCCGCAAGACCTCACCACATGGATTGACGCCCAGAAAAACTCCCGCATCGCCGTGTTGCTGACTCCCTATCTGGCCCTCAACTGGCCCAACCGCGACCCCGTCGCGGCCACGCGCTGGCTGTCGGAGCTGCCGGAAGGCGACGTGCGCACCACCGCCATTGTGTGCGCCGCCAGTAGCGGCCACAGCCGCATCGCCCCCGAAGTGCTTTTCGAATGGGTATTCACCCTGCCCGCCGACGTTCCGTTGAAAAACGACCCCTTCAATGCAAAACGAATTGGCGCGCTGCGCGCCCTGTTTAAACGCCTGCATGCGACATCTTTCGAATCCGTAGAGCAATACCTCGCCCGCCCCGAAATTTCCGCGGAGGAACTTAAAGAACTGCGCGCGTTGGAATACCTAAAAACACCACCGCCTCCGCCCAAGCCGGAAATCCTTTGATTCAGAAAATACACCTCATCCGCTCGGCCTGTCTGATCGCCACTGCCCTCACCGTGGCAGCGGGCGCGCTGTGGCATTTTTTCGGCGCAGACATTCAGGGAGCCGCCGTTCCATTCCGCCTGCCTGACGGCCGCATGGACTACGCGGGATTTTTCAAAAAAAAGCTCCCGCCTTTGGATAAACTCGCCCAGCAAAATTTTCTATACGCATGGGTCGCCAAGCAGCCATCAAGCGAGCTTGAGGAAATCTTTCGCCAAACCGCCCTCATCCCGCCTCCCCTGCGCCTGACCGTGCGCGAGCCGCTCGTTCTCAAATGGGCCGACACCGACCCGCAGCAGGCATGGCGTTTCCTGCGGACCGAACCCCCCATCGACCTCTCCACGGCGACCACCTTCATCGAGGCATGGGGCCAGGCCGACGTGGAATCGGCATGGAAAACGCTCGAAACCGACGCGGGACCGGGAATATTGCCCGACATTCTTCCGCGCACGCTCACGCGCGTGTACGGCTATGCCCACCCCAAGGAAGCCGCCGAGCGTTCGCTAAACTCTCCCAAAAGCGAGTTGCGCGACGCCATCAATTCCGCGATGGACGTCTGGGGCGACACCGACCCTAGAGCCGCCATGGAGTTCGGGCTGAAAAACCGAAAAATCAAACAGATGCGCAGCATGTTCGTCAACTGGATCCTGCGCGACATCGATACGGCCTGCGCCGGGCTGGAAGAGATGCCCGCCAAAGACCGCGACACCTTGGTGGACTACCTGTTCGAGCAGGAATACTTCGTCTGCGGCGATCCCGAAACCGCCCTGGCCTTCGCCGACCGTTTCCCTGCAAGCACTCCTGACGCCCGCATCAAACGCCTGCGCCCACTGTTCGAAAAGCTCGCCCGCGTCCGCACCGACGAAATCTTCCGCCGCCTCGCCGCCATCGACAACGCGCCCGTCCGCCAAGAACTTACCGGGTTCACCATTAACGCCCTTGCCCGTGTGGACGCCACTCAGGCGTTTGCCCGCTTCATGGCCACGTTGGCCACTTTCGGCGAGGAACACAGGGAATCTCTTTTAAAGCAATGCATGCCCCGTCTGGCCGAGAATGCACCGTTGCAAGTCATTGCCTTCCTTCAGGAATACCCCGAACCGCGCGACTATTCAAGAGGGTGGCTAAACAACGCCTTGGGCGGTCTGGAACCTCGGGAATACGAGGAGGCCTTCCGACTGATATCTGCCCCTTCAATGGAAAAATCCCTTTCCAAAATTTACAACTCGGATTTCTTCATCAATTTCTACAACGAGCACCCCGCCCGGATGAAGCAATGGCTCACGGGCATGCGGAACAAGGACGCCGCCGGCCACATCTCATGGCTGTTGGTGGACTCGGCGCTCGAGAAAAACCCACGCACGGCCATTGCGCTTCTCGACGAGTTTTCGGGCGTCTGCCGCATCCCCGAAAACCAAGTCCCCACCTTCAAAGCCAACGTGGAAGACGCTCAATACGTGCTGGAATGGGCGCAAAAAAATCTGTCCGGCCAAAAACAGTCCAACTGGACCGAAGCCATCATATCCTGCGTGGCACGCCAAGACGCCGCGCTCGCCTTCAAGTTGGTGGAAGCGATGCCGGACGGCCAAACCAAGGACTCATCTTTTGTCTCGGCCGTAAAAGAAGCCTCCAAGGAATCCCCCTTGGAAACAATCACATGGCTCGGCCAATTACCCCCGGGCGACGAAATAGCACAGGCCGTTCATTCCGTTTTTGAGGAATGGAGTAGAGTGGACGAGGTATCCGCATTGCAATCCTTGAAGCGGCCTGAAATTTTCGAACTGCTGATTTCCGGAAAGGGCGAAAACGCCCATCTCAACCTGCCCTGGCGCTTCCAGGACTCGCAGGCACTCCTGCAGTTGTCCGGAGAACTACCGCCGGAGTACGGCGCCCTTTTGATAAAACGCTCCTGCTGGATCATGGCGCAAACGGAAAACAACCCCGCCGGAGCGATACAACTGGCCGAGAACCATCTCGGCGAAGCCGCCAAAAACACCATCCTGAGCATCCACCAACAATGGAGCACGCAAGACCCGCTGGCGGCCATGCAGTGGCTCTGCTCGCAGGAGTCATTCCCGTCGGACTCCCACTCCACCAACTATCTTTACAGTGAAAACATGAGCAATTGGGTGAAGATCGACCCGGAACACGCCAGCACATGGCTCAACAGCCAACCCGCGGGCGAGGTGAAAGACCAGTTAATCCAAGGATTGGTCAACACCGAAAAAGAATACGACACCGCAGCGGCCTTTGAATGGGCGCTCCAAATTTCATCCGCCCCACAACGCGCAAGCATGGTCAACTCGGTCATTTCCACATGGAAAAAATTCGACCCGCAAGCCGCGCAGGCGGCGCAGGCGCACTGGGAGCAGACGCAACAACAATCCGCGACGGGAGACGGCGCGCAATGAATCATCGCCGCTTAAAAATCCACTTTCCTTTGTTGCTCGCCGCGGCGTTACTCTCTCCCGTCGGCTTGGGCGCGGATACGCCCTCCATTGCCTCGTTAAGCGCCATCCCCTCAGCCTTCGAACGCCAGCAACACATGATGTCGCTGGCCAGGCAGGCGAATGCGAGATCATTGTCGGAGCTTTTCCAAAAAGCGCAAGAACTGCCTATGCCCCTGCGTCGCGACGCGAGCCTTCGCCTGTTGGAGCGCTGGGTTCCCATCGCCCCCAAAGCGGCGGCGCGCGCCTGCATGGAAACGGGCACCGTCAACCTCAGGCAAATTTACCTGGAACATTGCGGCAATCTATGGGGAAACGCCGATCCCAAGGCGGCCTTGGCCTTCGCCCAAACCATGCCGCCCGGCCCGCTCTCGCGCAACTTTCTCATAGGCCTGTTCGGAGGCTACGCCGAAAAAGACCCACCGGCGGCCTACGCGCTTCTCCAACAGTTTAACGCGGACCATCCATCCTATTATTATGGGACTCCTATTCTGACCCGCATCGTGCGCGCGTGGTGCCTGAGCGACCCCCAAGCCGCGCTCAGGCAGGTGCTTTGGGCCGGTAAGCACCTACGCCACACTTCCGGCCTGTATTCCGTCGTGGATGAATGGATCAAGGAAGATTTCCCATCATTGGAACGCGCCCTTCGCCAATGCGACGCCGAGCAGCGATCGCGCCTGTCCGCCGCCATTTACAACAACGATAATATCCAGTTTTCACACCTGCCATTTTTGCTTCGCCTCTTGGCGCAAGGGGAGAATGAACGCGTCAACACGCCCTACAGGGCTGGTGAAATTTTCCGCACGCTAGCGGGGAAAGACCCCGCCCGCGCATGGAACGAGGCAACGGCGCTGAAAAACCGCGCCTGGCGCGCCCAGGCCATCCGAGCCACGCTGACCAAATGGATGGAGCAGGATGAAAAAACGGCCTCCGAAACCCTCATGGCACTGGAGGACGAGGGCATCCGAGACGGCGCCATCGCTGACCTGTGCCAAAGCTTTTCCTCGAAGAAAAAATACGACGCTTTCTTAAAATGGCTCCCGCTCATCGTCGGCAAAAGAAACATGGACAACGCCATCACCCAATACATCAGGGATGGCGGCGATCCGGCCCGCCTATTGGACGCCATCCCGGGAGGCAACGGTCGCGACCGCCTCTTGCAGTCCACGCTGCAATACGCATGGAATCTCCCAAAAACAAAGGACGCCCGCGAAAAATTCCGGACATGGCTGTTGGAGCTTCCCCCCGGGAAAAAGCGGGCGGAAATGATCGGCGCGCTTTCGACCGAAAAGGATTTTCGCGGATTCTCCGAAAATGTCGATTGGATTCTGGGGCATTTGACGCCCATGGAACAGGATTACGCGCTCCGGCGTATGTGGGATATGCAGGAACAAACAGGCAAGGCGAACCTCAATTTCTTTGAGAAACTACCCGAAGGCCATCTGAAGGACGATCTCATCGGCCGCACCGCCGCGGCCCTGGCCGAAAAAGACCCCGCAGGAGCCGTCCAATGGCTCAATAGCCTACAGCCCAGCGCCAAGCAAATTCAAGCCTACGGAGAAATGTTGAATGTGCTGTCCCATACGCAGCCAAAGGCCGCGCTGGAACTATTGGGCATGCTCCCGGAGGAGCATCTGCCGGAACGCTGGCAGCTCCAAAGCCTCACAAACAACCTCGCCTGCGAAGACCGGCAGGCGGTGCTCGACTGGAGCCTTTCTTTGCAAAACCCGGAAAGCAGGGCAATGGCGCTGGAAGGCGTGCTATCCCAATGGGCCAAAACCGACGCGCCGGCCGCTTTTGCGTTTCTAGAGGCATTGAATAAAGACCAGCAAAAAGGCAACCTGATAACATCGTCCAACATGGCCTACGCATGGGCGCAAAGCGACCCGAAGGCCATGTCTCAATGGATTGACAGTCGAACCGACTCGATAACCGCCTGCCAATCCGTTGGCCCGTTGATCGACACTTGGCTCAGACTCGACCCGATGACGGCCACACAATGGATGACCACGCTCCCGCAAAACGAGGCCCGCTGGAGCGCAATCGAGGCGCTCGCACGCAGCCAAGAATCCACAAAATCGCCGGATGCTGTTTTCGAATGGATAGCCAGCGTGCCGCAATCGCAGCAAACCAAGCTTGGTTTCACCGTCACTCAGGCCGATTTTCTGCAATCATTTCTCTATCAAGTAAAGCAGTCAAACCCCCAAGCCGCCCAGTCCTACCTCGACCGATCCAACGTCACCCCCCAAGAGCGCGAAAATCTGCAAAAAATGCTGGATCGATAACCGCAAAACGCCATTAGGGGCGGCAAAGCTTTGACAGCCCCGAAGGGGAGCCTATAAACTGGTCGGATATGCACGTAGCGGTCATCCAATTCCCGGGTTCCAACTGCGACGCCGACGCCTACCACGCGTTCGCCTCGGTCCTAAAAACGCCCGCCAAACTCGTTTGGCACAAAGACACAACGCTGGGCGACCCCGGCGCCGTCATCATCCCGGGCGGCTTCTCGTTCGGCGACTATCTGCGCTGCGGGGCCATCGCGCATTTCTCCCCCGCCATGCAAGCCGTCAAGGAATTCGCGGCCAACGGGGGGCTTGTGATGGGCATTTGCAACGGCTTCCAGATCCTCTGCGAAAGCGAGTTGCTGCCGGGCGCCCTCATCCGCAACAACTGCCTCGAATTCCGCTGTCAGGAGCAGCTCCTCAACGTCGAGGACTCGACCGACCAGTTCAACACCGGCAAGCTCGGCAGGCAGGTCAATATCCCCATCGCCCACGGCGAGGGCAACTACCGCATCGACGACGCGGGGTTGGCCGAGCTGGAAAAGAACAAACAGATCCTTTTCCGCTATGTCGGCAATCCCAACGGCTCGCTCAACGACATCGCGGGCATCCGCAACCAGCGCGGCAACGTTTTCGGCATGATGCCGCACCCCGAGCGCGCGATGGAGTCCTTCCACCCCTCACAGGACGGCATAAAAATCCTCAACGCCCTGCTCGCCAGCAAGCCCCTGTAACGCACCTCTTTTTTAGAAAGCAATAAAATGTCCGCACCTTTGCCTCCCAATCCCGTTCCCGAACTCAACGTGCCGATCACGCCGGAGCTTGTCGAAAAGCACGGCCTGCAGCCCGCGGAGTACGACCTGATCAAGGACATCCTCGGCCGCGAGCCGACGCTGACCGAGTTGGGCGTTTTCTCCGTCATGTGGTCGGAGCACTGCTCCTACAAGAACTCCCGCCTGCTACTGCGCGGTTTCCCGATGGAAAAGAAAGACCCCAACGCGCTGGGCCGCGTGCTGGTGCGCGCGGGCGAAGAAAACGCGGGCGTCATCGACATCGGCGACAACTGGGCCATCTGCTTCAAGATCGAGTCGCACAACCACCCGAGCGCGGTCGAGCCCTTCGAGGGCGCCGCGACCGGCGTCGGCGGCATCCTGCGCGATATCTTCGCCATCGGCGCCCGGCCGATCGCGATCCTCGACTCGCTGCGCTTCGGCGAGGTCGCGACCTCCTCGCGGTCTCGGTACCTGCTGGAGCGCGCCGTGGCCGGCATCGGCCACTACGGCAATTCGATCGGGATCGCGACCGTCGGCGGCGAGATCTACTTCGAGGGTCCGTACGAGCAAAACTGCCTCGTCAACGCGATGGCTTTGGGTCTGATCGAGACCGACAAGCTGATCCGGTC
>JAVBTG010000186.1:0-9265 GCA_031556275.1 Opitutales bacterium
CTAGATAACCTGATTATTTCATCTGTGTTATTGGCGTTAATGGGCGGATTTTTACTGCGCTCCTATTGGCGGCGCGATTTTAATCCCGTCAAAACTTTCTCTTTTATCGTCTTTGCCGTTGTGGCGCCGATTGCATGTGAAAGTATATTCGAACATTGGTTCTGGTGGCACGGAAGAAGTGGTATTTCCTTGGACGAGGACCCGTCCCCGATTCTTGTATTTTCCTCTTTCTATGGATTGTTGGTTGCGTTCCTTGCGCTCAAAGATGTGCCTGACGGCGCGTCCGGGAAAAAATCGTTACGGATAGCCGGCACATTGCTTGCGCTGATTACGTTATTGGTCTTTACCACAAGGCATATTTACTGGCACAGGCACGCCGGCGCGCTGGCGCTTTTGGACAACTGGCAGCTCTTTCCGGTGTTCGCCGTTATTTGGGGTGTGTGCGTTGCGCATATGTGGCTGACGATAAAACTCTGGTTGAAACGCGATGGCGACAAGGCCGCCGCCGTGCTTTCAACGGCGTTGCTTATCGGATTTCTGACTTTCGTGCTGCGCCTTAACTACGACGATTCGCTCGCCGAGGCGCTGCACATACTGGCCAATGTCGGCTGTGTTGCGGCGGGCATAGCCTATATTGCCATGGGCGTGCGCCGCTTGAATTTCGCGGCGCTCAATGTCGGAGTTTTGACACTGGGCGTGTTTGTGATGCTCAAGTTTTTTGAGGACGACTTCGATTTGTGGCTGCGCGGGGTTGCCTTTATCGTCTTTGGCGCGGCACTGATACTCTCGAACGCGCTGTTGTTACGCCGACGCAAAGAAAGGACTTCCCAATCATGAAGGCAAAAATCATCTTCGCTGTTTTTGTTCTGCTGCTTGTCGCGCAGGCCGCGGTTCCCATTGGCTTGATCGTCAAATCGGAATCCATCGCGACTTCGGGGCAACTGCTCAAATTCAAATGCCGCCCCGTCGATCCGCGCGATTTGTTTCGCGGTCGCTATTTGCAATTGAATTTCGAATTGACCGCCCTGTCGGTGCCGGCGGAAGAACTCAAAAACCTTTCATCCGCTGATGAGGACTTCGATACTTCATTTTCTAGCAGATATTATAATGGTGCTTATCTTCAATTCAAAGAAGACGCGCAAGGTTACGCGGAGCTTTCCGCCGCACCGCAATTACTCCAACCGAAAGGCACTGCGTTTTTCCTAAAAGCGTCCTGCCGCGCAAACAAAAATAAGGAAGCCCAAACATATAACATAACGGCAACCCTTCCCTTCACGCGCTTTTACATGAACGAGGTGGACGCCCCCGAAGTTGAAAAAGCCTACAACAAGGCCACGCGCGACGCCCAATCGGAGACGTACCTGCTGGTCGCCATCAAGGACGGGCGCTACGCGGTTTTGGATCTCTTCATCAACGGGGTCTCCGCCAAGCAAATAGCAAAAAACGCCGAGGCATCGAAGGCTCCCGCGGCATCGCCCCCGCCCCCATGACCGCCATCCCCGCCATCTCAGGTCCGTACCCCCAAAAGTCCCACGTCTGAAAAAAACCGTTGACTTGTCGCGAGAGCGGTTTACATATAAGGCATATCCTAGGTCTGCCACTCGAACGCCAACCCTTCATCGCCATGGCACGATTTGAAAAACAACTGAAGGAACATCTGCCGGAATACGAGTCCGCCGGATTGCTGGACGCCGCCGCCCGCCGGCGCTTCGAAGTTTATCTCGACGAAAAAAAACAAGCGTTTTTGCGCGCGGACCGCCAGCGGGCCCAATCCGTTCTCTACACTGTCGCCACCGCCATTCTGGCGCTCGGGATAATCCTTCTCATATCCTATAACTGGGACATTTTTTCCAAAACGACGCGCCTAGCCGTCGGCTCCACGCCGCTGTTGGCATCGGGTGCGCTGGCATGCTGGTATTTTTTGACGCGCGAGCGCCGCCGCGTGCTGTGGCGCGAATTGATCCCCCTGCTGAATATCGCGGGCGTCATCACCTCGATAGCGGTCTGCTCGCAGATTTATCACATCGAGGGCAATTTTTCGGTTTTCATGCGGACGGTGGTGCTTCTGACCGCCCTGTTGCCCTTCATTTTCAATTCCGGCATTTGCGCGGCGGTTGGCACGGTCCTGCTTTTTTTGGGATGCACCACTTATGCCACCGGAATTGACGGGCAAATAAACACGCTTGTCCTCTGTGTGGCGTTGCTGCTCAACGGGGCATATCTTGTCGCGGCCTTCACGCGGCCGTCGCGGCGCAACACGCCCAACGGGATCGCGCTGATCGTCTTTGCGATTTTCGCGCCGTTCGTCGTCATGGGAGCTTTCGCCAATTGGACCGCTCCGGACAACATGGTCTCCGCGGTGAGCAACTTGAAAATGATCGCCTTTCCCTCCCTTTGCGGGACAATGCTCAGCCTTTTCCTGCTTCAGCCGGTGCCCGGAAACAAGGCGTGCCTTTGGGCGGGCCGAATCGCGGCCGCCGGCGCTTACGGCGGGCTTTTGTTTTTCTCGCGCGACCTCGGTTTCTACACGCGCGGCGCGCAGAGTTTTAATTTCCAGCACATTCCCGTCATCGTCATTCCGGCTTTCGTCCTGATGGTCTGCGTCTGCGCGGCCCACCTGTGGCTGCTCTGGAAAAACTGGCGTGCAAAGCCCTCGGACAAGACGATGCTGATCCTCGCCACGGCCTGTCTTTTTGGATACGCGGCCTACCTCGCGCATTACGGCGTTTTCGGGACGTATGACTCGCTCTCCCTGATCCTGCGCGTGCTGGCAAACCTGTTGTGTCTGGCCTGCGCGCTGGCCTTTGTCTTCATCGGCGCGCGCTCCATTTCGTTTGCGACTTTCAACACGGGGATCGTCATGCTCGCCGCCTTGATCCTGTTAAAATTTCTCGGAAGCGAATTCACGCTGCTGGCGCGGGCGGTCGTTTTCATCATCCTCGGCGCTGGCATGATTTTGTCCAACCGCCTGCTGCTGTCGGCACGCAACAGAAAGGCCGCTTTACCATGAAAAACAAAATCGCGCTGCTTGTTGTTTTCTGCCTGCTTTTGCTCGCGCAGTTGGCGGTGCCCGCCGCCATGGCCCTGCGCTCGGAACGCCTTGCCCGCGATGTTGAGGCGGTTTTTAACTTCAAATACCAAGCGTATAACCCGCGCGACATTTTTCGCGGCAATTACCTGTGGGGAAATTTTGACACGGGAACCTTTTGCCTTCCGGACAACCCCAAAAACCTCGGCTTCGAACGGGAGCCGCCCCCCGGTTACGGCCGCCGCTATCTCGGTTATTTTGAATTCCAAAAAAACGCGGAGGGGCTCGCCCAAATCAAGGCGGTCCACGCCTCCCCGCCTTCTTCGGGCGCGTTTTTGAAAATGTATTTCACCACCTTCGACAGGAAGCAAAAAGAGGAGGAGCTAAAGAACGTGGTCTCCCCCACATGGCCTTTCGGCAAATTTTTTATCAGCGAAAAGGACGCGCCCGTTTTTCAGAAAATATTCGACCGCGCACGCGCCCGGGATTCCAAAGCGCCCTTCCCCTATCTTGCGGTCGCGATATCGGGCGGACAATACGCGGTGCTTGATATCTTTATCGACGGCATTCCCTCAAAAGAGATCAAAAAACACGCCGGGGCTTTGGAAACTCCGGCGCAACCGCCCGCCACCCCATGACCGCCATTCCCACATTCGCCTTTTCCGCCCTTTCGGGGCCGCCTGAAATATTGACGCTGTTGCTTTTCTTCGTCGCGCCTGGGATTTTGGCGTTTCGGATTTTCCGAGGGCAGACAAAAACCGTGCGGGTCGTCACTTTTCTATCCAGCGTCTTTTTCGGCTGGGCCGGATTTTTGGTTTCCCTGTTCATCGTCACCGTCACCGAGGAACGATTCAGGCGCAACTAAAAGCAACACTCTCCCTCACGCCTTCGGCCTCGCCCGCTCATACTGCACGGGCCACGGGACATGCACATGCGTCTGCGTCCCAGCGTGCAGCGCGAAATACGGATCGCGCAACAGCTCGCGGCCCATGAAGATGAGGTCGGCCTGCCCTTTTTTAAGTATTTCTTCCGCCTGCGCCGCGTTCGTGATAAGGCCGACGGCCCCGGTCGCGATCTGCGCCTCGGCGCGGATTTTTTCCGCGAAGGGCACCTGATACCCCGGGGCGATCGGCATCTTGGCGTGCGGCACCATCGCGCCCGAAGACACGTCCATCAGGTCGACGCCGTGCTTTTTCAGCACCTTTGACAGCGCGATGGACTGCGCCTCATCCCAGCCGCCCGGCACCCAGTCCGTCGCGGAAATGCGCACCCAGAGCGGGTTTTCCTCAGGCCAAACTTCGCGCACCGCCTCGACCACCTCGACCAGCAGGCGCATCCGGTGCTCCAAGCTGCCGCCGTAACCGTCGGTGCGATGATTGGAAAGGGGAGACAAAAACTGGTGTAGCAAATAGCCGTGGGCGGCGTGGATTTCCAAAATCTTGAACCCCGCCAAATCCGCCCTGCGCGCGGCGGCGCGGAAGTCGGCGACCACCTTTTTGATTCCGTCGCGGTCCAAGGCGTCCGGCATCGGCGAATCCTCGTCAAAGGGGATGGCCGAAGGGGCGACCGGCGTCCAGCCGCCCGCGCAATGCGAAAGCGTCCCTCCCCCGCCCCGCCATTCCGACGTCGTGCTCGCCTTGCGTCCGGCATGGGCCAGCTGCACGCCGGGTACGCAGTCCTGCGCGGCCACAAAATCGGTGATGCGGCGCAAAGGCTCGATCTGTGCGTCGTTCCAAAGGCCGAGGTCGTCCGGCGATATGCGCCCCTCGGGCGAGACGGCCGTCGCCTCCATAAGCAACGCGCCCACTCCGCCCACGGCACGGCTGCCGCAATGGACCAAATGCCAATCGTTGGCCACGCCGTCCACGGCGGAATACTGGCACATCGGCGACATGACGAGCCGGTTCTTAAGGGTGAGCCCTCCGGTTTTAAACGGGGAAAATAGATGTGACATGACAGGGATGAAAGTTTTGTGTGGTTTCCTTCAATATAGCCTATTTTTTTGAAAAGTGGGAAAATGCGTTTCAGCCGCCCCCATTTTGCCTATTGTCTTTTGGAGGCGGCCCTTTTTACAATAAACCCCTTTTCACCCATGAACATCAAGCAGCTCTACGGCACGCACACGGCATTGGTCACGCCCTTCCTCAACGGGGAAGTCGATTACGCCAGTCTTGAGAAACTGGTGGAGCACCAGATCAGGGGCGGAGTCGCCGCGCTGATAGCCGTCGGCACGACCGGAGAGTCCCCCACCCTGACGCACGACGAGCACATCGAGGTGACGCGTTTTATCGTCGAAAAGGCGCGCGGGCGCGTCCCCGTCATCGCGGGGGCCGGTTCCAACAGCACGGAAGAGGCGAAGGATCTGTGCCGCCGTTCGATCGAAGTCGGGGCCGACGCCCTCCTGCTTGTGGGGCCTTACTACAACAAGCCCAACGCCGAGGGCCAGTACCGCCACTTCGCCGAGATCGCCCGCGCCGTGGGCAAGACGCCCATTATCCTGTACTCGATTCCGGGCCGCTGCGGCGTGGACATCCCGCTCTCGACAATCACGCGTCTGGCGAAGGATTTTAAGAACATCATCGGCATCAAGGAAGCGGGCGGCTCGTGCGAGCGCGTGGCCATGATTCGCCAAGCACTCGGTGACAAGTTCCTGATCCTCTCGGGCGACGACAGCCTCACGCTCCCCTTCATGAGCCTCGGGGCCAAGGGTGTCATCAGCGTGGCCAGCAACATCTACGCGGCCCAGATCGTGAAGATGGTAAACCACGCACTCCAAAACGACTTCACCGCCGCCAACCGCGTCTGCGACAAGTATTACCCCGCCTTCAAGGACTTGTTCCTTGAGCCCAACCCCGTCCCCACGAAGTACGCGTTAAAAAAGCTCGGGCTCATCCGCAGCGACGAGGTGCGCCTGCCGCTGTGCGAGGCCGCGCAGGCGACGCGCGAGCGCTTGGACGCCCTGCTCAAGCAACTCGGTAAGGCCCGTTAATTTTTTAGGGTTATTTTTATCATGAAGCCACTTTCCATTTTTCTGAACGGCTACAAGGGCCGCATGGGCCAGGCGATCGCCGCCGAGGCCTCCCTGCAAAACATAACCATCGGCGGCCAAGCCGACGCGGGCGAGCCGATCGACCCGGCGCGTTTCGCCGCGTGTGACGCGGTGGTCGATTTCAGCTTCCACAGCGTCACGCCCGAAGTGGCCGAGCTGTGCGCGCTGCACAAAAAGCCGCTCGTTATCGGCACGACGGGGCACTCCGCCGAGGAGCGCGCCCGCATCGAAGCGTGCGCGAAAAAGACCCCGATTGTCTGGGCGGGCAATTATTCCGTCGGCGTCAATCTGCTCAACTATCTCGTCGGCAAGGCCGCGCACATTCTCGGGCCGCAGTACAACATCGAGATCGTCGAGATGCACCACCGCCACAAAAAAGACGCCCCCAGCGGCACGGCGGAAAAGCTCCTGCAGATCGCATTGGAGGCGCGCAACCTTTCCAAGGACCATGTCTGCCACGGCCGCCAAGGCATCACGGGCGAGCGCCCCGACGACCAGATCGGCATGCACGCCATGCGCGGGGGCGACGTGGTGGGCGACCACACCGTCATTTTCGCGGGCGAAGGCGAGCGCGTCGAACTTTCCCACAAAGCCTCCAGCCGCGCGATTTTCGCGCAGGGGGCCATGCGCGCCGCTCAGTGGCTCGCCCAAGGCCTCGGCGGCTCGTCGGGCATCCACGGCATGGACGAAGTGCTGGGTTTAAAATAGCGCCATGATCGTATCCATCGAAGGCGTCTTGACGGAGTCGGCCCCCCTGCGCATCACGCTGGAAGTGGGCGGCCTCGGCTACGAGGTGCAAATACCGCTGACGACGGCGGAAAAACTCCCGCGCCTCGGCGAAAAGGTGCGCCTGCACACGGTCGCCGTCTACCGCGAGGACGACCAGTCGCTGTACGGCTTCGCCACGCGGCAGGAGCGCGACTTTTTCCGCCTGCTGGTCGAAAAAGTTTCCGGCATCGGCCCCAAAACCGCGCTGAGCATCCTCAGCCGCCTTTCGGTGGAAATGCTGCGCCAGGCGATCGCGCAGGCGGACGTGGGCTTGCTTTCCAAATGCCCCGGCATCGGCAAAAAAACGGCCGAGCGCCTCGTGGTCGAATTGCGCGACAGCCTCTCAACCGCGAACGCGCCCTTCCCCGGCACGGCGAATCCCGAAAACACAACAGGCGTGTCCTCGGCGTTCACCGACGCCGTGTCGGCGCTCATCGCGCTCGGTTTCAAGGCGGCGGACGCCGACAAGGCGGCCCGCAAGGCCAGAGATCTGCTGGGCTCCGACGCCACGTCGGAGGCCATCATCCGCAAGGCGTTCTCGGGAAATTAATAGGCGGAGGACTGGAACAGTTCTTCCAACGCCTGCTCCAGCCGCTGGCTGGCCGCGTCCAAGCGCACGCTCGCGGTTTCGGTCTGGGCGGGCGGCGTGTTCGCCTGCGCAATGTCTTTCAACGGTTCAGGAACCAGCGCCGTCACATGATCCGTTGCGGGCGAAATCGCGGGTTTTTCCGTCATGGTCGGCAGGCTTGAACCCGGCATCGCGAACGTCGCCGTGTTGCCGCTGCCTGCGGAAGACGCGCCGCGGTCCGATATCGTCGCGGATGGCAAAGGAGCGCTCGACGGCGACTGGGTGACAAGGGCCAAACCGGGCGTCGAGGAGAGGCGCGCGGCGCGGTCCAAGTCGGCGTCCGATGCGTCCCTATCGCCCGAAAGCCGGGCGGACAGCGCGGAGGTTTCCGTCGGCAAATTGAACAGCGCATACCCCATCACGCAAACGACCACCCCGATCCAGAAAGGAAAGAGCCAATAAATTTTCCTGCGCGGGCGCTTGGCGGACGACGCGCTGTGCCTCTCGTGTTCGGAGCGGCGCTGCTGCCGGCTGGGGCGCGGGCGCTGCCAGTTTTGAAATTCCTCCAAGGCGGGCGGGTGCGTTGTCGGCGGCCCCGCCGAAAGGCGCGCGGACGTTGTCCTTGCGCGGTTCCCCTTCATGGCGGTGCGCTCGGCCAGATGAAGTTTGCAGGCCTGGTTGAAGCGCGTGCGCAGCAACTCGTTCCCGTTGACGGCCCGTTTGAGGCGCGCGAGATTCTCCTGGCTGATCTCGTTGTCCAGGTATTGATTGATAAGGTCTTCAAACTCGCGCGTTGTCATCTTGGTCTGCGTGATAGTTTATGCGGCGCGTCCTCCCGCGTCCAGTTCCGATTTAGGAACGCCGTTTCTCATTTCTTTGGAAATAAAAAAACCGCGCGGGTTCCCGCGCGGTTTTGTCTTTGGGCGAACTGTCCGCATGCTCACCTGAAGTCGCTGCCCATGGCCGCGCGCAAACTTTCACGCGCCCTGGCGATGCGGCTTTTCACCGTGCCCACATTGATTCCCAAGGCAGCGCCGATTTCCTCGTAGGAGAGGTTTTTCACGTTGCGCAGCGTGAGAATGTCCCGATGGGACGGGTTGATCTTCGCCATCGCCTTGGCGACTTCGTCGATCAGTTCCTGGGTGGCGTGCACCTGCCCGGGGTCCTGTTCGGCGGACGGCAGCACGTCGTGGAGCGAAGTGGCGTCGTCGTCCGAAAGGCTCTGGTCGAGCGACATCGAGGCGTGGCGCTTGCGCCGCCACCAAAACCAGTAGCGGTTGTGCGCCAAGTTCGTGGCGATTTGATAGAGCCACGTCGAGAACGAGGCGTCGCCGCGGAAACTTTCCAAACCGCGTTGGGCGCGGATAAAAGTATCTTGGGTCACCTCCTCGGCGTCCTCCCGGTTCTTGAGCAGGCCGAACACGCGCGAAAAGATCCTGTCCCAATAAGTGGATACCATCTCATTGAGGGCGGTCTGATCGCCGTTTCGACATCGCTCGAGCAGGAGCTTGTCGACGGTTGTTTGTTCTGTGGGTGTGTTCATAAAATGAATGCGTCCCCCGGCTTGCGCCTGACACCCTCCTCGGAGGGTTTGCTCCCCAGCGGACCTAGATAGGTGAAACCCCGGAAACCGGAATTTGTTTTGTCACTTTCAGCATACCTCCGTTTTGCCAAAAAACAACGCAAAAAGGGTCTTTTTGCGTTGCCTCACAGGCCCTTTAAGGCGAAGCTGTCTCAGGCCGTTTTTTACACGCTATTTTTATGGAAATTTTGGAGACGCCCCGCCCCCTTTTCACCTGTCCCGTCTGCTGGCGCGAGTTCGACGCCGGCGACGTCTTCCGCATAGCATCCC
>JAVBTG010000069.1:0-6586 GCA_031556275.1 Opitutales bacterium
GGAACCCGCCCGCGCCATCCGCGCCTGCGTCGAAGCCCAGTTCATCAACATGCAACTGCGCAGCGCCTGGATGCGTCTTTCCCCCGACGTCATCTACCTGACCGGCGGCGCCTCGCGCGACAACGGCATCGCCCAAATCGCGGCGGATGTTTTCCAAAAACGCGTCGAGCGCCTGACCACCACCGGCTCCGCCGGCCTCGGTGCGGCCATGCGCGCGGCGCACCACTGTCTGCACATCCCCATGGAAACATTAGAATCGGCATTCTGCCGCCCCGACCCCGCGCAAACCATCCACCCGCAAGCGTCCCCCGAAACCTACCGCGACACCCCCTCCGCCTTCACCGCCTTTCTAAAAAGCGAATTGGAAACAAAGCTGTCGCAAAACTAGATGGCCATTGGGGGCGATAGGCCTCTGAATGTAGCGAGCTATTTATAGGCGAGCGAAACGGGCGGGCATGAAATGCCCGATGCGAAACATTGTCGGCGGACTAGCCGACACTCAAATCCTGCGCGTATTTTCTCCGAAAATGCACGTTCCCTCGGCTAAAATCTTCCGATACTGCGTCCTGCGTCGCCTACGCAGGGGACGAGTAGCCCGTTGGAGGCGTGAGGGCTCTGAGCTTCCGCACGAAGGGCTGGGTGTCCGACAATACGCCGATACCTAATCCAACCGCACGCCATGCCGCGTTTTCCACGAGATAAAAAAATCGTCGTTTTATTTTCCTCGCACTTGACTCACTGCGCGCAGCGCAGCGTCATCACCCTCACATCATTCACGCACATAAATTTTCCATTTGACCTGCCGAGAGGCAAACAACCATCGCATTGCCCTGCGCAGAATCAGATGTCGGCTAATACGCCGACCATGCTTTGAGGGGATGCCGCACATTCCCTTTTCCGCTCGCTTATAAAATAGTCAACCCCGACGCAGTTCGACACCTACCGCAACACGCCACGATTCTCACCATCTGTTAAAAGCAGCGTAGCGCAGGGCTGGCGCACGGCGAAAGAACCAGTGGAGGCGAATGACCTTTCCCGCGGCCAAAAACGCGCAAGACGAAGCTTTCGCTGTCGAGGTAGCTACTACCTCTCCAGCCTCAAACTTCGTCTTGCGCGTTTTTTTCTCGCGGGAAGACCGCACACAATCCAGTCGAAAGCCCTCGAGTTTATTCCAATGGAGCAATAAGCACTGTTGTTATATTTTTCCAGCACTTGACTCACTGCGCGCAGCGCAGCGTCATCTCCCTCACATCCTCCCCGCATCTCAAATTCCAAAGCACATCCAAAATCTCAACACTACCACCCCATAGCCTCATTTTAGATTCTTTCCGTCCCTTCCCGTGCGATAAAATGCCCCGTGGCGAAGTTTAAGGAGTGACAGACAGGGGGGCTGTACGATGTTACTGCTCCCCTATTTGGCGCGACGCAAACGCAGCCACGGGGCATTTTAGCCGTGGAACGGGCATTTTCGGAAAAAATGCGCGCAGGATTTCTCAGAGGCCTCACGCCCCCAATGGCCGCCAATAAGCGCGCCAGCCCTGCGTCCCGTCTATAGACAAGGCAACCTCGCAGAGAAAACCTCCGCGAGGTTTGCCAACGTTGCGGACGCATCACGCTCCGGAAA
Source organism: Opitutales bacterium (assembly GCA_031556275.1). Classification (GTDB taxonomy): domain Bacteria; phylum Verrucomicrobiota; class Verrucomicrobiia; order Opitutales; family JAKPNF01; genus JAKPNF01. The sequence goes on from JAVBTG010000069.1 coordinate 1,625, forward strand.
ATTCCGGACGTTCCTGCGCCGCCAAAAGTCCCGATTCCTTCTGTCAGACGACCGGGGAGTCGGACTGCGATGCAAGGTTGCCTTATTTCTTCTTGGCAACGGCCTTCTTGGCAGGAGCCTTCTTAGCGACGGCCTTCTTGGCGACGACCTTCTTGGCAGGAGCCTTCTTGGCGACGGCCTTCTTGGCGGGAGCCTTCTTGGCAGCGGCCTTCTTGGCAGGGGCCTTCTTCACGGCGCAGGCGCCTTTGCAGCAGGCTTTCTTGGCAACGGCCTTCTTAGCGGGTTTTTTAGCGGGCATGGCGATATGTTGTGTTTGGTTTTTGTTGAATCCGGCAGGCGGATTGTTGGGTAGTGCGTCCAAGGCGGTGCGAAGAAGCTCGCCCACGCTGACACGGTTGGACCGCGCCGCGCGCAGTAGGAGCGTTTTTTGCTCCGCCGGAAGACGCACTGAAAGCTGCCTATGGGCGGGCTTGGCCGCCTCAAATCCATCAAAGTCAAAAGCACTGATCGCGTAACGGACCACGTCGCTCAACGAGCGTCCCCCGCTACGCCCTTGAAAGGACGCGACGCGCTCAAGGAGGTCTTCCTTGATGTCGAACGTGAGCGGGGAGATGTTGTCTTCTGCCGGAGGCATGGTCTTGTTAGCCTTACTCGCGTATCTGCAAATGTGATACACTTGTAGCTGTAAATTAACTACAATTTTTAAAATTGCAATACGTTTTTTTATTTTTTGTAAAATTTTTTTTGACAGCGTATCAAAAAGCCCCCTACACGCGTTCCCCGTAGGGGGCTTTTCAATACACCGAAAACGTATCCGGATTGCTGGGACGCCTACAATCCCTCAAAGCAAACCCCGATCCTGCGCAGCGGGAGCAGCCCGTCCCATTCGCGGTAGGCGGCCCCGTCCCAGAACGTGATCCGCACGGGCTTGCCGCGCTCGCATTTGAAGCCCACCAGCAGGTAATTTGCCTCCAAATTGTCCACCGGCACGCCGTCGACGACCACGATCACATGCCCTTTGCGCAGGGTGCTCCCCGCGTAAGTTTCGGCCCGCTCGGCGAGCCGCAGGCCGAACGCCGGCGTCTTCGTTCCGAAATAGTCGGACGAAACGCTTTCAAGCCCCCGCTTGAAAAGGCGCGCTCCCATTCGCCTTTGCGCATCTCATAGCGCATGCGGGCGCGCAGGCCGAAGTAAGAATCCACCCCCCACTTTTTCGCCGAAAACACATGCGCACGCCGCAGTGCCTGAATGATGTGCCGCTGGGCGACCGCCCCCGCCGCCTCAGGCGGAGAGACTCGGAAAAATCCGTTGACGTTCACCGCATACCCGCCGTCCAGATGCGATATGAATGCCAGTAAATCTTCCGATATCGCCGCTCCGAGGATCATCAGTAACGCGGCCGCTTCGCCCCATCCCCTCTTCATCTGTTCGCCGCGCAACCGATGCCCCATCTCCACGCCGAAAGATCCGGCCAACAGCACGCGCCCCCAGTCCGTCGCCCCGCCGGCCGTTGCGAAAACGCCCACCCCCGTGTCACACTCGATCGTTCGGAAAGCGCCCGCACAACCGCCAACTGTCGCAAAAACGAAACGTTTTCCAGCGGAACCGCCGCGATCGCGCGGTCGATCTCATCCGGCAAACTGCCATATTTGGGAATCCCCTTGTCGTCATAAGAAATCTCCGCCCGCACCCGCGCCAATTCCGCAAGGCCGGATCGGCGGCAATCGCCCGCTGCCATTGCTCCATGCGCCGCATGGCATCGCGCCGTCAAAAGAATCAACTCCACCGCCATTTGATCCGGCGAAGCCTGTCCTTTCCCCGAAAGCATTTTCGCCATCGCCAAATGCGCGGTCAACCGCCCACCGCCGGTCGGTGAACGCCACCGCATTTTCCACCAACGCTTCGATATCCAGATAGATGGCAGCCTGCGCATGCGCCTTCGTCGAAAGCGGATTTTCTGCCAGGTCATCCGCCACCGCTTTCAAAGAGACGAAAGACTCCCCTTCCTAGTTCAACATCTGCGTCAATATCGGCGATGTTTTGTCCGAGGCGGCCTGCGGCGGGGAAAATTCCATATTCCATGCCTTCGCCAGTTGATCGGCCAACATGTGATAAGGCCTCGTCTCCGTCTTCCAAATGGGGCCGCTCCATCCGGCATCGCCCTCAAATTCGGGGCATTCGCCTCTGGAAACCACTATCCCGGCCTCGTGCGAATCGCCATCGCTGTGCAAGCGAACCGAGACTTCGGGCGCCACAAATTTTTCGCGCCCTTTCGCCTTGTTGTCGGCATGCGCCATCATGCGGGCGACATCCGTGGCGATTTTTGTGACAACGGTCCACCGCTCGTTGCCAGAAGCGCGTGTTTGTTGTTTGTGCGCCGGTTTTTTGGAAGCCTTCGCCTCGTCCGTGCAGGACACGCAACACAGCGCGCACAGCGCCAATATCCCAAAAATCTATTTCGCCCCGCCCCGCACATAGGCAATATTTTTCATGCCCCCCCATAATTTCAGCTACCTAATTTCCGTCAAGCGCAAATAAAAATCATCCGCTCACTCAAACACCTCAAAGCGTTCCTTCTGCGGAATTTTCGGCTCTTTTTCCATCGACTGCGGGGTGAAAAATCCGGCCGGTAACGCCAGATTCATCGCGGCGGCGACGACGCTGAAACGGTCTTTTTCGCGCGTGGCCTCATCGAAAAAATCAATGCGTTTGACGATCCACTGCTCCTGCACCTTTTTCAAATCCACTATGCGGAACGTGCGCAGCGTCTTTTCATCATTGCCCACCAGTTGCGCATAGATCAGCGCGTTAAAGATGCGGTCGAGCGCGACGCGGATACCCTTTTGCTCGGGATGCTCCGCCTTCCAGCTTTCCGGAGCCGCGAAGAAAAACAAATCGGTCTGGCGGCTTTGCACGCGCTTGGGCCCCTCGTAGGTCCAGTCGGGCCAATAGACAAAGGGCATCATCACGTCAAAGGGCGAATACAAAAGCCCGTCCATCAACGGCGCGTATTGCTCGGCCTGCTCCACTTTGCGCACAGGATCGCCCAGCCCGCCCGTCCACACTTCGGGCATCGGCCCGTTGCGCATGAGAAACTGGCGGCGAACTTCGCGTTCCCCTTTCTTCCAAAACACAAGGCGCACTGCCGAACGGCCCTCCACCGCCCCGCCCCACAAAAATCCCTCATAGACGGTTTCCTTTTCCTTGCGCGGAAAATGCGTCAGCTCAAAGCGAAAGCAAAAATCCCCCGCAAACCGCGCGGAACGAAATGTCTCAATGGCCACCCCCGCCGTCTGCGGCGTCAAGTCCTCAATCGGAACAGGCGTCTGCGTGCGCCTGGGCTGGGCATGCAAAAGCCCCGTCGCCAAAGCAACGAGGCTCAATACAAAAAACAGCCAAGCCCGCATGCCAAAATCCTTATTTCTGCTCCGCAGGCCTGCCCGTCATGGAGGGAGGCGCGATCACGTTCGTGTCCTTGGCCTCGACGGCCTTTTCCGTCGCGGCGGGAGCCTCGGTCACGACGCCCTGCGCGGCGGGTGTTTCCACGGTCGCGGGGGCTTTTTCCACCATCGCCTCAGCCGCCACGCCAGAGAGGGAGGCGCGGTTATTGGAGGCACTCGCAGCCTGACCGTGCGTGGCCTGATAGAGGTAGCCCATGTAAAGCACCAAGCTCAGCACAAAGAAACCGACGATCGACCAGATGGTCAGGCGCGTGAGCACGTTGCCCGTCTCGCCGCCGAAGGCCGATTCCGCCATGCCGCCGCCCAAGGCGGAGCCCATGCCGGCGTTGGAGCTGGCGCGCTGCATCAGGACGATAAGCCCGAGGAACAGGCACAACATGCCCAAAATAAGGGAGAGAATGACCAGAAGGATGCTCATGAGTCTAAAATTCGTAAGTGAATTCTTAAAAATGCCGCAAACGCGCCTTTACTTCAAGTGCAAAAGTGGGTCTCGCCTCTAGGCTCACGAGAGCCCGATGCGCTCCAGAATGCGCTGCAAATCCTCGTTGCCGAAGTATTCGATGACGATTTTGCCGTGCTTGGGCCCGTGCTTGAGGGCCACGCGGGTGTTCAATCGGGTGGCCAACCGCTTTTCCAAATCGGTGATGACGGCGGACTGCGCCTGCGCGGGGGTGTTCGGGGTCATTTTTTTGCCCGAGTCGCGTTTGAGGCGGGCGATCTCCACTTCCGTCTCGCGCACGCTGAGGCTCTTTTCAATAATTTTTCGCGCCGCGATCAGGCGCAGGTCTTTGTCCTCAAGTCCCAGCAAAACTTTCGCGTGGCCGACGGAAATCGTGCCTTTGATAAGAAATCCCTGAATCTCGCGGTCGAGCGCGAGCAAACGCAGCGTGTTCGCCACACTCGCGCGGGGCTGGGCCACGCGCTCGGCGACGGCCTCCTGCGTGAGCCCGAAATCCTTCATCAAGCTGGCGTACCCGAGGGCCGTTTCGATCGGGTTCAAGTCGCGCCGCTGCAAATTCTCGATCAGCCCCATGGTGGCGGAAGACGCCTCGCTCGCCTCCAGCACGCACACGGGGATCGTGCGCAGCCCCAGCTGGCGGCACGCGCGCAAGCGGCGCTCGCCCGCGATCAGCACAAAACGGTCTCCCTTCGCGCGCACCACGAGCGGCTGCAAGAGCCCCTCGGCGCGGATACTCTCCGCCAACTCGCGAATGGCCTGAATGTCGAACTCGCGCCGCGCCTGATGGGGTGAAGGGTCAATCTTGGCGAGGGCGACCTCGCGGAAAGGCGTGGCCGCAGGCGCGGGCGTCTCGGCGGGCGCTTTGGCGGCGGGCTTTGCGGCGGTGACGGGGGCCGCCTTCTGGGCGGGCGCGGGGGCGGCGGGCTTTGCGGCGGCGATCAGGCCGCTCAGTCCGCGGCCCAGTCCATGTTTTTTAGGAGGGGTCATGGTGCTATTTAAAATGGGAAAAAAAGTTCAAAAACGCGCGCGCCTTTTATTCCT
>JAVBTG010000045.1:0-5108 GCA_031556275.1 Opitutales bacterium
TGTGCATGACGAAGGTGTGCGCGGCGTTCCCCAAAAAAAGCGCGCATATCCGCGTCCCCGGCTTTGCGCCGCGCACGCGGATTTCCACCGGATCGCTCTCGTTGCTCATAGGTTGATTAAACGCCATGCCCCTTGCGCGGGCAAGCCCGCAAAGGCGCTTCCTGCTTGCCGCGGGCTTTCCCGCCTTCTAGGCTGTGTTTGCCAAATGAAACGCGGCGAACACACACGACAACCCAACCTCTACCTTGCCGGATTCATGGGCACGGGAAAGACCGCCCTCGGCCGCAAGCTGGCGGAGTTTTGGGGCTGCCGTTTCATCGACTCAGACACCGCCGTCGAGGCGCAGGCCCAAAAGACGATTCCGGAAATTTTCGAGCAGGAGGGCGAAGCCGCCTTTCGGCAAAAGGAACGCGCCTTTTTGGAAAGCGGGCACCCCGCCTCCGGCTGCGTCGTGTCGCTCGGCGGTGGAACGGTGTGCCAAGAAGGGGTCATTGAACTGCTCCAATCCAAAGGCGTGCTCGTTTGCCTGTTCGCCCTGCCCGAAACGATTTTGGCCCGCACGCGCGGGTGCGCGCACCGCCCCTTGCTGAACGTTGCGGACCCGGCCGCGCGCATTCGCGAGCTGTTGGAGGCGCGCGACCCTTGGTACCGCCGGGCGGGCGTGGGCGTCTTGACGGACGGGCGCACGCTGTCCGAGCTGATCTCGCAGATCGAGCGCATTTACCGCCGTCAGGCCCGGGGATTTATGGAACCGGGCGAAGGCTGAGCCTTAATTCACGCGTGCTGCTGCCCGACTTTGGCGAACACCTCGCGCATTTTCGCGCGCCAGATTTCCGGCGGGCGGACGGCCTCGCCCTTGGCGTTCATAAACGCGTGCAGGGTGTGCGCCTTGATGAGCATGTCGTCGCCCTTGTACAGCTCGTAATCCACGCGCAGTTTGACGACGGGCTTTTCCTTGATCCAAAGCCGCACGTCGACCTCGTCGTCGAAGCGGGAGGGGCGCAGATAGCGCAAATGCGCCTCCAAGACCGGCATAAAAATTCCCAATTCCTCGATTTTGCGGTAGGGTAGCCCGATCTCGTCCAAAAAGTTGACCCGCGCCATTTCCAGCCACGGCAGATAATTGGCGTGGTAAGTGATGCCCATGGCGTCCGTTTCGGCATAGCGCACGCGGATTTTGGTCGAGGATGTCAGCATAGCAAAATATTCCAGCAAATATAAAAATTCCCCGCGTCGAAGGCAAGCCATCGGGCATATCCTCGAGGCTTGACGCGGCGGAAGCATTGGCGTTGTAATAACCCTTTATTTCCATGCACCGCGATTTAGCCCAGATCCTTGTCGACGAAGACGCCATCCGCAACCGAATAGCGGTCCTCGGGCGCGAGATCGAGAAAACCTACAAGGACCTCGGCGTGGGCGAACTCACCGTCATCGCCATCACCAACGGGGCGATCCTGTTCGCGGCCGACTTGGTCCGGGCCATCCAAGACCTGCCGGTGCGCCTCGACACGGTGCGCGTTTCCTCCTACAAGGACGAGGACCACCCCGTCGGCGAACCCGAGATCGTGGACAATATCCGTTTGGATATTTCCGACACGCACGTGCTGCTCATCGACGACATTTTGGACACCGGCAAAACCCTGCAAAAGATCGTGAAGATCATGAAGGGCTTCCGTCCCGCCTCCTTACGGACCTGCGTGCTACTCAACAAGCGCGGCCGCCGCAAAACTTCCCTGAAGGCCGACTTCTCGGGTTTCGAAATCCCCGACCATTTCGTGGTCGGCTACGGCCTTGATTTCGCCGAGCACTACCGCAATCTTCCCTACATCGGCGTGCTCCGCCCCGAAATGCAAAATCCCCCGGCGTGGAAATAGGGGGCACCAAAAGCGCGGATATTTTTCATCCGCGTTTTTGGTGTCTTTTCTATCGGCGCCGCTTGCGATGCCCGCCTTTTTTCTGGGGCGGGCGCTTGGGGGTGCGGTTACGGCCCTTGTGACTGCCGCTTTCTTCCATGCGGCGGTTCATGCGCGGGGCGCGCGTGGGCGTGAATTTGGCGGCTTTTCCGTCTGTCTGGGGAAGTTTTTGTTGGCCGTTGGGGGCGAGCGTGAAGTCGATCTCGCGCTTAAAACGGTCCACGCGGTAGACCTGCACGGGCACGACGCCCCCGAGCGTCAGCGTGCGGCGCGTGCGGCGGCCCACCAAAGAGAGGCCGTCCGATGACAACTGGTAGATGTCATCCGTCAGCGACGAGGCGGGCACCAGCCCGTACGCCTGCGACTGGCTCAGTTCCACAAAAAACCCGAAGTTGCGCACGTCGGTGATAATGGCCTCGAACGTGCGTTTTTGCGGGCGGGCGGCCTCGCGCTCGAAGAATTCGAGCAGCTTCACCTTCACGCTCTCTCGCTCGGCGTCGACGCTGTTGCGCTCGGTGCGGCTGATGTGCGCGCCGATCGCCTCGAGTTCGCCGGGGCCATAGGGTTGCTTTGTCGATCCCGCCTGCCTGCGCTGCAGCAGCGTCTCGAAAATGCGGTGGCCGACCAAATCGCTGTAGCGGCGAATGGGGGAGGTAAAGTGGGCGTAAAACTGCTTGTTCAACCCGTAGTGCCCGTCGGCGGTGGCGCGGTAGCAGGCCTGCTTCATGCTGCGCAAAAAGGCGACTTTCAGCGCGTATCCCTGCGGGTGGTCCTTGATGCGCCTGAGCGTTTTCACGATTTCGCCGCGATGGGCCAAATCCCCCGTGACAATGCCGAAATTGGCCAGATAGTCGCGGTAGTCGTTGAGCTTTTCCTCGTCCGGCGCGTCGTGCACGCGCGAGATGTAGGGCAGCGACGCCTCGTCGTAGGCGCGCGCCACGGCCTCGTTGGCCATCAGCATGTACTCCTCGATCAGCTCGTGGCTTTCGTCGGAAAGCACGGGCTCGATGCGGTCGGCGTAGCCCTCGGCGTCGACGTAGATTTTCACCTCCGTCATCGTCAAATCGAGGCTGCCGTCGGCCATGCGGGCGGCGCGGATTTTCGAGGCGAACCCCCACAGCGTGCGGATCGCCGTTTGCAGGCGCGTGAGCTCCTCGTCGCCGAGCTGGGTCAGCGGTCGGCCCGTGGCCCCCGTCTGGTGCGCGGGCATGACGGGGAGGCCCCGCGCCTTGCCGATGTCGTCCTCCTTGAGCAGCGTGTACGCCTGCAGATAGCTCAGGCGCTTGTTGCTGCGGATGACAGTGTTGACCATCTCCGTGCGCCCCACGCGGTTGCCGGAGGCGTCGAAGGTGAAGAACACCGATTTCGTCAGACGGTTCTCGTTTTCCACCAAGCTGCACAGGCCGTTGGAAAGCGCGTACGGCAGCATAGGGATCACCATGCCCACGAGGTAGGTCGAATTTCCGCGGTTGTACGCCTCCTTGTCGAGCGCGCTGCCGCGCCGCACGTAGGCGCTCACGTCCGCGATATGGACGCCCACGCGCGTCTGGCCGCCCGGGAGCGTTTCCACGGAGAGGGCGTCGTCAAAGTCCTTCGCGTCGTCCGGGTCGATCGTGAAGGTGAAAAGCGCGCGGCAGTCCGTGCGCCCCGCCATGTCGCGCGGGCGCACCGATTCGGGGATCTGCGCCGTCTCGCGGATGACCGCCTCGGGGAAATCAGGCGACAACCGGTATTTGCGCAAAATGGCCTTGAATTCGGCGTCCGGCGTGTGGGACTTGCCCAGCACCTCGGCGATCTCGCCCACGGGGCTCGTGTGTCGGTTTTTCCATTCGACGATTTTGACGACCACCTTGTCGCCCTCGCGGGGCTGCGGAAAGATCGTGGTGTGCGCGGCGGGGTCGGGCACGAGGATGTCCTGCGCGATCGTGGGGTCGTCCGGGATCACATAATAGAAAATGCGCGATTTGGAGAGCGTGCCCGTCCATTCGTCGCGGGCGCGCTCCACGATGCGGATCACGCGGGCGAAGGTCTGGTCGCCGGGCCGCGCGGCGGGGGCTTGCCTGCCTTTTTTGCCGTACTTGCGGATGGGGGCGCGGTCGCGTTGGATCCGGGCCATCACCTTGTCGCCGGGCAGGGCGACGCCGGTGTCCTCCGCGCGCACGTGCAGGACTTCAGGCATGTTTTTGATCGCCGCATTGGCGGGGCCCGGTTCGGGCACCAGCACGGCCCCGCCGTTGCGTTTGAAACGGATCTTCCCCGTCACCAAATCGGCGTCTTGGGGGATGCAAAAACGGTCCTGCTTCACCTTGGCGATCGCGCCTTGTTGGAAGAGACGGTTCAGCGCGGTGCGCAAGTGCTTGGAGTGCCGCCTGTCCTTGGCGATGGCCTTGACGATCTCGTCGGCCTTGGAGGGGGCGTAATCCTCCGATTGGAGGTAGTTTAAAATTTCGGATTCCGGGTTCATGAAAATATCTGCGAGTCTATCGGGCGCGAGTGTTTTTTCAAATTATAAGTCCGCGTTCGCCCTAAACAAAATAATTGTTTAAAAAAAGGACCCGCCTTGCGGGCGGGTCCTTTTGCCAAAAACGGTGTTCGGATCAATACGTGTCTTCGAGGACGGTCGTCGGGTCTTCCGGGATCGCCATCTTGATGTCCGTAGTGCCGCTGCCGGTGCTGGAGCGGGTTGGGTAGTAGGAGAGATTTTCGCCGTCCTTGATTTGGGGATTGAGCGTGGTGTACCAAGAAACGTGGCCGTCCAAGAAGGCGATGTGGCCGCCGTTACCCTTCCAAGGAGAGGTCTTTTCCCACTCGCCGTTGCTTTCCAGGCCGCGGGTCCAGATAATCGGGGTGGTAGTCGGAGGAGCGCTGGTTGACATGCCTGCCACAACCGCCCAGCTCTTGGGTTCCGCGTTGGTGAAGGTGGGGTCGATCACCGGCGCGGCGGCGTTGATGTCCTGCACGACGATACGCGGCATCTCGGCGATGTTGGCCATCGCGTCATCCGAAGTGATGAACCACATGGCGGCGTCGTTGAGCTGCGTGCGGATGGCCAAAATGGCCGCCCACTGGGCAACGGTGGTCGCCTGATTTTTCGTGATGTCAGATCCTTTCGGGTTGATCGTGCGCTGGCGCGAACCACTGTTCGAGAAGGACACGTACGACATGGCGATCTGGCGGGCCCGGTCGCGATCGGCG
>JAVBTG010000015.1:0-11933 GCA_031556275.1 Opitutales bacterium
GGCAACGCCGCCTACGCCGCCAAAAAATACGGTCAGGCGATCTGGCACTACGAGCGCGCCCGCCAGACAAGCCCGCGCGACGCCGACATCCTGCAAAATCTTTCCCTCGCCCAAAAGGCGGCGGGCATGCTCAACCGCGAAACGCCCACGCTGGCCGAACGTTTCGGCAGTTTGCTCAGCGCCGAGGGCTGGGTGCTCGTCGCGTGCCTCGGCCTGTGGGCGAGCGTGGCCACGCTGCTGGTCATCGTCATGATGCGCTGGCGCGGCGCGATTCCTGCGGGAGTCCTTTTACTGTGCCTGTTCATTTTCGCCATCGGCGGGGCGGGCGCCGTCAACACGCTGGCCGCCCAGCAAAACGGCATCGTCATCGCCGACGAAACCCCGCTCTTACTGGCACCCGCCTCGAAAAGCCCCTCCGCGGGCCTGCTCGTCGAAGGCCAGTCCGCCCGCGTGCTCGACCTCATGAAAGATTACGCCCGCGTGTGCACGCGCGACGGCAAAACGGGCTGGGTTTCCCTCGCGGATTTCACTCCGCTGTTTTGAAGGTTGCAAAGCCCGCACAACAGCCGGATGATTGTCCTTGGCCGGGTCCTATGCAATGCCGGACCGGTGAACTCCGCCAGATCCGGAAGGAAGCAACGGTAACCAGGATTCGCATGTGCCGTAGGGTGCCTGGCCACTTTTTACTTTCCAAAAAACGACGCGTCTTTCCCCGACGCGTCGTTTTTTGTGCACCAAATCTTGCCTCCCCCCCTTTCTCCTCCTTAGTCTATTCAAATGGCATCCGGTTATCAGGTCATCGCCCGCCGCTGGCGTCCCAAGCAGTTCGACGAGCTCGTCGGGCAGGAGCACATCGTGCGCACGCTCAAAAACGCGATCACCTCCAACCGCATCGCCCACGCCTATCTCTTTGTCGGCCCGCGCGGCACGGGCAAAACGACGACGGCCCGCATCTTCGCCAAGGCGCTGAACTGCGACGGCGGCCCGAGCGTTTCGCCGGACGACTCCGCGCCGCTATGCCAGGCCATCATGAACGGCTCGTGCATGGACGTCGTGGAAATCGACGGTGCCTCCAACAACTCGGTGGAAAACATCCGCCAGCTGCGCGAGGACTGCCAATACACGCCCGCGCAGGGCAAGTTCAAGATCTACATCATCGACGAGGTGCACATGCTCTCGACGGGCGCGTTCAACGCCCTGCTCAAGACCCTCGAGGAGCCGCCCGAGCACGTCAAATTCATCTTCGCGACGACGGAGGTCAACAAGGTCCCCGCCACCATCGTCTCGCGCTGCCAGCGCTTCGAATTTCGCCCCATCCCCGAGGAAAAAATCATGGAAAAGCTCGGGCAAATCGCCCAAGCCGAATCCATCGAAGTCGATCTCGAGGCCCTGCGCTCCATCGCGCGGCTCGCCAACGGCGGCATGCGCGACGCCCAGTCGATCCTCGACCAGCTGATATCTTTTTGCGGCAACAAAATCGCGGAATCCGACGTGGTCGAGGTCTACGGTCTGGCCTCCGCCAAACAAATCGGGTCGCTCGCCTCCGGCATGGCCAAGGGCGACTACGCGGCCCTCGTCGCGTTGTGCGACACGCTCGCCGAAGAAGGCAAAGACCTCTACCGCGTCTTGGCCGACTTGCAGGCGCACGTGCGCGCGGCATTGCTCGACGCGGTGCGCCACCAGGGCCAAACCAACCTTCTCCACTCCCCCATGCGCACGGAACCCCTGCTGCGCATGCTGGAGGCGCTCCACGCGGGCGAGTCCTCCCTGCGCACGGGCCTTTCCGAAAAAGTGAATTTTGAGGTCGTCCTGTTAAAAGCGACGGAAGAAGGCCGGTCCAAACCGATCGACTCCCTCCTAAAAGACCTCGGCGAGATCGCAGCCAACCTCCCTCCCGAGGCTGGCCCAAAAAAAATAGAGACCCCGAGCGCGCCGCAAAAAGTGCCCGCGCCGCCACCCGCCGCCGCTCCCGAGCCGCCCGCCCCGGAACCGCTCCCCGAGCCTGAAGCACTCGAAGCGCCGGAAGAACCTTCCCCCGAAGAAGAATCCTTCGACGCCGCCCAACCGGCCCCCGCGCAACCTGCGCCGCCCTCCGCCGCGCCCGCGCCGGAGCCTTCCGGCACCCCCGTCTCATGGGAGATAGTGCCGGAAGAACTGCAAGCCTTCCTCAAAGACCGTCTGCACGCGACCTTGCGCCCCTCGCACCCCATCCGCCCGGATGACCTGCATTAAACAGATCAATCGGCTTGACCTTTTCCGCCCAAAGAAAGACTTTTTAATAGCAGCAAAACACGCCAACGACCCTTCCAAAAACACGGACATTTTCATGGGCAACACTTTCGGCAAACTTTTCACCCTCACGACGTTCGGCGAAAGCCACGGAGGCGGCGTCGGCGTCGTGATCGACGGCTGCCCCGCGAACCTTCCGTTGTCCGCCGCGGACATCCAAAAAGACCTCGACCGCCGCCGCCCGGGCCAAAGCGCCATCACGTCCGCCCGCAAGGAGGCCGACACGGCGGAAATTTTGTCCGGCGTCTATGAAGGCCGCACGACGGGCACGCCCGTCGCCGTCCTCGTGCGCAACACCGACGCGCGCCCGGGAGCCTACGACGAGATCCGAAAAACCTTCCGCCCCTCCCACGCCGACTACACCTACGAGGCCAAGTTCGGCCTGCGCAATCCCGAAGGCGGCGGGCGCTCCAGCGCCAGAGAGACGATCGGCCGCGTCGCGGCGGGCGCGATCGCCAAAAAACTCCTATCCCTCACCGGCGTTGAAATCTGTGTCTACGTCGAGCGCGTCCACGACATCGCCCTGCCCGAAAACTGGAACCATTTTCCCACTTTAGCCGAAATCGAATCCAACCCCGTGCGCTGCCCCGACGCGCAGACCGCGCAGGCCATGCAGGCCCGCATCTAGCAGGTGCGCGGCGAGGGCGACTCCGTCGGCGGCGTTTTGCGCGCGCGCATACGCGGCGTTCCGGCAGGCTTGGGCGAACCCGTCTTCGACCGCCTCCACGCCGACTTGGCCAAAGCCATGCTGTCCATCCCAGCCGTCAAAGGTTTTGAGATCGGCAGCGGTTTCGCGGGCTCCCTGCTAAAAGGCTCCGAGCACAACGACGCCTTTTACGCGCAAGACGGCCATGTGCACACGCGCACCAACCGCTCAGGCGGCGTCCAAGGCGGCATCTCCAACGGCGAGGAAATCGACTTCCGCGTCGCCTTCAAACCCACCGCCACGATTTTTAAACCGCAGGAAACCGTCACCCGCGCGGGCGAGTCCTACACCCTCGTCTCCAAAGGCAGGCACGACCCCTGCGTGGCGCCCCGCGCCGTCCCCATCGTCGAGGCGATGGCGGCGCTCGTGCTCGTCGACCACTGGATGCGCCAAAAAGCCCAAAACGGCGCGTTCCCCCTCAACTGATTTTTTCCATGCCCGCCCCCATCTACATCGTCCTTGGCCTGCCCGACAGCGGCCGCCGCGACCTCATTCTCGACCTCGTGGACAACGGCCTGCCAAAAGGCGCGCCGGTCACCCTCGTGCACGCCAAAGACGCCTGCACGGACTTGGCGGAAGACCGCCTGCTGCAGGGCCACGCCACGACCGTCAAAACGTTCACCTTTAAAGACGGAAAATTCGACAACATCCCCCTGCCGCAGGAGGGCGACGAAAGCACGTGGTTCTGGCTGCCCGACGGCCGCGAAAGCCTCATCGACCAGATGGAAGTGTTGCGCGATATTTTCAAGGCCAAGGGGCTCGCGCCCGCCCGCGTTTTCCTGACCGTGCACTGCGCCATCGCCGCCGAAAGCAAGCTGGCGGCGGAATGGCACGACGCGGCCGTCCATTTTTCGGATTACGTTTTCGTCAACCGCTGCGAGGGCGCCTCCGCCGAATGGGTGAAGGATTTTGAGAAAAAATACAAGGAAGCGTGCTTCCCCTGCAAATTCGAGCGCCTGCGCCGGGGCTCCGTCAAAAACCCCGCCATCGTCCTCTATCCCGAAGCCCGCCGCATGTCGCTGATCTTCGACGACCTCGACCCGATCGACACGCTCGAAATCGACGAGGACAACCTCCCCGACGAACCCTTCGACCTGACCGTGAAGGAAGACCCCTACTTCGAGCGCATCACGGGCGGCCGCCGCGCCAAGCCGGTGCCGCATCCGTCGGAATTCCTGCCCGAAGAAAGCAAACTGCTCGGCCTGTGATTTGAAGACACCTTCTAAAAAAACCGCGCGTCCAAACGCGGTTTTTTTGCACCCGTTCCTCCATGTCCGACCGCCAAACCTACTCCCTGCCGCTCTACACGCAGCCCGCCATCGCGGCCGTCTTCGCGCGCAGGCCCGGTTGCGCGCGCGCCCTTTACTACACCAAAGAGTGCGAACCTGACGCCCGCGCGTGGATCGCGTTTTTGAAAGAAAAAGGCGAACCCTGCGAATGCCGCATGCAGGCGCAAATCGCACGCCTGCACCCCGCCGCCACAGAGGGCCTTTTTTTGGAAACCCAGCGCCCGCAGCCGCACGCGCCCTCGCACACGCAGGTCTTGCAATGGCAGCGCGAAGGCCGCCCCCTGTTGTGCCTCGAAAATTGCGACGACGACACGATCGGCCTGATAGCACCGCTCGCGCAAAAGGCAGGATTCTCCGACATCATTTTGGCCGAGGAAAGCCGCCAAAAACTCCCCGACTCCAAGGCCTACGCGTTGGCCGCAGGCGCGATGGAATCCCTGCGCCTGCACCGCGTCGGTTCCATGCGTCTTTTTTTCAAAGACGTGCACACGCGCTTTCTCACCGTCGGCCACTCGCGCGCCTCGGGAAAAGTTTTGGAAAAGCTAAAACCCCCGCGCGCCCCCGGCCGCCCCGTCGCCCTGCTCTGGACAGGCCCGACGACGCCCGCGCCCCACGCGTGCGAACTGCTGGTGCGCCTCGAAACCCCGACAGCCTCGGCCCCCGCATTTTTTCAGGTTTTACAAGCAGGTATAGGGAGATTAGAATAATCCCTTACCGTGAACACAGAACCACTCAACCGCGCGCAATCGGCCCACCCGCTCACACTGGGCGAGCGCACGTTCACTTCCCGCCTCTTTGTCGGCACCGGAAAATTCGCCTCCAACGAGACGATGCGCGAGGCCCTGCGCGCCAGCGGCACGCAGCTCGTGACGGTCGCGCTCAAACGCGCGCACCTCGGCGCGGAAAAAGACCCCTTCGCCGACATCACCGACTTTCTGGAGCCGGATCGCTACCTCGTCCTCCCCAACACTTCCGGGGCCCTCAACGCGGAGGAGGCGGTGCGCCTCGCCCGCCTCGGCGCGGCGGCGGGTTTTCCGAAATGGGTGAAGCTCGAAATCCACCCCGACCCCAACTACCTGTTGCCCGACCCGATTGAAACGTTAAAAGCGGCGGAAATTTTGGCCAAAGAAGGTTTTTGCGTTTTGCCCTACATCAACGCCGACCCCGTGCTGGCCCTGCGCCTGCAGGACGTCGGCTGCGCGGCGGTGATGCCCTTGGGCGCGCCCATCGGCACCAACCGCGGCATCGAGACGGCCGCGCAGATCGAGATCCTCATCGAGCAGGCCCGCGTGCCCATCGTCGTCGACGCCGGGCTAGGCCGCCCCTCGCACGCGGCGGCCGCCTTGGAAATGGGCGCGGACGCCGTTTTGGTCAACACCGCGATCGCGATCGCCGACAATCCTTGCGAGATGGCCCGCGCCTTCGCCCTGTCCGTCGAGGCGGGTTTGTGCGCGCGGCTCAACGGCCTCGGCAAAACGCGCCACAAAGCCCAGCCCACGAGTCCGCTCACCGCGTTTTTGGACTGACACGTCACATGGCCCGCTTTTCCGAAGTCATCCGCCAATGGGACTTGGCACCCTTGCTTGAGCGCGCGCACACCGCGTCCGCCGCGCATGTGGGCGAAGCGTTGCGCGCGCAAAAAATCGACTCGCTCGAATCCTTCGCAAGCTTACTCTCCCCGCAGGCCGCCCCCATGCTGGAGGAAATGGCCCAGCGCGCCCAGCGCCTCACGCGCGGCAATTTTGGCAAAACGGTGCGCATGTTCGTGCCCTTGTACCTGACAAACGCCTGCGTCAACAACTGCAAATACTGCGGCTTCGGCCGTCGCAACGACTTTCCCCGCACGACGATCTCCGCAGACGAGGCCGAGCGGCAGACCCAAATCCTCGCCGCGCACGGCTTTCGCTCGCTCCTGCTCGTGGCGGGCGAGCACCCGATCCACGCGAGCGCGGACTTCATGGTCGAATGCATCCGCCGCGCCCTCCCCCACATGCCCTCCGTCGGCTTGGAGATAGCCCCCGCCGACACCGAGACTTACCGCCGTTTCGTCGCCGCCGGGGCCGACAGCCTGACGGCCTTTCAGGAAACCTACCACGAGCCGACCTATTTGGAAATGCACCCGAGCGGCCCGAAGCGCGACTACGCTTTTCGCGTCGACACGCAGCAGCGGGCGTCCGAGGGTGGATTCCGCAGGGTGGGCCTCGGCGCGCTCTTCGGCCTCCACGACTGGCGCCACGAGGCGATCTGTCTGGCGGCGCACGCGCGCTGGCTGCTCAAACATTGCTGGCGCAGCGGCGTCAACATCAGCTTTCCCCGCATGCGTCCGGCCACGGGCGGATTCTCGCCCGCCCCCCACAACGTCCCGGACGACCGCCAGCTCGTGCAGTTGATCTGCGCGTTGCGCCTGCTCCTGCCGACGGCGGGCTTCGTCCTGTCCACCCGCGAGCGCCCGCAATTGCGCGACCGTCTGGCCCAGATCGCCGTCACCCAAATGAGCGCCGGAGCCAGCACGGAACCGGGAGGCTATTCCGACTGTCAGAAAGATTCATGGCACGAAACCGGCGACGAGCGCGGCGAGCAGTTCCACGTCGCCGACGAGCGCTCCCCCGAGGCCGTGGCCGCCGCATTGCGCGCCAACGGCCTGGAGCCCGTCTGGAAAGACTTTGACACCGCTTTGATCAAATAAATGAACGACATCACCATCACCGCCAACGGCCAGTCCTTCACGGTCCGCCACGACTGCCCGCTCACGGAATTTTTGGAGCAACAGCAGTTGCGCCGCGACCGCGTCGTCGTCGAACACAACGGCGGGGCCGTCACCCCGCAGGCGGTCGACAAGATCGCGCTCAAAGACGGCGACCGCCTCGAAATCGTCCGCATCGTGGCGGGCGGCTGAAGTCTCCCGCATGGAACCCGTAATGAAACTCACCGACCTCAATCCCGCCCGCGACATCGGCTCCAACTGCCTCTACGCAGAGGTGGGCCCGTTTCGCATGGTCGTGGACTGCGGGTTGCACCCCAAAAAAACGGGCCGCCCGGCCCTGCCCAATCTGGGGATGATCGAGGACGGATCGCTGGATTTCATCATCATCACGCACTGCCATCTGGACCACCTCGGCTCGCTGCCGGTCTTGTTCCGCCACCAGCCGCAGGCCTTGGTGCTGATGAGCCAAGGCTCGCAGACGATAGCGGCGCGCATGCTGCGCAACTCCTGCAACGTGATGAAGCGCCAGCGCGAGGAGCTCAACATCAAGGAAGACCCCCTCTACACGATGGGGGAGATCGACATGCTCGAGCCCAAGATCATGGGGCTTGCCTTTAACCGCGCCAAACGCTTCACCTCCGCCGACAATCAGGAAATCGAAATCTCGTTCCACCCCGCGGGCCACGTCGCGGGCGCGGCGGGCGTCCAGCTCGTCTACAAGCGCCGCAAGATTTTCTTCACGGGCGACGTCCAGTTCTCCGACCAGCACACCCTCCCCGGCGCGGATTTCCCCAAGGAAAAAATCGACACCCTCGTCATGGAGACGACGCGCGGCAATTCCGAGCGCGCCGAAGACTTCGACCGCGCGCGCGAGACCCGCCGCCTGATCGAGAGCATCGACGCCACGATCCGCGCGGGCGGCAGCGTGCTTATTCCCGCCTTCGCGCTTGGGCGCATGCAGGAAATCCTCTCGCTGCTGCACGAGGCGCGCCACAAAAACGCCATCCCGGAATGCCCCGTCTACGCGTCCGGCCTCGGCCTTGACCTCGTCGATTATTTCGACACGATCTCGCGCAAAACCGGCATCCTGCGCTTCCGCCGCCAAGTTCTGCAGGAGCTGGGCGTGCGCTCCTTCCGCCAAAAATTCACGCCGGGGCGCGCCCCCGCCGAGAGCGCCATCTACGTCCTGAGCAGCGGCATGCTCGTGGAAAACACCCCCTCCTACGCCTGCGCGGCCTCCCTCGTCGAAGACACCGCAAACGCGATCTGCTTTGTCGGCTACTGCGACCCGGACACCCCTGGCGGCCGCTTCCAGCGCTACGCGCAGGGCGAGACGTTCCCGTTCGACGCCATCGATTTCCACGGCCGCATAAAAGCCCGCGTCGAGCGCTACGACCTGAGCGGCCACGCCGACCGCGAGGCCCTCATGCACTACGCCCTGTCCGTCGACCCCCGCGCCATCGTCATCACCCACGGCGACCCCTCGGCCCGCGACTGGTTCCTCGACGAATTCGCCATCGAAGGCGGCAACCGCACGATCATCGACCCAATCCCCGGCGAACCCTGCCTTGTTTAGGGTGCCTCTTCAAATTCGAAAGCTTTGGGTGAGGCTGGCGCTTCAGAAGCGGCCGTTGGAAAACGAAAGGCCTCATATCCACCCGCTAAAAATCTCCGTTTTTTAGCGTTCCCGCTGTAAAAATGGGCTGTGGCTACGTTTGCGTCGGGCCAAACAGGGGAGCAGTAAGCGTCGTACAGCCCCCCTATTTTTCCCTCCTTAAACTTCGCCACAGCCCATTTTTCCTGCGCGGGAAAGCCGGGCGGAGCTAAAAAGAATGCCGTTTTATTTTTATAGAAAATTTATTAAAATATATTTTCTATAATTTAAAGACACACCTTAGCGACCGGCATCCGCAGGCTCGCCCAAACGCAGCCTGTCCGCGACGGCCTCGATGTCCTCCAAGGTTTTCGTGTCCCCCATTTGTCGCCTAAGGGCCACTATCTGCCCGTCCCTCACCGCCTCGCCACTGTTGTGAAGCGCCTCAAATATCTCCGGCAGCACCCGCGCAAAGCGATTTTGCTCCATAGTCCGCCCCACCCCGACGGCCATTGACCCGGCGACCGCCACCGCCAAAAAAACTAAAAGCAAATTCAGCGCCGCCCGAGCGCCCCAATGCCTCACCTTCCGCTCCACAAAAACGAGCGCGGCGACCACGACGATCAATGCAAAAAATACGAACATAGGTTTAACGCGGTTGATTTTTATATTCCGATTTTCTTCCCCCAATACAAAATGGCGGAATCAAGCGACTCTGAAAAATACGCCTCCTCATCCGAGTTTTTTCTCAGCAAAGTCAGAAAATCATAAATCTTCCGCGAGAGTCCGGCATCCGCTTGGGCAAAAAGCGCATCCTTTGAATCGCGCAGAAACTGATAATGATCGGTGCCCTCATGCCCCACGCAGTAAGCGTCCAAATAATAAGCCATCATTTCATAACGCCCGATTTCATCCTGCGCCATGCGGCTCATCGCATAATCCATGACATCGGGCATCGTCCTGCGAAACGTGTCAAAATCGTAGCGGCACATCTTCTGCAACAAATGGTCGTTCTCTTCCTCGTCAAGCATGGTGGGGTGTGGTTAATTTGAAGCCGTCAAAACCGCGGGCGTTCCCGACTGGAAGGAATACCCAAATGGCTCGCCCGCGTCAACAGCGGCGCGTCGTCCGGGCTTCGCTCATTTAGCGCGTCGCTCGCCCGCGCCAGCGCGCGTCGCCGCTCGTTCGCCTGCCCGAACAAATCCGCCTGCACAACTCCCGAGGAAAAATTGGAAAGCTTTATCCCGACCAACCGCACGGGCGATCGCCGCTTCCAGCCCTCGCGCAACAGCGGCGCGACCACCGGATAAAAATCCGACTCCAAATCGGAAGCCTCCGGCAAACTCCGCGCGAACGTGCGATTCTCCCAGTCCGGATACCGCAGGCGAATCGTCACCGTCCGCGCCCGCTGCCCCGCCTGCCGCAACTGCGTGAGCAGCCGGTCGAGCATGCGCTTCAAGGTGTCCTGCACAAAATCAAAATCGGCGGTGTCCCTCGCGAACGTCGTCTGCTCGGAAACCGATTTGGCCGCCTCGTGCTCGGTCTTCACCGTACGTTCATCAATCCCCATCGCCGCGTCATACAACTCCCGCGCTCCACTCCCAAAACGTTTTTCAAAATCCTCCCATGCCGCGCGCTGGATGTCCCTCACATAAAAAAACCCTTCCGCCTGCAGCGATTTTTCAGTTTTTGGCCCCACAAACGGCAAGACCGACACCGCCATGTCCGCCAAAAATGCCGCCTCCTTCCCCCGCTCCACGACCGTAAATCCGTTAGGCTTTTTCCACTTGCTCGCGACGGCCGCCACCAATTTGTTCGAGGCCACCCCCACGGAAACCGTCACCCCTAACTCGCGCTCGACCCGCGCCGCGAACCCCCGCATCAGTTCCACCGGATCGCCCCGGCACGGCGTCAAATCCAAATACCCCTCGTCGACGGACGTCTGCTCCACATAAGGCGTGATATCGTTCGCAAACCGGAAAATCGCATCGCTAAACCGCGCATATTCCCCATAACTCCCTTTAATCAAAATCAACCCTGGGCACACCCGCAACGCTTGACTCGTCGGCATGGGAGTGCGCACGCCTTTCGCCCGCGCCTCGTAGGAGGCCGAGGAAATGATCCCACGCGTCGTGCCCCCCACCGCGATCGTCTTCCCGCGCAGCGCGGGATTAAGCGCCTGCTCCACCGAAGCGAAAAACGCGTCGGCGTCAAAGTGCCCAACAGTGAACAAACGTTCCATATTTCTCTTTTATAAACATCCCCCCACTCCTTTCAAGCCTTGGCTTGCGAAACATGCCCGATTCATGGATAATCGGGGAAATTTTATGAAGCATCCTCACACCTTTCTCACCGCGGCGGCCCTGTGCCTGACGGGTTCCCTCGCCTGCCTCTTCGGCGCGGCCACCGCCCCGATCCCCGAAAGCGTCTCCCAAAATTACGCGGTCCTGCCCTTCATCAAGTTCGCCCCCGACGTGCCCGCTGCCCTCAACGACGACGGAAGCCCGAACGTCATTTGGTATCAAGGCGAGGTTTGCTATCTTGAAACGACCGATGCTCCGCCGGAAGGATCCCCCATCACCTCGGTGCCCTCGATCCCGGCGGATATGTTCGACGCCAAGACGATGCACCATTTCACCCCGCTCTTAGGGGCGCGTTACGCCTTTACGGATTTCCTGTGGATCGACCGCACGCCTCTGGGCAAGTTGTTGAAAGAGCCGATTCCCTTCGGCACGATTTTCTATTTCGTCGCCGAACGCGAAAAGCGCGGGCTGCTCGACATCCAAGTCTACCTCTATCACACGAACAACCTCCGCTGGGTCGACGCCGGTCACCTGAAGCTGGATAAAGACGGCGACGTCGAGCACGACGGCACTTTCCTGCCCCGTCCCGCCCTGCACCAACTCGCGGAGCGCGTGAGCGTCAAGCTGGGCAACTGGACGCTGTTCCTCATCTCCAAGCGCATCGAGCCGGGAGTGGCCTCAGGCGGACTGCGCACGGACAAAACCTACTACGGCTATCTGGCCCTGCGCCTGCGCCCCTCTATCGTCATGCGGCAGGCCCCTCAGGAAGTGTCCGCTCCCTGATAAGACCCACATCGCAAAAAAACCGCTCCAACCGAGCGGTTTTTTTTGCGCGCGCAAAGCCTCCTTATCCCAAATCCATGCACCGTCCCGTCGGCGATTCCGGGATTTTGGCCAATCCGCCAGACGCCCCCGCATACACGAGCCTGCCCCCCGCGGTGCCGCCACCCGGCCCCATTTCAATGAGCCAGTCGGCGTTGCGTATCAAATCCATCTGATGCTCGATGACGACAATCGTGTGTCCGGCATCGCGCAGCTTGAGCAGCAA
>JAVBTG010000158.1:0-10563 GCA_031556275.1 Opitutales bacterium
GTCATCCTTTCGGGGGGCCTCGACTCCTCCACGTTGCTGTATGACTGGGTTCGCTCCGGCACCCGCGAGGTCTTCGCGCTGAGCGTGGACTACGGCCAGCGGCACGTGCGCGAATTGGACGCCGCCAAGCGGCTGACGACCGCGTTAAACGTGCCGCACAAAATAGCGGACCTGCGCGCCTTAAAATCCATTTTCGGCAAAAACGCGCTCACGCAGGAAGACTGCGCCGTGCCCGCCACCGCCTACGCCGAAGACAACATGACGGTGACGGTCGTGCCCAACCGCAACATGATTTTGCTGGCCGTGGCGGGCGCGTGGGCCGCCGCGTTAAAAGCCCCGAGCATCGGCTACGCCGCGCACGGGGGCGACCATGCCGTCTACCCCGACTGCCGCCCCGCGTTCGCGGACGCTATGGACGCGGCGCTAAGCCTGTGCGACTGGGAGCCATTGCGATTGGAACGCCCCTATGTCCATCTGACCAAAGCCGACATCGTGCGCCTCGGCGCAAACCTCGGCGTGCCTTACGGCGAAACATGGTCGTGCTACCAAGGCGGGCCAGTCCACTGCGGGGTCTGCGCCACCTGTCGCGAACGCAAAAATGCTTTTATAGAAGCGGGCGTCGCCGACCCCACGCGCTATCTCGCCTAACATGAATCCGGCCCCGCAAACACTGCCCGTCAACGAGATTTTCTGCGCCTTCCAAGGCGAAGGCCTGCACATGGGCAGCGCGGCGTTCTTTATCCGTTTGCAAGGCTGCCCCATCCGCTGCCCGTGGTGCGACTCCGCCTCGACATGGGACGAGCGCAAGGGCACGCCGATGACACCCCACCAGCTCGCGCAGGCGGCGGCCCAAGAAAAAGCCGCCATCGTCGTCATCACAGGCGGCGAACCGGCCGTACACGATTTGCGCGAGCTGACAAGCCTGCTCAAAGCCGCAGGCAAACAAGTCCACATCGAAACCAGCGGCGCCTATGCGCTAAACGGGAATTTCGACTGGGTGACCGTCAGCCCCAAACGAAAGAAATTCCCGTTGCCTGAAAATTTGGAAATCGCGGACGAAATCAAACTCATCGTCGATACGCCCGAGGCCATCGACGAATGGCTAAAAAAGCTCTCCCCCCTGCCCGCCCGCTGCCGCGCCGTCTGGCTCCAGCCCGAATGGGGCCACGCCGCGGACAAGGCAGTCTTGCAGACAATCGTGCAAGCCGTCAAAACCCACGCCGACCCCTTGCGCGCAGGCCTCCAGCTCCACAAATACTACGACGCCGACGCACTCGACCCAAGGGCGCGCGCAGACCGGACACGAAAAATATAGAAGTCGGTTTTGATTTTTGCGTCCCGTCAATAGTCCTTGGTTTGTATCGTCACCGGAACGCCCGTTTTTTTGACATACAAGAGCAATCCCGCTTCCGTATAACCGTTATCGGCGGCCTTCTGTATGTATTCCCAGCCCAGCGCCTCGTCTTTGGGAACGGGGCTGTCATCCATTAGCAGCAATCGGCCAAACATATACTGGGAATCAGGATGCCCCGCGTCGGCCGCTTGCCGGATGAGCTTCGCGCCCTCGGCCGGATCTTGCGGCACGCCGTGGGCACCCGCCAAATAACACATTCCCAACATCCCCATCGCATCAGAGTACCCTTTGTCCGCCGCGCGCCGCAGCCATGCAACGGCCTCGGACGCATCCGGTTTGGCCCCGCGCCCTGCCAGCAGGTAAAGCGCGTATTCGCAGCAAGCCGGAGCATCGCCGTTTTCGGCGGCCGCGCGCAGCCATTGCAACGCGTCGGCATCGTCGAAGGGAATGACAATGCGCTTCATTTGCCCGAATCCGTACAAGTATTGCGCGGTAGCGTTGCCGCCTTTGGCGGAAGCCTCCAGCCAATGCCTGCCCGCTTCGGGATTTTCGGGGAATAAAAACAATCCAAGTCGCAACGCCGCCTCGGCGTCCCCCGCCTGCGCCGCCGCGCGCGCGGACGGCTCCGCTTGCGGCGAAAGCGGCGACACCCCGCGCGCATAGCCGGTGCAGGCAAGCATCAAGCGCCCGACTTCCTCGTCGTTGAGCGAATCGTAAGCCCGCTCAAACCAGCTTCTGGCTTGGGCGAAATCGACCGCCACGCCCTCCCCCTTCAAAAAACACATGCCCAACGCGAGCGCCGCGTCCATGTTATGGGCCTCAAAACTTTTCTTAAACCACTCCACGGCCTTGGCGGGGTCTTTGGGCGTGCCCGCGCCCTGCATGCTGGCCAAGCCCTTCAGATAAAAGACAGTGCCCCTGTCATCATTGCCAATTTCATCTTTTTCACTGGCTTGCTCCCATAGGCGATGAGCCTCCTGCGCATCCGCGTCCACGCCTGTGCCGGTAAGGTAGCACCAACCCAGCCATGCCAGCGCTTCCTTCTCGTAGGATTTTTTCATCTCCACCACCCGCCGCAAGCACTGCACCGCCATTTTTCCGTCTTTGGGCGTGCCCCAGCCTTCGTAATACATGCGCCCAAGCATGAGCCAAGCGCCGCTTGTGTCAGCCGAGGATTTTTCCGTCGCCGTCTTGTACCATTCAAGGGCGCGCGCTTTGTCGCGCGGCACCATCCACCCATGCAGATACATAAGCCCGAGCATATTATCGGCATGGATGTTTCCCGCGCGCGAGGCGCGCTGGAAATAATCGAGCGCCTCCCGCGTTTCTTCCGGCGAGCCTTTGGGAACTTTCAGGCAACCCACGCCCAATTCAAGCAACGCCTCCGGATGCTCCGCCTGCGCCGCGGCCTTCGCCCAAGCGTACGCCTTGCCGAAGTCTTGATGAATGCGCAGCGTGCGGTCGCCGCGCTGGTAAGCTTGGGCCAGTTCAAACTGCGCCTGCACATCGCCCGCCTCGGCGCGGGCGATCAGCGCGCGCGTTTGCGACGGCAGCGAAAAATGCGCGTACAGCCACCAACCCAACATCGCGGCGAACGCGCCAAAAACAAGCATCCATATCCGATTGCGCCGTTTGTTTTTCATGGGGTGTTTTTATGAAAACAATTCCGGATGCGTCTTGATGCGGTCCATGATCGCGGCGACGGGCTTTTGGTCTTTTATCAGCTCGGCCATCGGCTTCAAATACGGGGCGCAGCGGACGAAGAAGCGGCGGTAGCCCTCGCACAAATAATTCAGACCGTCCTCGCCGTCCTCGGTTTTTAAAAAGCGGTGTTTGGGGCATTCGCCCGTGCAGGCGAACCGCCATTGGCATTCCCTGCATTGGCGCGGCAACGCGTCGCGCTTGGCGAGGCCGAAATCGATTTGGCGCGGGTCGTCGGCGAGGGCGGCCAGCGGCTTTTCCACAAGATTTCCCAAACGGTAGTCGGGGTACACAAAATGGTCGCAGGCGTAAACATCGCCCGTGTGCTCCACCACCAGCGAGCGCCCGCACACTTCGCCAAAGGTACAACTTGAGCCGCCCTTATTTCCGCAAAATTTCCCCAAAAAGGACTCGAAGTTCATGATGAACATGCGCCCCACGTCGCGGCGCACCCACAGGAAAAACACCTCCGCCATAAAGTCGCCGAACGCGGCGCCGGGCACGCTCCACGGGGTGACGGGGACTTGCTGTTTTAAGCGCGAGGGCGTCGCCGCGTAGCCCTTGCCCAGCAGCGGCGGCGAGGAAAGTTTTAAACCCCACGACGAGGCGGCAGCGTCGACCGCGCGCTCGACCAAGGGAATGAACTGCACGTAGCGCGCGCCCGTCTCGCGCAAAAAGCGGTAAACCTCCCTCGGCTCGCGCGCGTTGAGGGCGTTGACGACCGTCAGCAAATTATATTCCACCCCTTCTTTCTGCAACGCCTTCAATCCGCGCATGGCGTCCTCAAACCCGCCCTTGCCGCTGCGCGCGTGGCGGTAAACGTCGTGCAAGCGCTGCGGCCCGTCGATGCTCAGGCCCACCAAAAAATTATGCCTTTTTAAAAAGAGCGCCCAGTCGCCGTCGAGCAGCGTGCCGTTGGTTTGCAGGGCGTTGGTGATCTTGCGGCCGTCCCCATATTCCTTTTGAATCTCCACCACCTTTTTGAAAAAATCCAACCCCATCAGCGTCGGCTCGCCGCCCTGCCACGCAAACGGAATCTCGTTGCCCGGCATGGCCGCGATCGTCTCGCGGATCAGCGCGCGCAAAGTCTCCTCGCTCATCCGGGTGTTTGCGCCCTCGCCGAAAAGCGCCTGCTTTTCCAGATAAAAGCAATACTCGCACTCCAGATTGCATCGTGGCCCGATGGGTTTCACCAGCACATGAAAGGGAACGCTCGCTCGCATGGGTGCCATAAAACCCGATGCGGGCCACCGTGGCAACCTTTCTGGAACATCAAAAACAAGATTGACCAAAAACAACGAGGCGCTAGCGTGTAAGACGCCCTTATGAGACGCCCATTTCTTTTTGCCCGATGTCTCCTGCTATCGACGGCCTGTCTGTGTGTATGCGCCGCCGCATGGGGAAGGATCTACAACGAGCGCACGCTGAAAAAATACGGCGACGAATCTTTGGGAATCGCCGACGTCAACGGCTATGCTCGCGTCCCCATAGGAAAAGAGTTTCTCCTGCTGGAAGGAGATCCCCCTTACGAAAAAGATCCGGATATCCTCAGGCAGATGTGGGTCGGCCCCGTGTTCTCGAGCGATCCGCGGCGCGGCGGCGGCATTTTTGGCCCCTGCTGGGAAATGGCCTTGCTCGCCTCGGGCGTCGAGGTGAAAGACAACCGGATCATCTGGAAGCGGCCCGACGGGATTGTGACGGCGCTGGACAAAACGGCGGACGCCGATGGCCGGACATACCAAGACCACCCGCGGCAGTGGCGCGGGCACGTGGAGGGAAACCGCGTTGAATTTTCACACGCGCTGGTCCCGAATTTCAAATGCGTCTACCAAGACGGACGTTTGGAGCGGCTATGCCTTGGCACGCGCCAAGGGCACGAACTGGAAGTGCGCTATGACGCGCAGAACCGACCGATTGAAGTGGCCGATCTGACCAACGGCGAGACGCCCGTACGATTGGTTTACGATAAAGACGGGCATGTCGCCGAGGCGACGATCAACGGCAAGCCCTACCGCTTTACATACGCGCAGGCGGAATTGCGCTTTCCCGCCGCGCGCGGCGAAATGCTCGTCTCGACGGATTATCCCGACGGCAGACAGGAGCGCTACACGTACGGGCGCGGCAAAGACGCCCCAAGGCACGCGATGCGCACCCCCTTTGAAATGGTCGAACTGGACACCGGCCCTGTCGACCGTCTGGAGATTCATGAAAAGGACGCGCCCGCCCGCTGGTTTGAATGGTGCGCGCGCACCGGATTCATGATGGCCGACCACGAGGCCACTTACGCCGTGGGCAATCCCGCCCTAGACCCCGTCTTGCGGGAGAAATGCACGTTTGCCCCCAAGGACATCGATCTGTCGCTTTACGGCGTTTCGCCTTGGGTGGCAGTAGCCTTCAATAAAAAAGGATATCAGAGCCCTTCCGTGTGGAGCCTCGACGCCGCCGATGGAAGCTTGATTTTCGGCAGCTTGAACGGCAAATACGGCCGCGAGGCCACCCGCTATCCGCCGCAGCCCCCCTTTTTCTACGAAAAGATCCGCGAAGAAAGGCGGGCCGACGGCACATGGCGGCTCGGCATGGCGAGCTATTTTGACGCGCAGGGAAAACTCATGCACCGCAAAAGACATCGCGAAACCGACGGCCCCGTCGGACCGCCGCCTAACTGTGAACGGCCTTCCTACATCGTCACAAGCGATTACACGCACCACCCCAACGGCAGGATCGCGATGGAATTGAGCCTGTCGCAGGGAAAAGTCATCCGCGAGGAATACGACGCCTACGGGAAGCTCCAGCGCATTTATGAGGACGACAAGATCGTGCAGGAATGCTTTTATGATGCGCAAAGACGCCTGATATTGAGCCGTGAATCCAAGGGCGAAAGGCATGTTTTTCGCGTGGCTGAAGGCGTGCGTTACGAGACTTATTTCATTCCCGAACGACTTGAAGACATGCGCCTGAGCAAAAACCTCAACGGAAGAAGTTTTTCCGCCGACGCTTGGATCGTCGACGCCAAAGGCCACCGCAAGTCGTTTGCCCCGCGCAAAAGCGCGCCAAAGGATATGGTCGAAACCCATTGGAAATTCACCGAAGAGGACGCGAGCGTTGTCCGGGCTTTTCCCCAAGTACTGTCGCAGGCCGAGCTTGCCAAAACCCTCGTGCAACCGCCCGACGAGGCCGCCGCGCACTTCGCCGATGCGCTGACGCGAACGGAAAACTTGGTCCAAATCGTGTTCGCCACCGCCATCGGGGACGCCCAAGAAACCGAAGCGGATTCCCTAAACCCGGACACCCCGCGCTTCGCCCAGCGCTTCACCTGCGACGACGCCTTGCTACCGCTGCCCAAAGCCGATTTCATTGTGCAAACACCCATGCCGCTGTTCACGGCGCCTTCCTCCGATGGCAAGCTCGCCCAATGGGTATTGCTGCTAAAACCCTCTCCCGGAAAAAAAACACTCACCATGCGGGAGGACGACGGCACCCGCGCCCCGCTGGACGGCCCGTTCCGTCTGGCGGGCTCCGTGCGCGCGGCGGCCGTGCGCATCGCCGAGGAAGACAAAACGGCGGGCCCGCTCGAGCTTTTTCTCACCCAAAAACCGGCCTTTTTCGCGGACCTTCGGGCGATCCACCGGGCGCTTTTCCAAACGGAGGATAAACCGAAGGAACAGCGCTGCGCTGATATCGAAACCATTCGAACCCAAGCAGCTACCGATCTGGGGCGGCAAACGGCGCAGGCGGTCCTTGGCCTGTTGGGAGCCCCCGTTCAGCCGGAAATCCCCCCTGAACGCAAGCCGACGCGGGATTTGGAAAACATGCGGGCCTTTTTAAAGCAAATGCACGCGCGCTACAACCAATGGGACTACCCGCCCCCGAAAGACGGCCAATAAACGGCGCCCCCCCAGGGTGTGTCTTCAAATTCCGCATGGCGGATGCGAAGGGAGGTTTTGAGACATTTTTTCGGTTGTGGAGCCGAGGCGATGTAGAACATCGTCGAGACGAGGAAACGAAAAAAGGGCCAAAATCCGCCCGAGTAGATGCCGTGCGGAATTTGAAGACACACCCTAGGCGGCTATCGTCACCGCCCGTCGTATTCGCGGTTTTAGAAAGATATGTTTGTTAAAAAGGTCTAAAAAATCCGCAGAAATAAACAATCTCAATGAACGTTTCCGGTTGACCATTGTCCCTAGGAGGATAATTCTATAAAAAGGTATCTGTAAAATATCGATTCGACGATTTCCTCCATGAAGATTCCCTCCTCCCTTAAAAAGCATGGCTGCGGCCGTGCGGTTTTGGCCGGATTCGCGCTGCTGGTATGCGCGCCGTTCTCCCACGCGGCGGACGACGGCATGAACGCCGCTTGGACCAGTTTCAACGGCGAGCGCATCGGCAACGCGGGGCCCGGCGGCTACGCGCGCATCACGCGCAAAGTCGGCGAGGTCGTCTGGGACAAGGAGACCGCGCTCCCTCTCGAGATCGTCTTCACGACCGACCAGCGCTTCACTGACGGCATCATTGGGCAGACGTGGCGCTTCCCCCTCATGGAGTCGTCGGCCCGCGTGCTGGCCAACCACATCCTGCGCTGGGAGACCCCGGGCGGGGGCGTCTTCATCTTCCGCCCCTACAACCCCTACGGCGAAGACACCATGACGGACTCGCGCGGCCTGTGGCGCGCCGACATCGAGGGCGACAAGGTCCTCATCACCAGCTTGCAAAACCCCTCGGTGCGCTTTGTTTACGAGCGCGAAAAACTGCGCGAATTCTCCGTGGGCAAACCCGGGGAGCCGACGCACCAGTACTCCATCGGCTACACCACATCGGGCCTGCCCGAGACGCTGATCGACGTGAACGCCAACGAGGCCGTCGCCGTCTTGGCCTACGGGTCCGACGGCAAAACCGTCGAGGCGATTTCCAGCCAAGGCAATGTCTACCGCCTGCACTACGCGCAGGAAATATTCCCGCCCGTCACGGGCCGCCAGTACCTGCTCGCCTTTTTGGCGACCCCCGACGGCTCGAAAGAGACCTTCACCTACGGCATGGCCGAGACCGACAAGCCCCGCCAAGTGCTGCGCCCCGACCTGACAACGTTCGAATGCCCCGCCCTGCCGATCGGCTTCATGAACGCCATCATCCAGGGGATCAAGCAGTCCACCCGCTACGAATGGTGCTCGCACACCGGTCTGATGGTCCGCGACAACCAAGGCGAATACGCGGTGGGCAACCCCGCCGACGACACCTGCGCGCGCGAGCTGCTGGGCATTCAGGAAAACTACGCCCAAGACATCGCCCGCTGCGGCGGCGAAGTGCCTTTCTACGCCGTTTCCTACAAAAAGGAAGGCGAATCCAACGCCGTGCTGCTCTCCTACGACGCGCGCATCGGCGAGATCAACCGTCAGGCGAACGGGCAAGACACGCGCACGTACT
Organism: Opitutales bacterium; assembly: GCA_031556275.1. GTDB lineage: Bacteria > Verrucomicrobiota > Verrucomicrobiia > Opitutales > JAKPNF01 > JAKPNF01. The sequence goes on from JAVBTG010000158.1 coordinate 8,474, forward strand.
CGCGCATCATCCCCGGCGGCTTTTACACCCGCGAGGAAGTGCGCCAAAAGCTCAACGAGGAAGGTCAGTGGGAGGAAGTCTCGCACGCCTACTTTGACAAAGAAGGCCGCCTCGCGCGCCGCGATTATCCCGACGGGCGCGTGAGCACCCTGCGCTACGAGGACGACAAAAACGGCCAGTGGAAGCGCACCTACATCAACGGCGCGCTCACCAAAGAAGAGCGCATCGGCGAGCCCATTTCCAAGGAGTAATTAATCGCCCCGCGCGGCGGGCGTCACGGGCTGTCCGGCGGCGTCTGTGCCGCCTCGACAGGCCCTTTAAAAAGAAAAAACGCGACCCATTCGACGGTCTGCGTCTGCGCGTCGGCGCGCATGGAAACGCCCAACTCCGCCCACAGCGCATCGCGGGCGGTCTGCATGTCGGCGACGGCGAAGGCGGCATCGGGTTTTCCGGAGGCGTTTGTCCACTGAAAGCCGAGTTTGCCGACAAAGCAAACCCCTTCGTCCCGACGGTCCAATTGCCCCGCGACATTCAGTTGCCTGCCTTCCACGGGGACCCGGGCGCTCGTCGGTTCCCCCTCCCATAGGGGCGTCGCGATAAACGCATCGACCGTGATCACCTCTTGCTTTATCCGTCCATACAAAACCCCTATTCGCCAGATCCCGTCCACCGCGCATCCCTCCCCTATTTGTTCCCGCGCGAACCCGCGGATCTTCGCCAGCACATCCAGCGCCGACGGCGACGCGGGAGCCTGCGGCGGCTGTGAAGCGCATCCGCACACAAGCAGACACAGGGCGATCACGCATAAAAAAGTTTTCATAAGGGGCGCAGAGAGTCAGAAAATTCTATAATTCCTGCCTTCTCTTGTGTCAACGATCGCCGATCCGGCGCACAAAAAACAAACCGTCACGCCGTCGGTCGCGCCGACTCGGCCGCGCCGTCCTTCGCGGAATCCGTGCAGGACAACGCGCGGAATTTCTCGGGCTCCTCCGTCCAAAGACGCACCAAAGCCCGCGCCCTGTTGTGCAGTTTTAGCAAAAACATGCATTCCCAAAAAACAAACACCAAAGCGAATATCAGACACAGATATTGTTTTTCCGGGAAAATCTTCACAACAGTTATGGTCGCCACATAACCGACTCCGGCTATGATGGGCCAGAAAATTCCAATAAGGCGAGGATCGGCTTTGCCGGATGCTTTCAAGGCGCGATTGACATCATCGGACAGAACGATTTGCACAAGGGGAAAGCACAGCAGCTTGACCCACGGAATATTTAAAACACCCACCGCCCAAGCCGGAGATATGCGGGTCCGCGCGCGGGGAACCGTGTTGTAAGCCAGATAGAAAAAAACGCAAACGCAGGATAACCTCAGCGTGGGAAGTATGTCGCGCAGGAAACTCGACAACGCCATTTCCCGACTTGTGAAAGCCTCTTCACCCCTAAAAAGAACTTCCCATAATATGACCGCCACGACAGCCAATATAGACAAGCAAATTCCGCAGAACCATCGGCTGATTCGAGGAGCGTCGCCCGCCCCGCACAACGGCATCTGCGGGTTGCGCAACACCTTGGCGGCCCGGCGTATTTGGGCCAAAAAAATAATCCCAAAAACAGGAAGCACCCAGAAAATCATTTTAATGATAGCCGCGATTCCCCCTACAATCTCCCAATTTTGCCTAATCGGGTCCCCCCCGTACGCAAGCAGCAGATAGAATAAAAAACTCAACAGATAAAGCGTTACGATGGTTCTGGCCATCCCGACACTGGCGCGCGCGTCCCTGCGGCCGATGCGTTCAAGCGCGGCGTTGAGATCCTCGCACAGCCCCACCAGCGCCACGAACATCCAGTATAGGTTGAAAAAGGGGATGAACAAAAACCCGACCGCCGCCGCCGGAGTTATACGGCGCTCTGTGTCGGGAATACAGTTCCAACATCCGTATACCAACGCCAAAAACGCCCATGTTCCCCATATCGTCAGCAATATGCCAAGCGCCCCTAAAATGGCGATGGCATTGGTCTCAATGAAGGCGCCCAAGCCGCCTTTGGAAACGTTTAGAGCATTGAAAAAAGCCGCCATCCATCCTATGC
>JAVBTG010000054.1:0-6683 GCA_031556275.1 Opitutales bacterium
CCCCGAATGTCGCCGATAATCAAATCCAGCAGCCCGTCCCCGTCCCAGTCGATAATAGTAGGCGTGATATAGCCCCACCGCGCCTCCGTCGCGCCCTGAATGCTACCCGAGTACCCCGCCTCGATACGGATCGGTTCGCCGTCGGCCTCGACAAGCACCCCGTCCAAAAACCGCGGTTCCTCGTTCGTCCCGATGTTTTTGAAAAACCGCACCAATCCCTCGGAAGCCCCCGCGATGATATCGAGCACCCCGTCCCCGTCCCAATCCGCCACAACGGGCGTCGCCAAAGACCCGGCGGTCAGCAGCGCATTGCTCTGCAACAGGGGAACAGGCGCTTTGAAAACGGGCGCACCCGCCTCGTTGATTTTCCCCGTGTAGCGGTAAAAATAAAGCGGCCCCTCTCCTCCCCCGATAATCCCCTCAAAATCCCCCTTGGCGTTTTTATAGAAAACAGGGTTCGTGTTGATCTGCGGGTGCCGCAGCGCGATACCGTCCTCGCCCACCGCCCATTTTTTCAAAAACCCCTTGGGGGTCGCCGCGTAGAACAAAACTTCGCCGTAACGCGAGCCTCCCAGCACGCACGAAACCCCGCCCAAATTCACGCCGTTGATGCGGGTGTAGCCAAAATACACATCCTCCTCGCGCGGCGAAACCATGCGCACGTCCTGAGGCGCCCCCGACAACAACCGCCCATAACGGGCCGCGTACAAGTAGGCGCGCGAAAACCCGCGCATATCGCTGCCCTGCGCGTCCACGGGCCGCCAATCGGCCGTGCGCGTGTCGGCCACGCCCTCGGAGCGCTGCGGGAGCGATTTGCCCAGTTCAAAATACACATTCACGCTCCCGTTGGCATTGAGCTCAACCGCGATGCCGCGCGGCGTCGATGGTAGTTTGGGAAGATCAACCATCCCCACCTGCGCAAACGCCCGCTTGGCGGGATCGTAGCGCCAATGCACGATCTTCTGCCCCTCCAGCGAAAGAAAATGAATTTTCCCGTCCGGCGTCTGCAACACCGCGCACTTCCCTGCCACGATATTTTTCGGCGCGCCCTCGATCGTCTGCGGCTGGCCGAAAATGGGCACTCCCTCGTCGCTCAAACGTTCAAAGGGCACCCACAACAACGGCAAACTCCCCTTGCCGTTGAGCATAAACAAATCGGGATAGTCCGGATTGGAAATACGCGCCGTCCCCAGCGGCCGGTTGCTCACCAACGACAGCGAGAAGGCTGCAAGCCCCTCCTTTTCAGCGCTCTTGAGCGGCACAAGCACATCCTGATACACCTGCGCCACGCCGACACCAGCACACACACCGGCCAACGCCAGCACCGCCAAAAAAGATTTTTTGTAAAACATAAAATTTTTATATAATAATTGTTATTCGTCCTAAAAACTAACGCGTCGGCTTCCATTGCGCGGGCAACGTCTCGCCTTTTTTCGGCAGGCGCAGCGCGGCGTTTTCAATCAGGTAGACGCGCCCGTTTTCATTGCACACCATCAACGACGGCTTGCCGTCGCGGCTGCCCAGCAAACTGGCGCACACCCCTGTCTCATGCGCGCCGCCCGGCTGGAGTAGCCCGAGTTTTTCATGCAAGAAAGGAACAGGATGCTCGAAAACCAGTTGCTTGCCCTTGCCGCTGTTTTTCATAAACAAAATCGTCGTCGGCGGCTTTGCTCCCAGCGTCGGCATGGGATACCCCGTCTTGCGGTTCGGGATGGCGTTGGTGCGCCCCGCGCCGATCACCAAGTCCAATTCGCCGTCGCCGTCCCAGTCGTAAAAGCTCAGCTTCGTGCGGCCCGAGCCGCCGCCGTCCTGACCGCTCGTGGTGATCACGCTGCCGTCCGTCAGTTTCAGCTTCCCGCCGTCTTCCAGATTGTAGGCGTCGATCTGCCAATATAGATGCACGGCGTCCTCGTCATCCACAATGGCCAGCGCGTTGCGCCCGTCGATCTTGGCGGCGGCGGCCCCGCAACGCCAGCGTCCTTTTAAATTCAGCCCGTCGCAATACAAAGGCCGCGCCTTTTCCAGCTTGGGTTCCGTGGGCGTGCCGCGGTTGAGATACACATGGTACTCGCCCTTGATGTCGCCGATGATCAAATCCAACAGCCCGTCGCCGTCCCAGTCGATGACGGTCGGCGTGATATAGCCCCAACGCGCTTCCCGCGCGCCCTGAATGCTCCCCGAATACCCTCCCTCGACGCGGATCGCCTCGCCGTCCGCCTCCACGAGCACCGCGTCCAAAAACCGCGGCTCCTCGTTCGTCCCGATATTTTTGAAAAACCGCACCAGCCCCTCGGAGGCCCCGGCAATCATATCGAGCACGCCGTCGCCGTCCCAGTCGACCACAACGGGCGTCGCCAAAGCTCCGGCGGTCAACAACGCGTTGCTTTGCAGCACGGGCACGGGCGCTTTGAAAACGGGCGCGCCCGCCGCGTTAAATTTCCCCGTGTAGCGGTAAAAATAAAGCGGCCCCTCCCCGCCGCCGATAATCCCCTCCATGTCCCCCTTTGCGTTTCTAAACGCAATCGGAGTCGAGTTAATCTGCGGGTGGCGCAGCGCGATGCCGTCCTCGCCCACCGCCCAATGTTTCAAAAAACCATCGGGCGTCATCGCGTAGAATAAAATTTCGCCGTAGCGCGAGCCGCCCAAGGCTCCCGAAACCTCGCCTAGCTTCACGCCGTCAATACGGACGTAGCCAAAATACACATCCTCCTCGCGCGGCGAAACCATCCGCGCGTCTTGAGGATCCCCCGACAACAACCCTTCATAGCGCACCGTGTACAAGTAGGCGCGCGAAAACCCGTACAGATCGCTGCCCTGCGCGTCCACGGGCCGCCAATCGGCCGTGCGGTTGTTGTCCTCGCCGGTGAAACGCCGGGGGAGCGATTTGCCCAATTCAAAATACACATCGACGCTCCCGTCGGGATTGAGGTCGGCCCCGATCGCGCGCGGCGCGGACGGCAGTTTGGGAATATCCACCATCCCCGCCCGCGCAAACGTCCGCATGGCGGGATCGTAGCGCCAGTGAACGATCCCCTTCGGCTCCAGCGAAAGGAAATGAATTTCCCCGTCGGCCGTCTGCAAAACCGCGCATCTGCCCGCCGCGATATTTTTCGGGGCCTTTTCAATCTTTTGCGGCTGCCCGAAAACCGGCACCCCGTCGGCCGTCAACCGTTCAAAGGGAACCCACAACAACAGCGGACTCCCCTTGCCGTCGATCATAAACAAATCGGGATAGTCCGGGTTGGAAATACGCGCCGTCCCCATCACTCGGTTGCCCACATGCGAGAGCGAGAACGCCCCCAGCCCGTCCGTTGCCGCGCTCTTGAGCGGCACGAGCACATCCTGATAAACCTGCGCGACGCCCAAACCCGCGCACGCGCCCGCCAAAGCCAGCGCCGCCAAAAAAGATTTCCGGAAAAACATAAGCGGGGATATTGGGGATGGGGGAGCGTTTCAATTTTCAAACACACCCGAGAGGGAAAAACGTTTTTCCACCTTCCGGCATAAAACCCCAAATTTCCCTCAAACACAAGCACGAACCGCATCCGCGACCATTCCCGCCGCACAGCATGGTTTACACGGCAGGGTTTAAACGCTATAACATCCCCGTCGCGCGAAATCCGCCGCGTCGCGCGCCCCACCCACGCATGCATATAAAAACACACCCCTTGCGGTTTTTCTTGGCACCCCTTCTATTGATAGCCCTTGCGGGAGTCATTTTTATTTTTTGCGCGCGCCCCGCGCATCCGCGCATCCCGACCTCAAAAGACGGCACCCCCGACTACGCCGCGTTTTTCAAAAAAAACACCCCGAAGACAGACGACCTCGAACGCGCGCAATTCGCATACGACACCCTCGCCCGCATCCCGCCCGAAAATTTCGAGCTGCTCTTTGCGCAGAGCGAGCCGTTGGATCGCGCCTTAAAGCGCCAAGTGCGCGCCTGCCTCTTCCAGCGCTGGGCCGACCTCACCCCCGAAAGCGCGTGGGAAACCCTGCAAAACGCCCCCCGCTTCGACACGGACGCGGCTTGCGTTCTCATAGCCGCTTGGGGCTTCCAAAACTTCAACGCCGCCGAGTCCGCGATAGCAACGATTACCAACGCCGACAAAAAAACCGCCCTCACCCACGCGCTCCTGCACGCCCGCGCGGACACCGACCCCGAAAAAGTCTCCGCCTTCGCCTTAAATTCAACCGAAAAGCACATCCAAAACCTCCTCCCCTCCCTGCTCGAACGCTGGGGAGCGACAGACCGCGCGGCGGCGCTCTCATGGGGCCTCGCCCATGCGCCGGAAAAGCTGACGCCCCTTTTCAGCGCATGGCTGTGCGACGACTACGAGGCCGCCTCGGCGCGCCTAAAAACCGTCCCCGAAACCCCGCGCGAAAAACTCGTCACCTCCCTTTTGTCCGACGAACGTTTTATCAACGCCCTGCCCGAAAAGGCATGGCTGCTCTTCGACACCTTTCCCGCCCCGCAAAAAGAACAGGAAAAACGCCTGCGCGCCATGACCAAAGGCATGTGCGTGCGCCATCCATCCCTCACGTTCGGAAAAATCGCACAGATAGCACCCGCCGAACTACGCGCCGACCTGCTCGCGCGCGCCGTCAAAGAACTGGGCTACGTCGACGGCCCGTCGGCCTTCGCCTTCCTGCTCGCCCAGTTCCCGTCCTTCAACGAAAAGCAGCGCGCGAAAATTCTTTCCGAAACGATGGACGAACTGGCCCGCTTGGCCCCGACCGAAACCTTCGCCTTCCTCGCCTCGACCCCGCCCGACAAGGAAAGCGACGGCTGGAAATGGCGCGCTGCCCGTTCGCTGGAAGCCCGAGAAATCCCCGCCGTTTTGGACATAATGGACGGCATCGCCTTCAAAGACCCGCAGGAGCGCACATGGGCGTGGGAGCGCATGCTGCAACGCCTCTTCCGTGCCGACCCCGCGGCGGCGCACCGCATGCTCGAGGGGCGCAAGGACCGCGCGGTTTTTTCGGCGCTTTCGGACGAACTTGTCGCGCTGGAATTCGCGGCCAACCCCGAACGCGGCATGGCCCTGTTCGACGAGTTATCCAAAACAAACATGGTCTACCTGTCGAACAAATCCCACATGTTCCGCGACATCGACTTCGCCGCGGCCGAAAAAGTCATCCCATGGGCGATGGAAAATTTGCACGACAACGCCCGCTTCCAAGCCTTAAACAGTCTCTTTACCGGCTTGGCGCAAAAGGACATGGACAAAACGATGGCGCTGCTGGATCAACTCCCCGACAGTAGCGACAAGGCATTCATCCTCGCGCGCATCTTGGAATCCCCCGACATCGACGCCGAAGCCGTGTTGCCCCGTTTTTTGGCGAACACCCCAGACCCCGAGGACGCAAGCCGCATCGTGGGCACCCTGCTTGAAATCCGCGCGCGAAACAATCCCGCCGAGGCCTTCGAGATGCTCTCGGACCCGGCGGTTTTTGAACTTCTCTTGCCCGCGGTGAAAAAGACCTCGCCACTGGATTTTCTGAATTTCAACGACGAGAGCCTGCGCCCTCTCATAGACGCGGACGCCGACGCCGTGGAAGCTTGGATAACCACGCTTCCCCCCGCCCAGTCCGACCGCGCCTTGGCCGCGTATTGTAGTGCCATTTGCTGGGACTATCCCGAAAAGGCGATGCAATTTTCCCAGACATTGCCGGAAGGCCCCGTGCGCGATCAGCTCATTGAGCAGCGCATCCTCTATCACTGGGCCGAATATGATCCGCCCCAAGCCATGCAATGGCTCGTAGACGCGCCGGAATTCACCCAGACATTCCCGTACGCGTGGGACAACGTGATGCGCCGTTGGGCGAAATCCGACCCTGTCGCCGCCTCCGAATGGCTCGCCGACCAGCCCGCCGGGCCACTGCGCGACCGCCTTGTGGGCGACCTCGCCTACGCGGAGGCCAAGTATGACCCCGAATCCGTTTTCAACTGGGTGCCCCACATGGAAGACCCCAAACAGCGATACGCCGTCGCCCTCGACGCGCTCAAAAGCTGGAAAGTTTTTAACCCGCAGGAGGCGGCGGAGGGACTGGAAAATTCCACCCTTTCAACGGAAGAAAAAGCGAAACTCAAAAAAGAACTGGGCATGCCATGAAACGCTCTTTTTTCAAAAACACACCCGCGTTTCTCGCCGCATGTTTGCTGGCCTGCGCCCCCGCGGCAGCCGACAATGCCCCCTCAACCTTCGAACGCGAACGCGCCATCATTGCACAAGTACGCGCGTGCGCCCCCTCCGCCCTCCCCGCATTGCTCGAATCGGCCCTAAAAACCACCGAACCCGCGCGCACGCAGGCGGCGACGCGTATCTTTGAAAAATGGGGCGCGCACGATCCCGCGCTAGGATTCACCGCGCTCAAAAAACTACCGTCCGGCCCCCTGCGCTCCGCTTGCGCCTCGTCCCTTTTTCGCGCATGGGGAACGCATTCCCCCCGCAAAGCCCTCGAAGCGGCGGTGGCGGAGAATTCCGACACCCTGCAAAAGACGATGCTCACCGCGCTGTTCGCGGGCCACGCGCAGGCCGACCCGGCCCAAGCCTACGCCCTCTGGCTCGAAGCCAAGCAAGCCCATCCGGTAGGTTTTTTGCGCAATAACGCCTCGGTGAAGGCCGTGCTGGACATCTGGGTCGAGCGCGCACCCGAGGCGGCGGTGCGCGCGGTCTTGCACG
>JAVBTG010000034.1:0-6099 GCA_031556275.1 Opitutales bacterium
TGTGATTTAAACCCCAAAGACAGAAAGCCAAACCGATGCCAACTCCAACGCCGCTGCGCACCCATTTGGAATTTGTTTCGGATGCCTTTCCGTCTTATCCGGACGAGGAAGACGCCATCAACCCGGGCATTTGGGGAAAACGTCTCGCGGAATATCTGATTGAGAATTTGCCCGACCAAGGAGTGATTGCTTTCGAGCCAATTCCTGAGGATTGGGGCTGGATGATTCCCGTTCGCAACGAGGCGTTCAAAATATTTATCGGCTGTTCCAATCAAACGGAACCCGACGGAAACAGGTTTTTGTGTTTTATCGATCCGTCGAAACCCCGCGTGCGCAAGGGTCTTTTTGGAAAAATCGACGCCACGCCGGACATCGAACGGGTGGGGACGGCGGTTTATAAAGTATTGGCTTCGCATCCACAAGTGCGCGACCTGCGCTGGTGGGACGGGAACAAGGGGTGAACGCCCCTATTTCTGAGCGGTCGCGTCTGTCCAGCGCCGCTCAAAATCCGCCTGCGATAAAATCTCGATCCCCAGCTCCCGCGCCTTTTCCAGCTTGGATCCGGGGTCTTCGCCCGCGAGCACGTAGTCCGTCTTTTTGCTGACCGAGCCGACGACGCGCCCGCCCAATTTTTCAATCGCGGCCTTGGCCTGATCGCGCGACCAGCTCGGCAGCGTCCCCGTCAGCACAAAACTTTTTCCCGCCAACACCCCCTGCGGGGCCCGCTTGTCCAAAAGGTTGTCGCTATGCGGATCTATGCCGAGCGTTTTTAAACGCCCGAGAAATCGCGTCCCGTCCGCGCCGTTGAGCCAGCCCTGCAAGGCGATGCACACCTCGGGCCCGATCTCGTCCGTCATCCCCTCGGCTTTGGCCTCGTCCTTGATCGCCTCGATTTGCTCCGTGATCTGCTTCCTTTCCGCGCGGTCTGTCTTGGGCAGCGCGGCCTTTTCCGCCTCGAGGGCGGGGCGGCGCGCGATTTTGCCAAGCAGCTCGCTCGCGCGCATGGCCTCAAAGGAATCAAAATGTCGCGTCAGCTCCTTGGAGATCGTCTCCCCCACGTTGGCGATACCCACGGCAAACAGCCAGCGCGCCAGCGGTTGCGATCGCGCCTGCAAACATCCCATTGCAATCTTCCGCCCATTCTCCCCGAGCAAACGCGGGGTCTGCGCCGTGCCGATATTAAAATCCGCCAACGTCTGTGCGCTCAGTTCAAATAAATCCAAAGGCTCTTTCACCAACCCGCCGCGCGTCAGCGCCTCGGCGAGCGTCTCGCCCACGCCCTCGATGTCGAGGGCCCTGCGTGCGCAGAAAAATTCGAGCCGCTGGGCCACCTGTGGGGGACATTGCGGATTCAAACATTTCCACGCCGCGAAATGCTCCTCGCGCCTGATCTCGCCGCCGCAGGCGGGGCAGTGCCCGTGCACATGCTCGAACATGGAAAAGGGCGTAGCCCCATCTTTCCTCAATTCCGCCACCACGCGCACGACGGCGGGGATCACTTCGCCCGCCTTTTCAATCTCCACCGTGTCGCCGATGCGGATGTCCTTTTTTAAAATCTCGTCCTCGTTGTGCAGCGTCGCGCGCGCGATGGTGCTGCCGTCCAAAAGCACGGGCTCCAATTCCGCCACGGGCGCGAGAATGCCAGTGCGCCCCACCTGCACGGTGATCCCGTTGAGCACAGTTTGCGCCCGCTCGGGCGCGTATTTGTAGGCCTTCGCCCAGCGCGGGAATTTGGGCAGCAGCCCCGCTTCTTTTTGAAGGGCGACGGAATCGAGCTTCACGACGGCCCCGTCCGTGCCATAGGCAAACGTGTGCCGCAAACTGTCGAGCTTTTCAATCGCCTGCCACGCCGCGTCAATGCCGTCGGCCTTGCCCCACCACGCGACGACGGGAAATCCCTGCTTGGCGAGCCACTCCTGAAATCCGCTTTGCGAGGAAAAAAACCCGTCCGGCTCGCACGCGCCCAACCCGTAGAGCACGATCCCCAATTTGCGCTTCGCCGCCTCGGCGGGGTCGAGCAACTTTAACGTGCCCGCCGCGAGGTTGCGCGGGTTTTTGAACTCCGCCTCGCCCGCGAGCGACTGCTCGTGGTTGACGCGCAAAAACTCCTCCTGCGGCAGATAAATCTCGCCGCGGATCTCAACAAGTTCAGGGCAGGGGACGGCCAACATTTTGGGCACCCCCGCGATCGGCGCGACATTGCGCGTCACGTCGTCGCCCTGCACCCCGTTGCCGCGCGTGACGGCGCGCGCGAACCGTCCCTTTTCATAAGTCAGGTTCACGGCCACCCCGTCGATCTTCGGCTCCACCACATACGCCAGCGGCCCTTCCACGCCCAGCAGTTTCCTCAACCGCAGGTCAAACTCGCGCACCTCGCCCTCGTTGTAAGTGTTCTCCAAGCTCAGCATGGGAGCACGATGGTCCACGCGGGAAAAACCTTCCGCATGATCCTCGCCGACGACTTCCGTCGGCGAATCCGCCCGCGCGTATTGCGGATGGCTTTTTTCCAGCGCCCGGAGCTCCTCCACCAGCATGTCGAACTCGAAGTCCGATATCTCCGGGGCCGCCTCATTGCGATACAGCTCCTCGTGCCGCGCGATCGCCGCGCGCAGTTCATCGATCCGTTTTTTGGGGTCCGGTTTCGCCATCGTCCCCGCTATTCTTTCGCAGGGTACTCGCCCGGGTCGAGCAGGAAAATGGGCCCGTGCTTTTCGGGAGCCGTTTTGGGCGCGTCCCTTTCAATTTTGGCGGGCATCTTTACGCCTTCGGGCACATGCAAAGCCAGCGGCACGTCCGTGTCCGCGTCGCGCGCGAACGTCAAATCTTTCCACGCATAACACGCGTTGTCCCGCATCATCGAAGCCCGCCACGCTTGCGCCGAACGCGTCTGCGCGACAGCGGCGGCGGCCACGCGCTTCACGTTTTCATAGCCGTAAGCCGCCAGCGGCCCCGGATTTTCCCCAAAAGTTTTCCGATACGCCTCGACAAAGGCAGCCGTCATCCCTTTTTCGGGCAACGGATAAATCAGCTTGCGCCGCAAAGCCTCCAACGTCCCCGCAACAGGCGGCAACCCCTCGCCGTACAATCCCAGGATAATCCCCGCATACCCCGTCTTTTCCAGCGCCGCGATCAGCGCGTCACCCGCCATAGGCCCGCCGACAAAATAAATCGCATCGGGGTTTAATTGCCGGATGCCGTCCGCCAACAGCGCGAAGTTTTTTTCGCCCGTCGAAAACCCGTCGCGCCACACGCGGATGCCGTCCCCCTGCATCAAAAATGCCAAATACTCCGCCATCGAATTATTGACGGCGCCCTCCTCGCAAATCACCACGACCGACGCGATGTCGCTATTGTGCGCCACCTGAAAAACCGCGTTCGCCATGGTCGGCCCGTTCAAAAAAACGCGCGCCCCCAGCGGCGTCAAACTCGGCACCGGCGGGTATTCCGACAAAAAACACGCCAGCACATTCTTTTCCATCACTCTCGGCGCCTGCCACGCCGCGATGTCGCCCGCCAGCCACAACACATCGGGGTTTTGCGCCAGCGCCGCGCCCACGGCATTGTCCCCTTTGGCATCGTCCGCGCCGCAATCGACAAACTGCAAGGCCAGCGGCGCCCCCAAAACGCCGCCTTGCGCGTTAATTTGGGCCTGCGCCAGCACCATGCCGTTTTTGACGGCGTTGCTGTACGCCGCGTTTTTGGGAAACACCGCAACCGCCTTCACCGCGCCCGTGCGCACGCTGGTTTTCACATCCGGCGACTGGCAACCCGCAAGGCATCCGAGCATCCAAACCGCCGCGAGCGCGCCCGCTGTTTTTTTCAAAATGGTGTCCATGGCGTCAAATTATGGCTTCTTTTCAACAACATCCCGCGACAGCGCGGTCACAATCAGGTGACGAAACTTCTCAAACGCCTGCGCCTGCTGCGGCTCCCGCAAGACCGTCCGCCCGTCGGCGTCCTCGCACAAAAAAGAGGAAAGTTTTCCGTCATTCCACGCAAGCCCGCCCCAATGCGGGGCAGGGGCGTCCTCGGGCGTCTTCCACCACAAAAATCCCGAAACTTCCTCGCGCGTCAATTCCGCGCCCAACGTCAGCGTCGTCCGCCCGTTTTCGGAAAAAACGCCCGCCGCGCACACAAAAGCGGGCGAACCCTCAAGCGTGCAATTTCCCTCCAGCCGAACGGCTTTTCCAACCGCCACCGCCGCGTTCTCCACCCGCGCGCGGCGGAACGGCCACGCATCCGCCCATGCCGCGATTTGCGTCAAAACGGCGTCCATGGAATTCATGTTTTTCATCAGCTCCGGCACCGTCAACGCCACGCCGTTGGCCTCAAAAGAAGGCGACGCGCCGCCGAACACAAAATAAAACGGGTTTTGCACCCGCATTTCCCTTACCCGCAGCGAGACGCCGTCCTTGCGCAGCACAAGATTGCGCACGCTCACATGCCCGGGTTCCGGATACCCCAAATCCAAGGAAGCCTCGTCAAACCCCTTTTGCCGTAGCCACACCCCCGTCGCGTATTCGCAAAAAGGCGGAGCCAATTGGACAAGCCCGACACCCAGGCAAAACCCGACCACGATGATAATCAGCAAAAACGGCTTTTTTTTCATGTGGTGGATTGCATGGGATAATACCTTCTTTTTTTGTAAGCTTTTTCCGAAATTAATCCAACGCCAAAAGGGAATAATTTTTCATGTTTTCCCTCGCACAAAAAAAGGCCGGCTCCTGCGATACAGGAACCGGCCTTAGGGATTTTTTCAATGGTCGGGCCGGAGAGATTCGAACTCTCGACCTCTTGCACCCCATGCAAGCGCGCTACCAGGCTACGCTACGGCCCGCTGAAAGATCAGCGAAAGGATTTAATGTAGACGCCGCATCAGTCCAACGCAAGGTTAAAAAAACAAAGCAACCCATTCACTGCGGAATTTTTTGTGCTGAGGGTGTGTTTAAAAATTCGAACCGAGGATGCGAGAGGAAATTTTGAGCCAATTTTTGGGGCTTCGAGCCGAAGCGATGCAGCGCATCGTCGAGGTGAGGAAACCAAAAAGAGGCCAAAATTTTCCGAGCAGCCGATGTGTTCTAATTTTTAAACACACCCTAACACTTCCTCGCTCATCTCATAGCGCCCGACCCGCGTCGCGGGCCCCGTCATCGTCACGGCGTATTCATCATCCACATGGATTTCTAAAACACCACCCGGCATATGAACCGCAATATCCGCGTCGCACGCCCCCATCTTGCGCGCCACGCACGCGGCGGCGGAGGAACTGCTGCCGGAGGCCAGCGTGTACCCCGCGCCGCGCTCCCAAATCTCAATCTGAATGTTATTGCGATCGATCACCTTTAAAAACTGCACGTTCGTGCGGTGGGGAAACAGCGCATGGTTTTCGATCTGCGGCCCGAGCCGTTTGGCCGTTTCCGCCGAAACTGCATCCATCGGCAGCACGCAATGCGGGTTCCCGATCGTCGCCGCGAAAAACCGATAACCCTTTCCATCAATCTCAATGTGCTGATCCACCATCTCCCGGCGCGGTCCGTTCACCGGAATCTTCGCGCTGTCAAAATTCACGTTCCCCATCTGCACCGTGATCCGTTGCCCCTTTTCGGCGACACAACATTCCACGACCCCGCCCGGCGTCTCCACCGTGAACGGTTTGTCATCCGCCAACCCCAGATCAAACAGCGCCCGCGCGAAAATCCGCAGCCCGTTGCCGCTTTTTTCGGCCTCGCTGCCGTCTGGGTTGTAAATGCGCAGCCCAAACCGCGCCTTTTCGGAGGGCAGGGGCCCATAAAGAATCCCGTCCGAGCCCAGCCCAAAATTGCGGTGGCACACTTTTACAATGCCCTCCCTGTCAAACATCTTTGGGCATGCTTTTGGCGAAAGCACCAGATAATCATTGCCCAACGCGTGATATTTTAGAAATTCCATACTCGTCAAAAATGCGGGGAAAAGTTCCCCGCCATTCTACAAAACCCCCGCCCCCCCGCGCAACGCGTTTATATCTCCTACATGCCCCCTCTTAAAAAAATTCAAAAAAAGGTTGCATAGGCCATCCATAAATGTCTTATTGAGGTTAGAAATCGATGCTTTATACCGTCA
>JAVBTG010000074.1:0-3399 GCA_031556275.1 Opitutales bacterium
GAGCAGCATGACGGAGGGGACTGTGAGGGTGGCGTAGACGGCGATGATGCCCGCGAGGTTGGGGAGCAGGTGTTTTAAAAAGATCCCGGGCCACTTTTGGCCGAGCACCTGCGAGGCTTCGACGAAGGTTTTTTGTTTGAGGGACAGCGTTTCGCCGCGCACGATCCGGGCCATCGTCAGCCATTGCACGGCCCCGATCGCCACGAAGACGAGCCAGAATTGACGGCCGAACACGACCATCAGCAGCATCACGAATAGGGTGAAGGGGAGGGCGTAGGCGGCGTCGAGCGCGCGCATCATCATGCGATCGACGCGGCCGCCCTTCCAGCCGGAAACCATGCCGTAGAAGACTCCTATGCCGAGGGCCACCGCCGTGCCGAGCAAGCCCACGCCGAAGGAGACGCGCCCGCCTTGCAACACGCGCGCGAAAAGATCGCGCCCCAAAGTGTCGGTGCCGAGGGGGTGGGCGAGCGAAGGGGCGGCCAAGGCGTCGGAGAGATCCTGCGCCGCCGGGTCGACTTGCCAAAAGCATCCGCCCAGCGCGCACACGAGCGCGAGCAGCAGCACGAAGACGCCGCCCGTCATGGCTGCTTTGTTGTGGCGCAGGTGCAACCACGCGCGGCGGCCCGGAGATTGGGAGATGTCAGACATCTTTGCGCAGGCGCGGGTTGAGCCATGCCAACGCGAGGTCGGCCAGCAGGTTGCACAGCAGGATGAGGGCGGCGTAGAAAACGACCGTGCCCAGCACCATCGGGTAGTCGCGGTCGAGCGCGGCGCTCACGAAAAAGCGGCCCAGCCCCGGGATTTGAAAAACGCTTTCGACGACGAAGGAGCCTGTCAGCAGGCCCGCCGCCGTCGGCCCGAGGTAGGAAATGACCGGGCCCAGCGCGTTGCGCGTGCCGTGCACGAGATAGGCGCGGGCGGGGGAAAGCCCCTTTGCTCTGGCCGTGCGCATGAAATCTTGGCCGCGGGTTTCCAGCATGCTGGAACGGGTGAGACGGGCGATGAACGCGCCGTAGTACAGGCCGAGGGTGAGCGCGGGCAGCACGATGTCGCGGGTGCTTCCCCAGCCCGCGACGTTGAACCAGCCGAGTTTGAGTGCGAATACGAGGAGCAGCAGTGGGCCGAGCACGAACGCGGGCAGGCACAGGCCCGCCATCGCTGTGCCCATCGCTAGGCGGTCACGCCACGCGTCGGGGCGGCTGGCCGCCAGCAATCCCATGCCGAGGCCCGAAATGAGCGCGACGAGCAGCGCCCACAGGCCCAGTTCCAAGGAGACGGGGAATTTGTCGGCGATCAGTTCCTGCACGTTCCAGCCCGGGTATTTGTAGGAGGGGCCGAGGTCGCCGCAGGCGAGGTTTTTTAAAAAAACGCCGTATTGCTCCCAGAGCGGTTTGTCCAAGCCGTAGTGCGACTCGATCGCCGCTTTCACTTCGGGCGGCAGCGGGCTTTCGCGGTCGAAAGGGCCGCCCGGGGCCGCGCGCGCCAGTAAAAACGCCAGCGACGCGACGATCCAGAGGATCGGCACCGCTCCCAACAGGCGTTTTGCGATGAGGCGAAGCATGGGGGGCTATTTGGAAAACCGCACGTTTTTCAGCGGGCGTTGGTCAAGAATGTTGGTGTCCCATCCAGTCACTTCGGGGCGCACGAGAAAGGCGCGGTTATAATGGAAGATGGGAATCAAGGGCGCCTCGTCCAAAAGAATTTGCTCGGCGCGTTGGAAATGGTCGGCGCGGGGTTTGGGGGACACGGTGGCGTTTTTCAACAGGGCGTCGAACGCGTCGTTTTTCCAGCCGGTGCGGTTGAGCGGGTTGTCGCCCTGAAAGTTTTCCAGAAAGTTGGAGGGGTCGTTGAAGTCCGCCACCCATGAGGCGCGGGCGATGTCGAAATCGCGCTCCTGCCGCATGGAGAGATAGGCTCCCCACGAGACGTTAAGCAGGCGGATGTCCACGTTCAAATGCCGTTTCCACATGGCCTGAACCGCCTCGGCGATGGGGCGGTGCATGTCGGACGTGTTGTACAGCAGCGAGAGCGAGGGGAAGCCGTTGCCGTCCGGATAGCCCGCCTCGGCGAGCAGGGCGCGGGCTTTTGCGGGGTCGAAGGCGGCGGGCGATTCGGGAGAGGAAAAATCGGCCGTTCCGGACGGGATGAAAGTGGTGGCCGGTGTGTGCGCGTCTTTGAGAATGACGCGGGCGATGGCCTCGCGGTCCACGGCGAGGGAAAGCGCGCGGCGCACCTTGGCGTCGTCCAACGGCGGGCGCAGGGTGTTGAAAATGTAATAGTAGCTGCCCAGCCACGGATTTAAGCGCAGGCGATGGTCGTTCGTCGATAGGTAGTTTTCCAATTTGTTGAGCGGCACGGAGTCGGTGACGTGGAGTTGCCCCGCGCGAAAAGCGCGTTCTTCGGCGGCTTGGTCGGCGATGGGCAAAAAGCGCACGCCCATTAACTCCACGTGGGGAGAATCCCAATAAAAATCGTTGCGCGCTACCTCCACGGCGTCGTTGACGCTCCAGCGTTTGAGCGCGAAGGGGCCGTTGCCGACGAGGTTGCCCGCCCGCGTCCAGCGTCCCCCGCGTTTAAAAGGGTCGCCGTGTTTTTCAAGAATGTCCGCGCGCACGGGGAAGGCTATCGGGTGGGCGAGGATGGCAAGGAACATGGGGTCGGGGCGTTCCAGCGCGATCTCGAGCGTGCGGTCGTCCACGGCGCGAATGCCGAGTGATTCGGCGGGGAGTTTGCCCTCGTAAAAGGCGCGCGCGTTTTTGACGGAAAAAAGCATCGCCGCGTATTTGGCGCCGAGTGTCGGCGTGAGGGCGCGGCGCAGGGAGAAGGCGAAGTCTTGCGCGCGCACGGGGCCCCCGTTGCTCCAGCGGCCCTCGGGTTGCAGCGCAAAGCGGTAGGCGAGGCCGTCGTCCGAAATGCTCCACGAGGCGGCCGCGCCGGGGCGCGGTTCCAGCGTCTTTCCGTCGAGCATGACGAGGCCCTCGAACAGGGCCTGCGCGATGCGGGTTTCCGACACCCCCGTGATGATGTGCGGGTCGAGGTCCTCGGGGTCCGCGCCGTTGCCGACGATGAGGATGCCGTGCTTCGTCGCCAGCTCCGCCGGGGTCTCGCGCGGGGCGCAGCCGACGGAAAGGCAGAGGAGGGCGCCCAAAAATACGGCGGGGAAAATAGTGCCTGTGCGCATGGGCTTCATGCGTCTTTAAAACTGCGGCACGGCCGCCAGCAGTTTTTGCGTGTATTCATTTTTTGGATGCGCGCAGACGTCGCGCGGGTTTCCGCGCTCCACGATTTTTCCGCCCGTCATCACCAGCAGCTCGTCCGCCATGTGCTCCACCACCGCGAGGTCGTGCGCGATGAAGAGGTAGGCCAGCCCGAGGCGCTTTTGGAGGTCCTTGAGCA
>JAVBTG010000161.1:0-4630 GCA_031556275.1 Opitutales bacterium
CCTTGCCAAAAGAAAAAAGAGCCCCCGAAAACGGGCTGGCGGGTGTTCGGGCTGGCGCTTTTCTGTGGGGCAGGTGGATGCGGTGGGGGTGTGATTGATTGTATGGTTAAAAACAGGTTGATTTTTTGTGTTGGTATTTTAGCATGGCTGGCATGATTCGAGGATTTATAGGTGTCTTTTTTATTTTGCCGCTTTTTTGCGTGGTGGCACACGGGTATGCTAAAGTGCCCTATGAGGACCCCATACACGGTGTTTTGGAGAGTCAGGCGCGTAATCTTCCCAATGCGAACAGGATGAAGGATCACGCGCGCGTGGATCGATTTTTCTTCGACTGGGACGGCGACGGGAGCCGGGAATGTTTTGTCGCCGTCGCAAAGGAGGGCGAAACCTATTTGCAATGGTTTCGCCTCAATCCGACCGCGTGTGATCCCATAAGCAGGTGGTTTCCTTGGAACGACGTGCCGGATTTTAAATATCCCGTGCCTCGCGCTTTTTACTGGGAAGAATCTATTTACTGGCTGTTTGATTCTCCTGAGGAACGCAACGCCATTCCGAGCTGTTGGGGGATGTATTTTGATGCGCGGCAGGTGCGTTTGGTCGATATCGAGGGGACGGTCTATTTCGTGCAGGCGCATCCGGTGGGCGCATGCCGCGAGCTGTGGTTTTATTACGTTTCGGGGATGCGCGGGGTGAGGGAGAAACTTGGCAGTTCGGATTTCGTTGACGGCTTTTGCATAAAGCTCGACGAAAAAAAGCTTGCGGAAGGCTCGGACAGCCCCGAGCGCTCGTTTTATGAGGAATTGATGGGCGATGCCGGCGATAACGCCGGTTTTCATGTGGAATCGTTCGCCCTTTCTTGGGGCTTGGCGCAACGCGAACCTTCTCCTGACTGGCCACCGCCGGATAAAAAGGCCGAGGCCCCGCGCGTGCGGACGCTAAAACCTGATCATGCGCAGCCCTTCTGGCAGGAATTTCAAAGGCAGTTGGAACGTTTCCGAAAATCGGTCAGAAATTTGTGAGGTCGATTTTCGCCGTTGATTTGGCGGGGATTTTTTGGATGATAGGGGAATGCTTTGCGTTCGCATTATTCCGTGTCTCGACGTCAAGGGTGGCCGTGTGGTCAAGGGTGTCAAGTTTGTCGACCTTGTCGACGCGGGGGATCCCGTCGAGCAGGCCAAGGCCTATCAGGCGCAGGGGGCCGACGAGCTGGTATTTCTCGATATCACCGCCTCTAACGAGGAGCGCGGCATCATGCGCGATGTCGTGGAGAAAACGGCCGGCGAATGCTTTATGCCCCTGACCGTCGGCGGGGGGCTGCGCACCGTCGAGGACATCCGAGCCATGCTCAATTCCGGCGCGGACAAGGTGAGCTTGAACACGGCGGCGGTGCTTGATCCCGATTTGATTTATCAGGCCTCCCAGAAATTCGGCAACCAGTGCATCGTCGTGGCCGTCGACGCGCACCGCGTGGCCCCGGGCAAATGGACGGTGCTCACCCACGGCGGGCGCAACGACACGGGGATCGACGTCGTCGAGTGGGCCAAAAAGGTGACGGCGCTGGGCGCGGGCGAAATTTTGCTCACCTCCATGGACGCCGACGGCACGAAGGACGGCTACGACGTCGCCCTCACGCGCGCGGTGAGCGACGCCACGACGGTTCCCGTCATCGCCTCCGGCGGGGCGGGCACGCTCGACCACATGGTGGACGTCATCAAAAACGGGCACGCCTCCGCGGTCTTGGCGGCCTCTATTTTCCATTTCGGCACCTTCACGATCGCCCAGACAAAAGCCTACCTGAAACAGCACGGCATCCCCGTGCGCGAGTAGGTTTTTTCGGTTTTTTAATAGGGCGGGAACTTGCCCTGCGTGGCGAAAAACGCCTCGGCCTGCCGTTTGTCTTTGGCGATTTGCGCCTGTAGCATGGACAGCATCGGGAATTTTTTCTCCGAGCGCAAAAACGTCCATCCGAACACGCATAGGTAGTCGCCCGTCGTCCACGGGCATTCGTCGCCCAGCAGATGGACTTCGAGCACCGGAACGTCGCCCTTTGCCTGCACGGTGGGGCGCAGGCCGTAATTGGCGATGCCCGTGCGCGTGTCGCCGGTCGACGGGTCGCAGACCGTCACGGCGTAGACGCCGTAGCGCGGGCTGCATTCCACCCCGGGGATAAAATTGAGCGTCGGGAAACCCATCGTGCGCCCGAGCTGGCGGCCCGTGACGACCTCGCCCATTGTCGTGTAGAGATGGCCCAAAAGCGCGTTGGCCTCCTCCATGCGCCCCTGCGCGAGCAGGCCGCGGATGCGGGTGCTGCTGATCGGCTCCTTGTCGTCGAGGATGGAGACGGTGGGGGTGACCTCCACGCCCAGTGGCGCGGCTTTTTCGGCCAAGGTTTCCACGGTGCCGCTACGCCCCTTGCCGAAACGGAAATTGTCGCCGATGTGGATGCTCTTAAGGCCGGGGATATGGCGCTTGAGCAGGGCGGGAAAGTCCTCGGCGGCCATTTGGGAGAATGCGGCGTCAAAGGGCTGCTCGATCACGGCGTCCACCCCGTAGAAAAACAGCATCCTGATTTTTAGGGCCGGATTCATCATCAGCAGCGTCGGCTGGTCGGGGCGCAGGACGCGGGTGGGGTGCGGGGTGAAGGTCAGCACCGCCGCCAGGCCGTCGTTGGCGCGGGCGGTTTCCTGAAGCGCGGCCAAGACTGCCTGATGTCCCCGGTGCACGCCGTCAAACATGCCGATGGCCAGATGCACGTTTTTTCCTTCCGGAAAACGCGCGTGGGCCAGCGAATGAAATAGGCGCGCCAGTTGCATCGTTCACAGCACGTGGCTTGGCACCGCTTGGTAGACGGGGATCAGCAGCCGCCGCAATTCGACGAGGCTCATCTGCTCCAGCGTCTCAAGCGGGCAGGCCTGCTCGATTTTGAAACGGTCGGTCGCCGTGCGGCGCAAGGAGGAGAGGGTGGCCCCGCAGCCGAGTTTTTTGCCCAGATCGTGCGCGAGGCTGCGCACGTACGTGCCCTTGCTGCACGCCAGCGCGAACGTCGCCTCGGGCGACTCCCACGAAAGGATGTCGAATTTTGAGACGTGGATGAAGCGCGGCTCGCGCTCCACTTCCTTGCCCTTGCGGGCCAGCTTGTACAGGGGCACGCCGTTGATTTTCTTGGCGGAAAACATGGGGGGCGTCTGGTATTGGTCGCCCACAAAGCCCGCCACGGCCTCCCTCAGCGATTCGAGCGTCGTGCCCTCGGGGATCGGGTGCGTCTGCACGGTCTCGCCTTCGAGATCATAGCTGTCCGTCTCCATGCCGAGGCGGATGGTGCCCTCGTACTGTTTATCGAGGCTCGTGAGGTATTGCGACACTTTGGTCGCGCGGCCGACGAGGATCACCAAGAGCCCCGAGGCCATCGGGTCGAGCGTGCCGGCGTGGCCGATTTGTTTGAGCTGGAGCTTGCGGCGCAGGCGGCCCACCACGTCGTGCGAGGTGCAGTGCAGCGGCTTGTCGATCAGCAGGATGCCCTCGAGGGCGGTCGCGGAAGGGGGGATCATGAACGGTAGGACTCCAAATGAGATTTGAGCGCTTTCAAAAAGCGCGGGTAAAATTCGGCGAGCGTGGCTCCCTCGCAGGTGAAGCCCGCCGCCGCCGCGTGGCCCCCGCCGCCGAAAAGGCCCGCCAAGAGGTCCACGCGCAAATCCGGCGTGCTGGCGCGCAGGCTGCCTTTCATCATCGCGGGGCTTTCCTCCAAGACGGCGGCGATTTCCACGCCGTCGATCGAGCGCGGGTAGTTGACAAAACCCTCCGAGTCCTCGCGCGTGGTCCGGGTCTGGTCGTAGTCGGACTGCAGGAGCGTGCCGATGCAGGCCTTGCCGTCCAATTCGAGCGAAAGGGTGCTTAAAAAACGCTGGAGCAGTTTGATTTTGGCGAAACTCTCCTGCTCGTAGAGCGCCTGCGCGGCCTTGGCAGGATCCGCCCCGCGCAGCATCAGCTCGTGCGAAAGCTCGAACACGCGCGCGCTCGTCGAGGGGTATTCGAACTGCCCCGTGTCGGTGGCGATGCCGATATAGAGGGCCTGCGCCATGACGGGGTCTATGGCGTTGGGGTAGGGCAGGAAAAGCTCCGTCAAAATCTCGCACGTGGCGGCCTTGGTGTCGTCGATGATGTTGAGGCCGCCGAACCCGTCGTTGGAGCGGTGGTGGTCGATCGCCAGAAAAATCTCGGAGATGAGCTGGCTCATGTGGTCGCCGCAGCGCTTTTTGTTGGAGCAGTCCACCGTGATGAACACGTGGCCCTCCGGCACCCAGTGCGTGCCCGTGACAAAGGGGGTGCCGCCGAGGAAGCCGCGCATGGTGCGCGGGACATCGTGGGTGTTCACGCACACCGCCTCGATTCCCTGTTTCAAAAGAAAGCGGCACAGGGCCACCTGCGAGCCGATGCAGTCGCCGTCCGGGCGCACATGGCCGACGACGGCGACCGGGCGCGCGGACGCCTAGCGGTGCGCGAGCGCCTCACGGAAAATCGCGTGTTGAGCCTGAGCCAGTCCCATAATTTACTCCCCCGAAGGTTGCCCGTATTTTTCGGCGCGGCGGGCGTCCTCCTCGGCCACGTCGTCGAGCAGCTGCACCACGCGCAC
>JAVBTG010000197.1:0-18528 GCA_031556275.1 Opitutales bacterium
ACGAGGGCTACCGCAACCTGACGCAGCTCGTCTCGCAGACGCATTTGAAAGGTGTTTATTACAGGCCGCGCGCGGATATGGAGTGCATCGCGCAATATGCCAAAGGGCTGGTCGGGTTGAGCGGGTGTTTGCAGGGCGTGATCCCGCAGGCGATTCTTCGGGATGACATGGACGGGGCCAAGAAGGCGCTCGACGATTTTTTGCAGATTTTCGGGAAAGACCGCTATTTTATCGAGATTCAGGACCACGGGATTCAGGAGCAGCGCAAGATCATCCCGGGATTGCTCAAGCTCGCGGACGAGTTCGGCGTGAAGGTCGTGGCGACCAACGACGTGCATTATGTGCGCGCCGCCGACCACAAGCCGCATGACGCGCTGTTGTGCATTCAAACGGGCGCGAAGATCACGGATCAGGACCGTTTGCGGTACGGCACGCAGCAGTTTTATCTCAAAAGCGGCGCGGAGATGACGAAGCTGTTCGCCGAGCGGCCCGACGCGATTGCCAACACCGTGCACGTCGCCGACATGTGCGACTACAAGTTCTCCTTCGGCAAGAGCAACTATCCCGTCTACACGCTGCCGGTTGAGGTCGCCGAGAAGGGGGACGGCAAGACGGCGTATCTCAAGGAGCTTTGCATGAAGGGCCTGCGCGAGCTGTATGGCGTGGGCTACGAGGACGCCGACAACCCCGCGCTCGACGAGAAAAAACGCGCCCTCGCCGCGACGCTGCGCGAGCGGCTCGACTACGAGCTGGGCATCATCGAGAAGACCGGGTTTTTGGATTATTTTCTGATCGTGTGGGATTTCATCGACTGGGCGCGCAAGCAGGGGATCCCCGTGGGGCCCGGGCGCGGTTCCGGCGCGGGGTGCCTCGTGGCGTACGCGCTGCGCATCACGGATATCGACCCTTTGCGTTTTAGGCTTTTATTCGAGCGGTTTTTGAACCCCGAGCGCGTGTCGCCGCCGGACTTCGATATCGACTTTTGCATGCGCCGCCGCGAGGAGGTTATCCAGTACGTGCGCCAAAAATACGGCGAGGACTGCGTGTGCAACATCATCACCTTCGGCACGTTCGGGGCCAAGATGATCGTGCGCGATCTGGCTCGCATCAACGACCTTTCCTACGACGAGGGCGACAAGCTCGCCAAGATGATCCCGGACGTCCTCAACATCAAGTTGGAGGACGCCGTGAAGGGGTCGAAGGAACTGCAGGAATCCATGCGCACGCGCCCGATCGTGAAGCAGATTGTCGAGGAGGGCGAGGTCATCGAGGGGATGGTGCGCAACACCGGCAAGCACGCCGCTGGCATCATCATCACCGACAGGCCGGTGACGGAGTTTATCCCCGTCACCTTGCAGGAGGGCGCGCTCACGACCCAGTACGAGAAAAAGACGTCGGAGGATCTGGGGCTGTTGAAAATGGATTTTTTGGGGCTAAAAACGTTGACGGTTATCGCCGACGCCGAGGCCAACGTGCGGCGCACGCACCCCGATTTGGATTTTTCGATCGAGCGCGTGCCGCTTGAGGACGCCGCGACGTTCAAGCTACTCAACGAGGCGCGCACGGTCGGCGTGTTCCAGCTGGAATCCGGCGGAATGCAGAACCTGTGCCGGCAGTTTTCCATCTCGTCGATCGACGAGATCATCGCGCTGATCGCGCTGTACCGGCCGGGGCCGATGGCGTTTATCCCGCAGTACATCGAGGGGAAAAACAACCCCGCCTCGATTCATTACCCGCACGAGCTGCTCGAGGACGTGTGCCGCGAGACGTACGGCATTTTGGTTTATCAGGAACAGGTGATGGAGGCGGCCCGCCGCGTCGCGGGGTACTCGCTGGGCGGCGCGGATATTTTGCGCCGCGCCATGGGCAAGAAGGACGCCGAGGAGATGCGGCGGCAAAAAAGCGTGTTCATCGAGGGCGCGAAAAAGACCAACAACATCCCCGCGAAAAAGGCGGAGGAGATTTTCGCGCTTTTGGAAAAGTTCGCGCAATACGGGTTCAACAAATCGCACTCCGCGGCCTACGCGATCGTGAGCTACCGCACGGCGTATCTGAAGGCGAATTATCCCGTCGAGTTCATGGCCGCCGTGCTTTCGGGGGAGCTGGGCGACGCGGACAAGGTCTCGCATTTTATCGGCGAGGCCTCCGCGATGGGGATCGAGGCGCTGGGCCCCGACGTCAACCACTCGCGCGAGATGTTTACCCCTGTTCCGGACAAAACGGGAAAGACGCTCGGCACGATCCGATTCGGGCTCGCGGCCATCAAGGGCGTGGGGGATTTGGCGGCGCAAAAAATCATCGCCGAGCGCGACCAGAACGGGCCGTTCGCCGACTTTTCGGACTTTGTCAACCGCATGGACGGGCGTGCCGTGAACAAGCGCGTGCTGGAGTGTTTGATCAAGACGGGGGGATTTGATTTTTCGGGGGCGGACCGCAAGCATCTGCTCGACTCGGTCGACGCCGTGATGTCGGAGGCCGCCTCGCGCCAGAAGGACGCCGCCAAGGGGCAGTCGAGTTTGTTTGACATGCTCGGCGGCGACGACGCGGGCGCGCCCGCGAAGACCGCCTCGATTCAGACGACCGGCAAGCCGATGTCGCTGAATGAAAAACTGCAGTTTGAAAAGGAGCTGCTGGGGTTCTACGTCTCGGGGCATCCGATGAATATTTACCGGGGCCTGAGCGACGCCATCGACACGATTACCGAGGAAACTTTCCAGATGACGCCGAACCGCACGCCGTTTCGTTTGTGCGGGGTGGTGACGGGGGTCGTGCAGCGTTTTACCAAAAAGGACAAGCGGCTGTGGGCGAGTTTCAAGCTCATCACGCGCAAGGAGTCGTTCGCGATCAATTTATTTCCGAGTGTTTATGAAAAACACCGCGAGGCGCTGATTGAAAACGCGGTCGTCGTGCTTTCCGGCGAGGTGCGTTTTGACCCCGAGCGGCAGGAGCGCTCGCTGAACATTTCGGAATTCGACCCGCTTGAGCGCAAGCTGGGGGACGGCTCGTTGGTGCGCTCCGTGACGTGGGTGCTCGACCCCGCGAAGAAGGACGCCTGCGTTGACTTTTTGCAAAAACTTTCCGATCTGCTGATCGGGGGCGGGCAGTCCGGCAACACGCGCGTGCATGTGGCGTTTAAAGGGGCCGACAACCGCGTGCTTCCGGCCAAACTGCCGATGTCGCTGAGCTGGAAAGTGGCGCCCGCGCAGTTTGCGGCGTTTCGCAAGCACCCCGCCGTCGCCGGGGCGTTGGTGGACACTCCTATTCCCACGCTGCCGGAGCCGCGTTGGAAGCGCAGGGATTAAAACGTTACTTTTGGCCGAATAATTCCGCCTCGATGCGTTCGCTGCCGGTGATGTCTTTGCGCAGCCATTCGAGGTAGAGGGCTTTTTGGGCTTCGGCGTCCAAGGCGATGTTTTCGCCGCGTTCGCGCAGTTGAAGGGTGAGCGCGCGCAGCAACAGGGCCGCGCACACCGAAAGGTTCAGGCTTTGCACGAAACCCTGCATGGGGATTTGGACGGCGAGGTCGGCCATTTTGTGCGCCGTGTCGGACAGGCCGCGCTCCTCGGAGCCGATCAAGAGGGCGAGGGGTTTGTCGGTCGGGATGGCCTCGGGCGGGACGGAGTCTTCGCGCAGGGTCGTGGCTACCAAACGGTAGCCGCGCGATTTCAGGCGTTCGAGGCATTCGGCGGTCGCCTCGTAGGGGGTCGTTTCAGGGTCTTTCCAGTCGTATTTCTTTGTGCCCCAGCGGGTTTTGGTGAGCCATTTGTCGCTGCCCATGGCCACGCCCGAGTCGTATTTTCCCCGGAAAACATCATTGCGGTTGATGATGAAATGGACGTCCTGCACCCCGAAGGCCTCGCAGGAGCGAAAGCACGCCGCCGCGTTGTGGGGCTGGAAAATGTCCTCGAGCACGAGGCACAGGCGGCGCGTGCGCCCCTCCAAAACCTGCCGCATGCGCGCGCGGCGCGTGTCGGTTTGACGGTCGGCCAGCGCCGCGATCAGGGCGTCGCGCTCGGGGGCGGTAAGATTTCGGTTGACCAGAGAGTCGGAAAATGTTGTCATAAATTCTTTACTCTAATTCAAAACCTTAGACCGTATGCCCGTTGAAGTAAAGATCCGCAAAGGCGAACCCATGGAAAAGGCGATCCGCCGGCTTAAAAAGAAGCTGGACCGCGAGGATATCATCCGTGACTACCGCGCCAAGCGCTATTTCGAAAAGCCCTGCGAGGTGCGCCGCCGCAAGAAAAAGGTGGCCGCGTTCACCAACATGCTGCGCAACCGCTACGCGAACCAGTAACACCGGGTTCGTTTCATGCGCCGTCCTTTCCTTGTGAGGGGCGGCGTTGCTGTGGGCGCGTGTTTCGCACAACAAAAAACCCTTCCGCTTGTTTATGGCGGAAGGGTTTTTTGTTGTCTGAGTGAAACCTAGTTGCCTGAGAGTTCGGCGCGGATGGCGCGGACGGCGGCGGCCGGATCCGGCGCTTTCAGGATGGGGCGGCCGACCACGATGTGGGAGGCCCCCAGTCGCGCGGCTTGGGCGGGAGTCATGACGCGTTTTTGCTCGTCGGCGGCGCTGCCCAAGGGGCGCACGCCGGGGGTCACCAAGAGGGGCTTGGGGCCGAACGTCTCGCGCAGGGCGGGCAGCTCCAAGGGGGAGCACACGAGGCCCTGCAGGCCGCAACCGAGGCCGAGTTTGGCCAAGCGCGCGACTTGGACCGCCGGGGTGGCTTCCACGCCGGTTTCGCGCAGGGCGGCTTCGTCCATGGAGGTGAGGACCGTCACGCCGAGGAGTTTCAAATTCGGGTTTGTCTGCGCGGCGGCTTCCACGGCCCAGCGCATCATCTCGCCGCCCCCGCAGGTGTGGAGCGTGAGCAAGTCGCACGGCACACCCTTTAGGGATTTTACGGCGCTGGCGACCGTGTTGGGGATGTCGTGGAGTTTTAAGTCGAGAAAGACTTTATAGCCCATGTCGGCGACCGCTTTCACGATGTCCGGCCCGTGGCGGGTGAACAGTTGCAGGCCGAGTTTCACCCATTTCAAATCGGGGCCCACGCGTTTGAGCATGGCGAGGCCGTCGGCTTGGGTTTCCACATCGAGGGCGAGGATCAGTTCGGTCGGTTCGGGCATCTTTTCAGTGTAGCGGGACGGCGCGAAAAGGGGAAACCAAAAGCGCGGCTTGCCCCGATTTTGCAAATCGCCCATCATGAAACGATGCAGTCGTTCCGCGTGTTTTCGCCCTCGAAGATCAATCTGGTGCTCGCCATTACCGGCGTGCGCGCCGACGGGTTCCATGATCTGGTGAGCTTGGTCGCGCCGCTGGACTGGGGTGACACGGTGGAGGTGCGGCCCGCCGTGCGGGAAGATGGGGATAGCTTGGAATGTGATTTTCCCGGGGTGCCGACGGACGGCACGAACCTTATTTTAAAGGCCGCCGCCGCGTTTCGCGCGCGGCTGGCACCGGACAATCAACCGTCCTTCGTCCATTTCGTGCTGGAAAAAAAGACGCCCGCCGGGGCCGGGTTGGGCGGGGGCAGCGGCAACGCGGCTGCCGCCGTGATCGCGCTCAATCGGCTGTGCCCGACGCCCATGCCGGACGCATTTTTGGAGGAGGCCGTGGCCGCCGTCGGCTCGGACTGCGCGCTGTTCATCAAGGGCCGACCCGTCGTCATGCGCGGGCGGGGCGATGCCTTGGACGCATTGCCGGAGGCCGCCTTGCGGCGGATTTCGGGGACGCGCGTGTGCATTTTTAAACCGTCCTTCGGCATCAACACCGGATGGGCCTACGGGCAGATGAAGGCCGAGGCCCCGAAATATTATCTGGCCCCCGAAAAGGCCGAGGCGCTGCTGGCGGATTGGCTGGCGCGGCCCGAGGGGGATATACCGCTTTTCAATAATATGCAGGAGGTCGCCTTTGAAAAGTATGTCGCGTTGCCGACACTGCTGGAACAGATTCGCCAAAAATTCGGCATCCGCTGCATGATGAGCGGCAGCGGCAGCGCCTGTTTCGCCCTGCCGAATGAAAAGACGGACATTGAGGCCTTGCGCCGCTGTGTGGAAAACGCGTGGGGTGCCGGTTCGTGGGTGGCCGAGTGCGCCCTGAAATAGGATTGAAAGCCGGGGGAAATGCTTTAGGCTCAGAGCAGGAAGCGCGTAGGGGTGAGTTTTAAATGAAACCCCGCGCGCGTTTTTAAAACACACCCGAATGCCCGACGAAAACCAGACGCAGGTTATGTTGCACGGCCTTGCGGCCTCTCCGGGGATCGCGGAAGGCCGGGTGCTGGTGTACGTGCAAAAGGAGCTGGAGATACCGCACCAGATTTTGCCGGAATCGCAGCACGCGACCGAGGTGCGCCGGTTTGAGTTCGCCATTTTGCGCACGCGCGAGCAGATCAACCGCCTGCGCGCGGACGTGGAGGCGCGGCTGGGCAGCGCCGAGGCCCATATTTTCGAGGCGCATTTGCTGGTGCTGGAGGATCCGGCCCTCATCGAGGAGACGATCCGCGAACAGCGCACTTCCCATTTCAACATCGAGTTTTGTTTCCAAAAGGTCGTTCGCCGTTACATCGAGGTGTTCAGCCAGATGGACGACGACTACATCAAGGAGCGCGTGACCGACATCCGCGACGTCGCGCGGCGGCTGCTCCAGAACATGATGGGAATGCACGCCGTCTCCTTGGGGAACCTCGGCAGCCCGAGCGTGATTGTGGCGCCCGACCTCACCCCCTCCGACACGGCCTCGATCGACCGGCCCAACGTGCTGGCGTTTTTGACCGACATGGGCTCGCGCACGAGCCACACCGTCATCATGGCCCGCTCGATGCAGGTGCCCGCCGTCGTGGGGCTGCGCGTGGGCGTCGAGCAGATACCCAACGGGGCCAATGTGATCGTGGACGGCTACGAGGGCCTCGTCATCGTGAACCCGACCGAGGGCACGCGCGTGCGCTACGCGCGGCTGGCCGAGCGCCGCCGCGAGCTCCAGCGCAAGTACGAGGGGATCGCCACGCTGTCCTCCCTGACGGCGGACAAAAAGCCGTTTGTCTTGCAGGCCAACATCGGCGGGCCGGAGGATCTGGCCGCCGTCAAGCGCTCCGGCGCGGAAGGAATCGGCCTTTTCCGCACGGAGAGCCTTTTTATCCGCACCGATTCGATCCCGACGGAGGAGGAGCAGTTTGAGGTCTACCGCGAGGTGGCGGAGAGCATGGCCCCCCTGCCGGTGACGATCCGCACGCTCGATCTGGGCGGCGACAAGACAAACTCGCATTACCGCTTTGTGGACGATGAGGCGAACCCCTTCATGGGATTTCGCGCGATCCGCTTTTGCCTGGAAAATCCCGCCGTTTTCAAAGACCAGTTGCGCGCGATCTTGCGGGCCTCGGCTTACGGGAAAATAAAGCTGATGTTCCCGATGATCAGCGGGCTGGAGGAGCTTTTGCGCGCGAAGGCCGCCTTGGAGGAGGCCAAGGGGGAGCTGCGCCACAGGGGCGCGCGTTTCGACGAGCACATGGCCGTCGGCACGATGATCGAGGTGCCCAGCGCCGCCATGGTCGCGGACTTGCTGGCCAAGCACTGCGACTTTTTCAGCGTCGGCACGAACGATTTGATCCAATACACGATCGCCATCGACCGCGTGAACGAGCGTGTGGCGCATTTGTACGACCCCACCCATCCCGCCGTGCTGCGCACGCTGGCGATGGTGGTGAGGCACGCCAAGGCCGCGGGCATCCCCGTGAGCGTGTGCGGCGAAATGGCGGGGGAGAGCGTCTACGCGCCCCTGCTGCTGGGGCTGGGCGTCGACAGCCTGAGCGCCTCGCCCGCGCTGCTGCCGGAGATCAAATATTTCGTGCGCCACATGCGCATGGAGGACATGCGCCAGACCGCCGAGGCGGCCGTGGCCCAGCCTTCCTCGGAAAAGGCGCAGGCGCTTTTGAAGAACTTTTTGTTCTCGCAACTGACGGCGCTCGGGACGCACGAGCCGGAGGCGTGAGATTGCCCGCAGTTCGCACAAAAAAAGGCGCGCCGGGAACGTGGCGCGCCTTTTTTGTGCGGGAAACAATGGGCCTATTTTTTAAGCCCCGCCAGATAGCGCAGGGCCAGCGCGTAGCCTTCCAAGCCCAGTCCCACGATGCTGCCGACGCACACCGCGCTCAGCAGCGATTCGTGGCGGAATGTCTCGCGGATGTGGATGTTGCTGATGTGCACCTCCACGCAGGGGATGCCGCAGCCCGCGACGGCGTCGCGCAAGGCCACGCTCGTGTGGGTGAGGCCGCCCGCGTTGATGACGACGCCCTCCACGCCCTCGTCGGCCCACGCGTAGATGCGGTCGATGAGGTCGCCCTCGTGATTCGACTGGATGCAGTCGATCTGCACGCCGAGGGCCTCCGCGCGGGCCGCGAGCTTGGTCTCAAGGTCCTGCAGGGTCTGCGTGCCGTAGATGTCCGGCTCGCGTTTGCCGAGGCGGTTGAGGTTGGGGCCGTTGATGATGCCGATCGTTTTCATGGGGCGCAGTGTAGAAGATGGGGGGCGAAAAGTCAAAGGCTCTCACAAGGGACAGCCGGACGGGATCCAGGTGAAGGGGAGGCCGAAGCGCTTGGCCGCGAGCGCGGCGAGGTTTTGCACGCCGAACACTTCCGTCGCGTAGTGGCCGCAGCAGTAGAGGTTCAGCCCCTCGTCCTCGGCCACGGTAAAATGGGCTTGGCGCAGCTCCCCCGTGATCAGGGTGTCCGCGCCGATTTTCCTCAAATGCGGGACGATGCTCGCCCCGCTGCCGGAGACGACGGCGATTTTTTTGGGGCGCGTCGGTCCCTTTTCGACGCAGGTGATCCTGGCGGGGAAAAGGGTTTCGAGTTTTTTGCGCAGGGCCGCGCGGGTGGGGCAGGCGGTCGCGGTCGGTGTCGTCGGGCTGCCCTCGTGGGGGAGCTCCCATGCGCTGATTTTAAGGCCGAGCAGGCGCATGAGGGTCGCGTTGTTGCCGATGCGCGGGTGCACGTCGAGCGGCAGGTGCGAGGAGTAAAGGGCGATGTCGTGGGAGAGCAGGCAGTCCAGCCGCTTAAAGTTCACATCTGTGAAGGGGTGTGGGGCATTCCAGAAAAGGCCGTGGTGGACGATCAGAAAATCCACCCCTGCGAAAGCCGCGCGTTCAAAGGTGCCCAGCCCCGCGTCGACCGCCGCCCCGATGTGGGATGCCGTTTTGCCCCTGTTTTCGCACTGCAGGCCGTTGCACGCGCCGTCGAAGTCCGGCACTTTTTCGCGGACGGTTTGGGCGTCGCAAAATGCGGCGAGGAGGGGAAGGGGGATTTTTTTCGCGCTCATGTTGGGCATAGTATGCACGGATCCGAAAACACTCACAGCATAAAAATTGACTTTGTCTCAGTGGTCGCGGAAGGTGAGAGTATGGCGCGCGCGATCATATTGGACATGGATGGCTTGTTGCTCGACACCGAGCGCATCGCCCTAAGGGCGTTCCAACACGCCGCCGCGTCGCTGGGCTTTGAGATGCGGCAGGAGGATTACGCGCGGATGATCGGGCTGCGCAGCGAGGATATTGCAGAAGTGTTGCGGGCGATCTACGGGCCAGACGTGCCCGCCGAGGAAATGTTCCTGCGCAGCGACGCGCGCTACGCGGAGCTGATCGAGACGGAGCCGGTGCCGCTGAGGCCCGGGGTTATGGAATTGTTTGATTTTTTGGACCGGCACGAATGGCTGCGGGCCGTGGCCACCTCCACGCACACCGAGCGCGCCCGCTTCAAGCTCGGGAAGGCCGGGATTCTGGCCCGCGTCCCGCGCGTGGTCGGCGGCGAGACGGTGGAAAGGGGGAAACCCTTCCCCGACATCTACCTGAAGGCCGCCGAGCCGTTCGGGGTGCCGCCCTCGGAGATCGTTGTGCTGGAGGACAGCTTCGCGGGCGTGCGCGGGGCCGCCGCGGCGGGGATGCGCCCCGTCATGATCCCCGACATGCTGGCCCCACGGGACGAGGAGCGGCGGCTGGCCGCCGCCGTGTTCGATTGCCTCGGGGAGTTCGCGCGGGCCGCCGAGGGAGGTCGTATTTAATATTTGAATACAAAAAACGGGTGTTTCGCTAACACCGCCCGCCCTCGCAGTCAACCCCGAATGAGGGTGAAAAAAGCGTGTTTTCCCTCGTAAAAAGATGTTGCAAAAGCCATTGCGGGGAATTGAAATTGTACTCGTATGGCAACCAAAAAACCCACTTCCGCAAAGAAGCCCGCCAAGCGCAAGCCCAGCGCGGCCTTCATGAAACCCGTAACCCCGGACGCCAAGCTCGCCGCCGTTGTCGGCGCCAAGCCGCTTCCTCGCACAGAGCTCACCAGCAAGCTCTGGGACTACATCAAGAAGAACAACCTGCAGGACAAGAAGAACCGCCGCCAGATCAACGCCGACGCCGCCCTCAAGGCTGTGTTCAACGGCAAGGCCTCGGTCAGCATGTTCGAAATGACGAAGCTCGTCTCCGGCCACCTGGAGAAATAAGCTTTGTTTCACGAAAAAACCGCAGGATTTTATCCTGCGGTTTTTTTTGCGCCCTTAGGGCGTTTTTGAAAATTAGAACACACTCTAGGTTCAAGGATTGGCCGCTTCGGCAGCGGGGGCAGCGGGCGGCTGCGCTGGCTGCGCCGCTTCCGGCGGCGGGCGGAAAAACAGGGAGGAGATGCCTGGGTTCACCTGGATGCTCTCCACGATGGCGACCTCGCTTTTTTGGCCGTCCTCAAAGAAGGTCAGTCGGTGCGGCCAAGGGATGTCGTTGACGGGGCGGTAGTCGCCGAACTCCTCGATCTCGACGCCTTTGTCCGTCTGGACTTCGCGGCGCAGGATATAGAGAGTTTTTTTGTCCAGAAACAATGTCTCCACCGGCTCCTGCAGGGGGCTGTGCCGCAGGACGTAGCATTCGGCGCCGTTCACGGTTTGGTCGTCCAAGCGGTCCCAGTTGCGCAGGACGGTGCGGGATTCGCGCAGGATCGTGTCTTCCAGCACCGCCTTGCGTTTGAGCGCCGAGGCCTGCGCTGCGGGAATCGTCGAACGACGTATCTTGCCACCGGCCCTTGAGACGTACCAGGCCACTTGGCTGTTGCACCCCACGTCCAGCACGGTCTCCCGCTGGGGCGAAGTCCATTGCACGCGCAACAAATTGGGTTTGCGCCGCCATTCCGAAAAACGAACCCCCGGCTGCTGCAGTTCGAAGCGGCCCGCCATGCGCACCATTTGGATGCCGTCCCAATTGCGCACGTCACCCATGGCCTTCACGTGCAGGCTCAAAATTTTCTCCAAGGACGGCTCGTTCTGGGGGGCGGGTGCCGCCGCGGGTGCTGCCCAAGCGGTTCCCGCCGACAACAAAAGGATGCCCGCCCAGCTGCGAATCGTTCGGATAAAGTCGTGCATAACGTTCTTTCTTTGATAGAACATTTGAGGCGCGCCCGCAAGCCATACTCTTATGGCCGATAAGGAACCCGCGAAGCTTTTCGGGGTTGAAAAAAACGATATTTCGGCATAGGCTGTCAACGAACGTCCGCATGAATTTCCTGCTCATTATCTTCTGGCTGCTGGTGGCGATCGCGGTGCTGTTGCCGCTTTCCTGCAGCGTGTACGTGCTGACCTCTTCGAGCGACCACTTGTATGAGCGGTGGGTGCGCTTCCGCCAGCGGCGTTCACGGCTCTCGCTCAAGGACGAGCATTTTGTGCATTTCCCCAAAATGCTCTACGGTGTGCGGTTGCTGGCAGTGGTGGTTTTGACCCTCGGCGTCGCGGGGTTGTATTTCCTGCTGGCGGCGTAAAAGTCGGGCGTTTAATTTTTCGCTGTCGGCGACGGCAGGCGCAGGGTGTCGCGCACCGGCATGGGGGCGGCTAGGCGTTTTAGAAACGCGTGGATTTCGCGGGCGCGTTTTGGCCCGAACCCGGGGGCCGCGGCGATGTCCGCCTCGCTCGCCGCGCGCAGTTTTTGGATGGAGCCGAAGTGCGCCAAGAGCGCCGCGCGGCTTTTGGGGCCGAGTCCGGGACATTCGTCCAAGACGCTTTCCTTGATTTTGCGGCTGCGCCAGTCGGCGTTAAAGGTGTTGGCGAAACGGTGGGCCTCGTCGCGCAGGCGTTGGAGCAGGCGCAAGGCGGGGTCGCTGCGCGGCAGCACCAGGGGCGGTTTTGCCGGGTCCGAAAAAACGACGGCCTCCTCGCTTTCGGCGAGCCCGATGAGGGCGGGCGGCGTCAGCCCCTCTTCGGCGAACGCTTGGAGAGCGGACGAGACTTGGCCTTTGCCGCCGTCGATCACCACGAGGTCGGGGAAGGGCTTTTTTTCTTCGTGAAGACGGCGGTAGCGGCGGGCCACGACCTCGCGCATGGCGCGGAAGTCGTCGTTGCCGACGAAGCTTTTTATCCGAAAGTGGCGGTAGGCCTGGCGTGCGGGCGCGCCGTCCTCGAACCGCACCATCGAGGCCACGGCGAAGCTGCCGGAAATGTGGGAGATGTCGAAGCACTCCATCGTGCGCACTTTTTTGGAGAGGCCGAGCGCGCGGGCCAGCAGCATTTGCGCGCCCTCGGGGTTGCGCTCGGCGGGCACGTATTCGGTGAATTTTCGGGCGGGGACGAACGCCTTTTCCAAGTCGCGCAACAAGTCGCGCAGGTGGGCGGCCTCCTCGTAGCGCTTTTTGGCGGCGGCCTGTTGCATGCGCTCCTCCAGCTCGCCGCGCCATTGGCGGGCGCGGTCTTCCAGAAAGGCGACGGCTTGATTGAGGGATTCGCGGTATTGCTCGCGTGTCACCTCGTTGGGGTGGCCGTAGATTTCGGCGCGCACGTCGTCGTAGAGTTTCCAGCGCCCGTCGGGGAGTGGTTGCGGGCGCGTGTCGCCCAAAAGAACGCCGAAGCGTTTGCGCATTTGGGCGAGCGTGCGGCGCACTGTCCCGCCGTGGGCGAAGGGGCCGAAGTAGGCGGCCCCGTCTTCGCGCCGCAGGCGGCACACGACGAACTGCGGGATGTCGCGCCCCATGTCGAGCCGCACCAAGGGGAAACGCTTGTCGTCGGTGAAGTCGGTGTTGTATTTGGGCCGCCAGTGCTTGATGAGGCGGCCTTCGAGCAGCACCGCCTCCGTCTCGTTGCGCACGACGGACACTTCCACGTCGCGCACCAGCGGCATCATGGCCGCGATTTTCGGGCGGGCGGCCGCTTCTTTGCGGGAGGGCTGGAAATAGTTGGAGACGCGCTTTTTGAGGTCCTTGGCTTTGCCGACGTAGAGGACGGAGCCAAGGCGGTCTTTCATCATGTACACCCCCGGCGCGTGCGGCAGCGTGCGCAGTTTTTCCTTGATGGTTTCGCCTGAGGATGGTGGCATGATGACAAGCTGTCGCTGAACGAAATGGCTTTTGGAAGATGGGAGGCCTCGGGGAGTCACACGCAAAAAACCTCCGGTTTTTTGCGTTCCCGCGGTTAAAATCGCGCAATACTGCGTTTTTCGTCGTCGAGAAGCGGGACGAGTACCAAGGTACACGCCCCGCCTCACGACTTCCTCAAACTTCGTCTTGCGCGATTTTTCCGCGCGGGAAGGTCGGGCGGGTTGTGATTATGCCGCGCCAAAGGCGCAAAGGGCAAGGATATGTATGAACGGGGGTTTTGCATAAGCGGGAAATTGTGTGCTAATATGAGGGATATAAGTTAATTTTTTGCCTATGCGAGCAGACGATATTTCCAAAACCGACGACGGCCCTGTTCTAGTCGACGACGTGTTGGCGGGCAAACTGGCGCGCGCGGGGTTGCGCGTGGCGTTCGCCGAATCGTGCACGGGCGGGATGGTCGCGGCGTCGGTGACGCAGCGCGCGGGGGCGTCGGTGTATTTCGCGGGGTCGGCCGTGTGCTATTGCGACCGGGCCAAGCGCGACGTGCTGGGCGTGGACGGGGCTTTGCTCGAAAAGGAAGGGGCCGTCAGCGCCGCGTGCGCGTGTGCGATGGCCGATGGGGCGTTGCGTTTGTACGCGTGCGATATCGCGCTGAGCGTCAGCGGCTTTGCCGGGCCTGACGGCGAACGCGTGGGGGAAGTGTATGTGGGATGGGCCGTCAGGGGAAAGGGGGCCGACGCGCAGAAATTTGTGTTTGAGGGTGATCGGGCGCGGGTGCGGTGTTTGGCGGCGAGGGCTGTGCTGCAAAAGCTGTCAAATCTGCTTTAAAAGGGCAGGGGGGCTTGGTATGGTGGACAAAGTATGGCTGACGCGCCCACCACTTACACTTTTGTCTGCGGCGACGACGACTATCTGGTCGAGCGTCGGGCGCGGGCGGTGTTTGAGCGGCTCAGCGAGGGTTTGGCGGACGATTTTTCAAAGGAAATCGTCGAGGGCGGGGCGCAGAACGTCGACGAAGTGGCCGACGCGGTGGGTCGGTTTATCGCGGCGGCGCAGACGGTTTCGCTTTTTGGCGACCGCAAGGCCGTGTGGCTGAAGGGCGTCAATTTTTTGGGGAGCTCGCGCACGGGCGAGTCCAAGGGCGCGAAGGCCGAGGCCGAGCGGCTGTGCGATGCCTTGGAGAAAATCGACTACGCGGGCGTCGGGATCGTCATTTCGGCCAGCCCCGTCGACCAGCGCAAGGCGGAATTCAAGCGGCTGAAAGAAGGCGGCGAATTTGTGCCGGTGAGCGCGGAGGAAGCCGCCCCGGAATCGCTTTTGGGCGGCGTGGCGCAGGAATACGGCGCGGCGTTTGCGCGCGGGGCGGCGGATTATCTTTATGAAAAACTGCAGGGCAATGTGCGGCTGTGCATTGCCGAGACGCAGAAGCTTTCCCTTTATCTGGCGGGTGAAAAAAACGCGCGGATCTCGACGGCGCTGATCGACGACTTGGTGCCCAGTTTCGGCGAGAGCGAGTTTTTTGAGCCGGTGTCGCGTTTTTTTGAGAACGATCTGCCCGGCACGCTGGAGGCGTTGAAACGGTACTTCTTCACCCGCAAGGACGCGCGCGGGCTGATTTCATCCCTGCAGGGGCGCAACCGCCTGCTGATCCAGATGCGCAGCCTGCTCGACAGCGGGGAGGCCCGCATGAGCGGCAACTGGATCGACAAAAATTCCTTCGAGGCGGCCCAGCGGCGGTATGGGGATTTGTTTGCTAAAGGAGATAAGGGGAGCTTGTTTTCACAGCGGCCGAACGGGTTGGGCTTTCTCGCGCGCGACGCGGCGCGATTTCGACTGCGGCGCCTAATCGGCTTTCACGCAGAGTTTTTGGAGGCGTTCCGAGGGATATTGTCGCGCCCGAACGACCAGGAGGCCGTCTTGCGCGAGACCGTCATCCGTTGCCTCGGCGATTCCGCGGCGTGAGTTTTTTTATTTTTAAATTTTATCATCCATGAAAGAACTGCTTCCCAATATTCTGGCCA
This sequence comes from Opitutales bacterium, assembly GCA_031556275.1. Classification (GTDB taxonomy): domain Bacteria; phylum Verrucomicrobiota; class Verrucomicrobiia; order Opitutales; family JAKPNF01; genus JAKPNF01. The sequence goes on from JAVBTG010000197.1 coordinate 15,347, forward strand.
TGCGCTACGCCTCGACGGCGATGAACGACATCTGGTCGCCCAAGGGGCGCATCCTGCTCGAGCGTGAGCTGTGGATCGCCGTGGCGAAGGCCCAACGCGACCTCGGGCTGGATATCCCCGCCGAGGCGATCGCCGCCTACGAGCGCGTGAAGAGCGATGTGGACACCGAGTCGATCCGCGCCCGCGAGGCCGTCACCCGCCACGACGTGAAGGCGCGCATTGACGAGTTCGCCGCACTGGCCGGGTTTGAGCACATCCACAAGGGCATGACCAGCCGCGACTTGACCGAGAACGTCGAGCAGCTGCAGGTGTTCCGCTCGATGGAGCTGATCCGCATAAAGGCCGTGGCCGCCGCGCAAAAACTGGCTGAGCGCGCCCGCCAGTGGTCGGGGCTTGTTATTTCCGCCCGCACGCACAACGTAGCCGCCCAGCCCACGACGTTTGGCAAGCGCTTGGCGATGTTCGGCGAGGACTTTTTGCGAGGGATCGAGGCGCTCGACCGCATCGTGGAAACGTATCCCGTGCGCGGGCTCAAAGGCGCGGTCGGCACGCAGCTCGACCAGCTGACCCTTTTTGGCAACGACGACAAAAAAGTGGCCGAGTTGGAAACGCGTTTGCTTAAGCACTTGGGCATCACCCGCGTGCTTGGCTCCGTCGGGCAAGTGTACCCGCGTAGCCTCGACTTTGAGGTACTATCCGCCCTCTATCAGTTGGCATGCGGGCCCTCGAGCTTTGCCAAGACGCTGCGCCTGATGGCCGGGCACGAGCTGGCCAGCGAGGGGTTTTTGCCGGGACAGGTGGGGTCCTCCGCGATGCCGCACAAGATGAACGCGCGCAACTGCGAGCGCATCAACGGGTTTTTGGTGATTTTGCGCGGCTATCTTACGATGGCCGAGGGGCTTTCCGGCGAGCAGTGGAACGAGGGGGATGTCTCCTGCTCCGTCGTGCGCCGCGTGTGCCTTCCCGACGCGTTTTTCGCCTTGGACGGGCTTTTGGAAACGTTCCTCACCGTGCTGGGCCAGATGGAGGCCAACGCCGCCGTCATCGAGAAAGAAAACCGCCGTTATCTGCCGTTTTTGCTGACGACCACCATCCTCATGGAGGCCGTGAAGGCCGGGGTCGGCCGCGAGCAGGCCCACGAGGTCATCAAGGAGCACGCCGTGGCCGCCGCGAAGGCGATGCGCACCGGTGAGTCGGCCGACAATGACTTGTTTGCGCGGCTGGCGGAGGACGGGCGTTTGAAACTTTCCCGCGAGCGGCTCGATGCGTTGGTGGCGCATGCCAGCGAGCTGACCGGGGCCGCGCGCTCGCAGGTCGAGGTGTTCGCCCGCGACGCCGCGCGATGGGCGGGGCGTTTCCCGCAAGCGTCCGCTGTCACGGCGGAGCCGCTTTTGTAAAAGAGGGCCTGGGTGCAAAAAAACCTTTTATCAGCGCCTCCAATGGTTTTGGGGACGTTTGATAAAAGGTTTTTTGCGGGATCGGTTCGAGGTGCGACCGAGCGGAGTGCGCCGGATGCGTACTTCTTTGAAAATCTCTCGCTCCGTGTCTGAAAAAGGCGAAGGCCTTACTTGTCCGACAGGCGCGAGGCAACCAGGTTCATGATCCAGTTTGACCGTGAACGATTCTCGGATTTGGCGGCGTCGTCGATCGCCTTGAGCTGATGGGCCTTCATCGAAATGGAGACTTGAACCTGACCTTTGGTTGTTTTGGTGCTACTCTTCATGGTATTTTCTTTATTTATAGAAAATCTCTTTTTAACTGTCAAATCTTAGTTTCTGGCCCAATTTGATTTTTTAACGCATATTTGAAAATTGAATGTGATACGAGCGCATATATTCTTATATAAAATTTGTTTATTGGAGAACTTTTCTGTATGAGATGGGAAAGTTTGTGGTTGACTGGATGGCGGCTGGTTGTAGCCTAAGCACGGCGCAGCAGGTTTCTTGCCGTGCGCTTTTTCCGCGGGCGCGCACATGGCTGGCGTGAAACTTCTGGCGCCTTTGCGCGGTTTTACAGTTTACCCCATAAACTTATCCCAATATGACTGAAGAATCCACCCTTACCCCGCCTCCCAGAGCGCCGGCTGTTTCCCCCCGATCGCGGTTTTACGGCGCGTTTTGGGGGATGCATATCGGCGACGCGCTGGGCACCCCCACCCACGGTTATTACAACCGCGAGCAGATGCGGCGCGATTACGGGCGCATCACGCATTACGTGAAGCCGCAGCTGGTGCACCCCGAAAGTATTTTGCACAAGATTCCCGCCGAAAAATTCCACGCCGAGGCCGACGTGCGCGGCCCCAAGGCCTCCATGTGGGGGCGGCGCGAGACGCACTACCACCACGGGCTTGAGGCAGGGGACAATAGCCTGAGCGTGTTGCTGGCCAGAGAAATGCTCGAAACGCTCGCGATCAACCGCGGGTTTGAGGCGGAGCGGTTTTGCCGCAGAGCGGAGGAATTGCTGCTGACTCCGGGCAAGCATAACGACTTGTTGGTGCCGGATCCTTGGAGGGTGTATTGCGCCGCCAAGGGAGACGGCAAGCCGCCGGCCGAGCGCGCGGGGCTTTCCGAAAGCATCGCGGGGATTGTGTGGGTGTTGCCCGTCATTCTTTACTACGTCGGCAGGCCCGAAATGCGGGCGAAGGTGTCGGAGGCCGTGTCGATCACGCAGGTGTCGCCGGTGATGGAGTCCGTCGCGATGCTGCTGGCGGACGTCTTTGAGGCGATTTTTGAGGGGAAGACAATCATGGAGGCCGTTCAGGCGCAGGTCGAAAAGGGGCACCCCCTGCTGACCAAGCCGATCGTCCAATGGGCAACGGAAAAAACCAGCGACGAAAAAATCGCCTCCTATGAGTTGCGCTGCGCCTCGCTCAGCGCGCACGCGTTGCCCATGAGCCTGTTTTTGGCGATGAAATACTGCCCCGCGGTGGAAAACGCGCTCTTGGCCAACGCCAATTTGGGCGGGGCCACTTGTTACCGCGGCGCGATCGTCGGGGCGCTCTTGGGGGCTACGTTGGGATGCGAGTCGCTGCCGGGGGCACTGGCGTCGAATTTGCGCGATTTCTCCGCGTGCGACACGTTATGCGACGCCGCATGGGCCTCCGCGTCGGCGCGCTGACGCGGGCTGGCGCACGGCGGGAGGGCCATTGGGAGCCGTGAGGCCTCTGTAACACACGGCAATTT
>JAVBTG010000105.1:0-14614 GCA_031556275.1 Opitutales bacterium
CGCGATCAGCCCGCCGACGGCGGCGGAGAGACAGGGGGCCAAGCCGCCCGCCGTGAGAATAGCAACTTTCTTGGGTTTGTTGTTCATATGAAAATAAGGGACGTGACGTCAACGATCCTAAAGATTTTTCCCGCCAGTGAAAACCCAAAAAAACGACCCGCCCTCGCGCCTCTCCCCCAAATATTTTTGACATCACCAACCCCCCAACGGCACAATGGCGGCTTATCATGAAAAAAGTCCCCGCCTTTCTCCTGTTTTTGGCGTGCGCCCTGTTCGCCTTCGCCGCCGATTACCCCTACACCGTCGAGGTGCGCACCGACCGCATGGACGCCCAGTATCTCCCGGGCGAAAAGGCCGTTTTCCATTTCAGCGTCAAGGAGGGCGGCAAACCCGTCGAGAACGCCACCGTGGCGTGGCGCATCTCCAAAGACGGCGCGGAACCCTTCATCGACAGCGGTTCCATGACGCTCGAAAAGGGCACGGGCACGCTCTCCGGCACGCTCGACGAGCCGGGCTTTCTGCAATGCCGCATCGATTTCAAAACCCCCGACGGCAAGGCCATCGGTTACCGCGCGGGGGCGGCCTACAACCCGCTCGACATCAAGCCCTCGCTCCCCGCCCCGGCGGATTTCGACGCCTTCTGGGCCGCGCAGAAAAAACTGCTGAAAGACGCCCCCGTCACCGTCAACGCCACGGAAATCCCCTCGGGCGACCCGGCGGTGCGCTCCTACGACATGCAGATCGACTGCGCGGGCGGCCACATCCGCGCCTTCCTCTCCGTCCCCGCCGACACCAAGCCAGGTACCTGCCCGGCTATCATCACCCTGCACGGGGCGGGCGTGCGCGGCTCGAGTCTCGGGGCAACCCGCACCTGGGCCAAGCTCGGCTTCGTCGCGCTCGACTACAACGTCCACGGCCTGCCCGCCGACAAGCCCCTTTCCTTCTACGACGCGCTCTCCAAAAACGAGCTGAAGGATTACCCCAACAAAGGCCGCGATTCCCGCGACACGCATTTTTTCCGCGGCCTGTACACGCGACTGATGTGTGCCCTTGAGGTGCTGACCGCCCGCCCCGAATGGGACCAAAAAATCCTTGTGGCCCAAGGCGGCAGCCAAGGGGGCGCGCAGGCCTTCGCCGCGGCGGGGCTGGATGGGCGCGTGACGTTCTTTTGCGCGGCGATCCCCGCGATGTGCGACATCACGGGGGTTTCCGCCGCCCGCACCAACGGCTGGCCTACCAACCGCTACGGCTACCCGACCCCCCAGAGCAAACCGACCGACATGACACCGGCGGAGATCGCCGCCGCGCAGTATTTCGACTGCGTGAATTTCGCCGCCCGCGCCAAGGGCGAGGCCTTCGTCACGGTCGGCTACGCGGACAATGTGTGCCCGCCCACGACCGTCTACGCCGCCTACAACAACATCCCGACCCAAAAACGCATGCTGGTGATGCCGCTGGTCGAGCATCGCGGGGCGACGCCGGAGGCGCTCGCCACGGCCAAACAGGCGATCCTCGAACACGCCCGCCAGATGCGCGCCCGCTAAGCAAACCACTTTTACAAAAAAAAGCCGTCCGCCGCGCCGGGCGGCTTTTACATGCTCATCCAAAAAATAAAATGAAAATAACAACCCTCCTCTTCGCCCTTTCGGCCACCCTGCTCGCCGCGCAGACCTACACGATCGACATGGCGACCGACCGCGCAAACGCCCTGTACAAGCAAGGCGAGACGGCGACCTTCTTCGTCACCGTCAAAAAAGACGGCCAGCCGTTCGAAAACGCCGAAATCAAATGGCGGCTGACAAAGGACAACGTGGCGCCCTTCATCACCTACGGCTCAAAAACATTGGAAAACGGCACCGCCAGCTTTTCGGGCACGCTCGACGAGCCGGGTTTTCTGACCTGCCGCATCGACTTCAAATCTCCCGAGGGCAAACCGGCGGGCGGCCGCGCCGGAGCCGCCTTCGACCCGCAGGACATAAAAACCTGCGCAATCGTGCCGGACGATTTCGACGCCTTTTGGGTTGCGCAAAAGCAAACCGTCCGAAAGACGCCGCTGGACATCACCCTCACCTCCGTCGAAACCAAGGAAAAATCCGTCAACTCCTTCGACGTGCTGGCCAAAACCCCGGAAGGCCCGATCACGGCCTACCTTTCAATACCCGCGAACGCCGCGCCCAAAAGCCTCCCGATCATCATCACGACGCAGGGCGCGGGCGTCAGCACGGCGAACCTAGGCAAGACGCTTGAGTGGGCGAAGGAAGGTTTTATCGCGTTGGACTTCAACATCCACGGCACGCCCAACGGCCAAACCAACGAGTATTACCTGCAGCGCTACCAAACCGACCTGAAAGACTATTTCATTCGCGGGCGCGACAACCGCGAGACGTTCTATTTTCGCGGCGCGTTCTTGCGCCTAGTACGCGCGATAGACCTAGCGACGGAACACCCCGCGTGGGACGGCAAAACGATCGTTGTCTACGGCGGCAGCCAAGGAGGCGCGCAGGCCTTCGCCGCGGCGGGGCTGCACGAAAAGGTGACGCTCTTTGTCGCAGGCATCCCCGGCATGTGCGACTTGACGGGCGAAACGGTCGGCCGCATCAACGGCTGGCCCTACAACCGCCCCGACGGCAAGCCCCAGACGCCCGAAATCATCGAAACGGCGCAGTATTTCGACGCTGCCAATTTCGCCGCGCGCATCAAAGCGCAGGCCCTCGTCACGGCGGGCTTCGCCGACAACGTCTGCCCCCCCACTACGATCTACGCCGCCTACAACAATTTAAAAGGCCGCAAGGAAATCCTCCCCATGCCGCTCGTCGACCACCGCAACACCCCCGAAGCCGTAGCCCTCAGCAAAAAGACAATTTTGGAACACGCGCAGCAAATGCGCGCCCAATAATAAAAAAGGCCGCCCTGAATTTTTTCAGGGCGGCCTTTTTTATTTCACAAAATCTTAAACTCCGGCGTCCGCGCGCACAGCCCCAAAATCCCGGGCCGCACAAAATCCTTCAGCCGCATGGCGGGGCAATTTGCATCCGTGGGCAACGCCCGCCCGTCGATCATGCGCACGGGCACGATATCCTGCGTCGTCGACGTGATGAAGGCCGACTCATATTCCCCCAGCGTCTCAAACGCGATATCCGCCTCGCGCAGTTTCAGCACGGGGTTGTCCGCGAAATCCCGCAGCAAAATCCCGCGCGTGATCCCGCTCAAAATCCCCGCCGACAACGGCGGCGTGTAGGCGACCCCGTCTTTCAAGAGCCAAATATTGCGCACGCTCGTCTCCGTAAGGCAACCTTGCGCGTTCAACAAAATGACATCGTCCGCGCCCGCGGCCAATGCCTCGCGCAGCCCCAAAATATTATTGAGATAATTGCCCGTCTTCCACGCGGGCGGCAGCGCCTCGGGGGCGTTGCGGCGCACGTTTTTCGCGCACGCCAGCGCAAAGCCTTTTTCCAACTGCGCGGGCGTCATCTCCGGCAGCGCCTTGACCAAAATCACCCAGTTCGGCGCGTCCGCGAGCGCGGGATCCAACCCGACCTCCCCGGCCCCGCGCGAAATCTGCAAACGCACGTACACATCGCCCCGCCACCCCGTCAATTCGCGGTGTTTTAGCGCCGTGCGCCGCGCTTCCTCTACAAACGCCGCCATCGTCATCGGCAATTTTTCAAACCCCAGTGCCCGCGCGGAATGCTCCAGTCGCGCCCAATGCTCGCGCATGCCGAAGAGCACACCGCCGTAAGTGCGCCACACCTCATACACGGCGTCCCCGTAAAGAAATCCCCTGTCAAGCGGACTTATAGACGCTTCGCGCGCGTCGTGGACACGCCCGCAGGTGTTGGCCAACACAAACATAAATCAGCTCCTTATTGGCAGCACAAAATACCCCGAGCGGCGGCGGCCGCGCCGATGATGCCCGCGCGGTTGCCGTACTTGGCGATCAACAATTCGCAGGGGCAGTCCAGTTTGTCGAAAAATTTGTCGGCCTTTTTGGCGACCCCGCCGCCCAAAATGATGCGGTCGGGCCAAAAGACAGAGCACAAATATTTCAAATGGCGGCTGAAACGGTCGGCCCACTCGTCCCAGTCCATGTCGTACTTTTGGCGCGCGGCGTCCCCCGCCATTTTTTCGGACTCGCGATATTTCCCGGTGTCCTTGTCCTTCATCTTGACGTGGCCGAACTCGATGTTGGGGATCAGCATGCCGTTGTAAAACACGCCCGAGCCCAGCCCCGTGCCGATTGTCACCACGATGGAGAGGCCCTTCGCGCCCCGCCCGGCCCCGAAGGTCATTTCCGCGAGCGCGGCGGCGTCGGCGTCGTTGACGACCGCGCAGCGCAGCCCGAATTTCTTAAACACCTTGTGCCCGAGCTTGAGCCCCGCGAGGCTCGGGTCCAAGTTCGGCGCGTTAAAAATAACGTCCTGCTTCACGACCCCCGGGAAGCCGATTCCGACGAGCCCCTTCCATTGGAAGTGCTCGAAAATCTCCGCCAAAGCCCCCATGAGGGCTTCGGGCGTGCAGGGATGGGGCGTCTCCACGCGGAAACGCTCCGTCGCCAGATCTTCTTTTTCCGTGTCCACAACGGCTCCTTTAACGCCGGAACCGCCGATATCGATGCCTAAGATTTGCATAATATGGAAAGTAGAATCAGTAATGACGCACTTTGAAAGGCGGGAAAAGTCTTTTTTTCATGGAATCCATAATTTTATCAAACTAGGGGGCCGAAAAATTTTAACTTGCCAATCCGCCTTAAAATGCCAAGCTTTGTTGCAAGAAGCTTTCACCTCAAACCACGCAACCTATGAAGTCTCTTTCCAAACTCCTTATCGCCGTCGCGGCCATCGCCGCCACGCCCTTCGCGTTGCAAGCCGCAACCGCCCCGGCCGTCTCGCTCGGCCAGCGCCCCGCCGCGAGCGCCGCCGGCACGCTGACCGTCATCACCCTGCAAGGCTCCGCCACGGCGCTCGTCGGCGGCAAGCCAACTCCTTTGAATTTGAACGACACGCTGCCCGTCGGCACCAAGATCACCCTCAGCCAAGGCTCGAAGGTTGTCCTGCTCACCAGCGACGGCAACCAGATCATCCTCGCGGGCGACGGCGAGGTTCTGCTCAACCAAGTGAACGGCCAATTGCAATTGGCTGCGACCGGCAACATTTCGACAACGGCCAGCGTCGCCCCGAACACCGCCCCGGTTTCCGTTTCCAACAACGGCACGATCGCCACGATTCCGGCGGGCAGCACCGGTTCGGTTTCCACGACCGACGGAGCCACCCGCGCCATCGCAGCCAGCGGTTCGCTCACGGTTAACGCCCCGGGCCAGCCCGCGCAGACGGTTCCGGCCGGCAGCGGCACGAGCGTCACGCCCAGCGCCGACGGCACCTCCTCGACGGTTGTCCCGGCCGATCCGACCCCCGCGGAAATTCAGGCGATCACGCAGGACGTGAACGACGCCAAAAACGCCGCCACCGCTTCCACGCAGCCGACGATTCCGGCAGGCCAGATTCAGGACGCGGACACCCTGCCTTCGAACCCCGACCAGGTGGTCTCCGGCGCCGATATTCCCTGAGTGCTTTTCCCTAAAAGCCCCGACCTGTTTTAGGCCGGGGCTTTTTTGTTACCCAATGCAAAAACTCCCATGGTTTGAACGTGGCCGCTTCCCCGTTTTTCTGGCCCCCATGGCCGGGTTCACGGACAACGCCTTTCGGACGCTCGCCAAGGAACAGGGGGCCGACGTGCTGATCAGCGAATTCGTCCACGCCCGCGCCCTGTTGCACGGCGACGGTTTCCCGTGGAAGACCCTCCAATTCAGCGAGGCCCAGCGCCCCTTCGGCGTCCAACTGTTCGGCGACGACCCGGCCTCCATGGCCGAGGCCGCCCGACAAGTCGCAGACCGCCTGCGGCCCGATTTCATCGACCTGAATTTCGGCTGCCCCTCCCCGCGTGTGACAGGCAGCTGCGCCGGTTCCGCCCTGCTGCGCGACTTGCCGCGCCTCGGCAAAATAACAGCCGCCGTCGTCAGCGCCGTGGGCGGCAAACTCCCCGTCACCGCCAAGACACGCCTCGGCTGGGATTCCCAAAATATCGTCGTCGCGCAGGTGCGCGACATCGTGCAAGGCTGCGGGGTGTCCGCGCTGGCCATCCACGGCCGCACCAAGGCCCAAGGCTACACAGGCACAGCAAACTGGGACATCATCGGCGAAATCGCGCAAACTTCAAAAATCCCCGTCGTCGCCAACGGCTCCATCACGAGCGCCGCCGACATCCTTTCCCTAAAAAGCGCCCACCCGCACATCGCGGGCGCGATGATCGGACGCGCGGCCATCGGCTACCCTTGGATTTTCAGCGAGATAAAATCCGCCCTGAAAGGCGACCCCGTCCACCCGCCCTCCCTCACCTTGCGCTGGGAAACCATCCTGCGCTACGCCGAACTTTCTTTGGAGCGCCTGCACGGCGAACGCCCCTTGCGCCCCCTGCACAGCGCCTTGGCCAAACTCTCGACAGGCATGCCCGCATCCCGCGCCCTGCGCACGGCATTCAATCGCATCGGCACGATGAAAGAATTACGCGAACTCGCCCAAACCCATCTCGTCGGAGCCCCCGCGAATAGACACTCCACGCAGCCGATTGTTAATTAAATAATCGAATTTATTTAACAATTAAAAAATTCCCTGCTATGATCGCCCCTCATGGCAGTGAATTTCGCAAACACCGCGCGCATCGACCGCTGGGAACGCGCGCACACATGGCACCCCTTCGCGCAAATGCGCGAATACCTCTCCTACCCGCCGCTGTTCATCGAACGCGGCCGCGGCGTGCGCCTCTACGACACGAAGGGCCAGGGCTATCTCGACGCCAACAGCTCCCTCTGGACGAATGTCCACGGCCACAACGACCCCGACCTGAACGCGGCGCTCATCTCCCAGTGCCAAAAAGTGGCCCACGCCACATGGCTGGGCCTAAGCCATCCCCCCGCAGCCGCCCTCTCGGCGGCCCTCATTCAAGAAGCCCCGCGCGGCCTCACCCGCGTCTTTTTCAGCGACAACGGCAGCAACGCCGTCGAAATCGCGATCAAACAGTCGTGGCAATATTGGATGCAAACAGGGCGTCCCCAAAAGCGCGCCATCATCGGCATGCAGGGGGGCTACCACGGCGACACGCTCGCCTGCATGGCGGCGGGAGATTCGGGCGACTTTCACGGAAAGTTCAAAAAATTCTTTCCCCCATCGTGGCACTTTCCAAGGCCCACTGACAACGACACCCGAACAAGCCTCCACGCGCTCGAAGCGCATCTAAAAAAACACGCCGCCCAGACCGCCTGCCTCGTGCTAGAGCCGCTCCTGCAAGGCTCATCCGGCATGCATTTTCAAAAAACATCCTTCGTGCGCGCCGTGACGCGTCTGTGCAAGCGCCACCGCGTCCACCTCATTTTAGACGAAGTCTTCACCGGCTTCGGCCGCATGGGGCACATTTTCGTCTGCGCGTCCTTAAAAATTTCCCCAGACTTCCTCTGCATCGGCAAAGGCCTCGGAGGCGGTTACCTCCCCATCGCCGCGACCCTCACCCGCGAGCGCATCTACCGCGCCTTTTTGGGACGCGTGGAGGACGGCAACGCCTTCATCCACGGCCACACATTCACGGCAAATCCATTAGCCTGTGCCGTGGCCCTAAAAAGCCTCGAAAAACTCAAACGCCTCATCACCCGCGGCACTTTGGAAACCCGCATCCATTCCTTTAACGAAAAACTAAAAAAAGCATTCCGCAACCATCCGCACGCCGCCCGGCTGCGCCACGGCGGCCTCGCCGCCGCCGTCGACCTCGTCCCCGACGCGCGTCATCCCGAAAAACCCTACCCGCCCACAGCCCGCATCGGCCTTCAAGTCTGCCTGCACGCCCGCAAACAAGGCCTCATCCTGCGCCCCTTGGGGGACACCCTCCTCTTCGTGCCCTCACCGGTCATGCGCCCGGCGGAACACGCCGAAATGCTGCGCCTGACACTCCACGCCATCAAGGCCGCCCTCGACGCCCCCGAACCCGACTTTTACACATTCGCGAAAAAATTCTCTCTGCCATGATCACCCTCCTCATCAGCGGCAGCGACACGGACATCGGCAAAACCTTCGTGACGGCCGCCCTCGCCCGCCGCCGCGAAAACGTCCAAATCGTCAAGCCCTACCAAACAGGCGTATCCGATATTTCAATACACTCCGACGCCGACACGGCGGCCCCTCCAAACGCCCGCGCCGTCACCCTGCGCCGTTTCAAGGCACCCTTGGGCCCCATTTGCGCGGCGCTCGCCGAAAACAAAGACACCGAATTGAAAAAAGTCCTCGCCGAACTCGCCGAACTCCCCGCCTGCCGCCTGCGCCTGATCGAAGGCTCGGGCGGCCTGTCAGTCCTCCTAAAACGCGATGGCTACGACTGGGCCGATTTTGCAAACGATAGCCGTGCCGACGGCGTCTGCCTCGTCGTCCCCGACCGTTTGGGGGCCATCCACCAAGCCCGCACGACATGGTTCTACGCCCAATCCAAAGGGCTGAACGCGGGCGTCATCCTAAACGAACCCACACCCTATCCACCGTCCGCTCGCGCCTCCAATCGCGCCCGTCTCGCCGACTGCGGCATTCCCATATGGGGAACACTCGGTTTCCAACAATCAAACATCACCCTGTCGCCATATCTCGCAAAACTGTTGTCCCATGCCTGACTCCCCCCTTCACGCCCGCCTACACGCAGGCCTGTGCGCCCGCCAAACAGCAGGCACCCTGCGCACCCTGCGCACACGCGAAAAACAACCCGCGCTCAACTTCGCGGACAACGACTACCTCGCCCTTGCGCACGACAATTCCCTTCGCGCACAAGTTCAAAAAAACGCCGCGCACTACCCCCTTTCCGCATCAGCATCCCCGCTCGTCGGCGGACACTTGCCCTGCCACGCCGCCTTCGAAACGACGCTCGCCAACGCCTACAACTTCCCCGCCGCGCTCCTCTGGACCAGCGGTTACGCCGCCAATGCCGGCACGCTCGGCTGCCTGATCGGCAAAGACGATCTCGTCTTCTGCGACCGCCTGATCCATCGCAGCATGATCGCGGGCGTCCAAAACAGCGCAGCGCGTTTTTTCCGTTTTCACCACAACGACTGCGGCCATTTGGAAGCCCTTTTCAAAGCGCATCCGTCCGCCCCAAAACAAACCCGCTGGCTGCTCACGGAAAGCGTCTACAGCATGGACGGCGACTCGCCCGATCTGCGCGGCATCGCCGACATCCGCCAAAAACACCCCTGCGTCTGGGTCTTGGACGAGGCCCACGCGCTCGGCTGGTACGGCCCGACAGGGCTTGGGCTGGCCGAGGAACTGAACGTGCTCCAACACGTCGACATCCTCGTGGGAACATTGGGAAAAGCCCTCGCCTCGCAGGGTGCTTTCACACTCTTTCGCGATCCCCTCATGCGCGAATGGGCCGTCAACTTTGCGCCAGAATTCATCTACTCCACCAACATCTCTCCCATCTCCACACTGACCGCCCACGCCGCATGGGAAATCCTGCGCAAGCTCGCCGCGCGCAACAAAGACTGGCGTACAAATTCCCGCGCCTTCCGCGCCTCGCTGCGCGCGGACGGATGGGAGGTGCCCGACGGCGACTCCCCGATAATTCCCCTCCTCATCGGCGACGAACCGACGTTAAAAAATCTCCACACGTTTTTAGAAGCCGACGGCATCGCCGCAGGCGCCATCCGCCCTCCGACCGTCCCGCCAAACAGCGCCCGGTTGCGCCTCTCGCTCAAGCGCACGTTTGACGAAATCCAAAGCGAGCGCCTGCGCGCCGCGCTTTTAAAATGGAAAAAATCACGCCCATGAAAATCGCATGGATTTCAGGATGGGCCGTCCCGCCCGCATGGATGGCACAGGCCCTGCAAGCCCGCTGGCCCCAATATACCCACCACGTTTTTCTTCCCGAAAAAAACACGCCCGCAACGCTCCTCGTCGACTCAACTTTTGACGCCTATGGCGGCTACTCCTTGGGCTCCTTACTCTGGCTCGACGCCCTCTCAGAAAACGCCTGCGCCAAACCCGTCCGTCTGCTCGCCCCTTTCTTCTCTTTCTGCGCGGAAGCCAGCCTAGGGGGCCGCACTCCGCGCGTCCGCCTGCTTTTCCTCAAACGCTGGCTCCGCCGCGATCCGACATCCGCCCTGCACGACTTCTACACCCGCACGGGCCTGCCTCAATTTCCAATACCCGGCACATCCTCCCTCGCCGACGGCCTCGACCTGCTCGATACCCTCGCCATCTCCACCCCGCCCCCGTCAAACATTCGCGGCTTCGCGGGCAAAAACGACCCGCTTTTAAATCCTAAATCTCTCCGTACCCACTGGCCCGCACTCACCATTGTGCCACACGCCAACCACGCCCTCCCGTCATTATTGCAACACATGTGCGACGATCCATTTTGCGAATGACCCACTCCTTCCATCAACGCGCCCACACCTACGAAGCGCACGCCCATATTCAAGCCAAAGCGGCCATCTCACTAGCCGAATGGATTTCTCCATCCAAAAGAAATGGAACGACCATTGAATTCGGCGCGGGCACAGGTCTGCTCACCCGCCAACTACTCCCATGGGACGGCCCCTATCTGGCAACCGACCTCTCCCCCGCAATGATCGCCACAGGCCGCGCCTCAACCCCGCAAGCCCACTGGCGCGTCATGGACGCCCGCACCCCATCCATCCCATTCGACACACGCTGGCTACTCTCGTCGAGCATGCTCCAATGGATGGACGACCCGCTCGCGACGCTAAAAACATGGAAGGCGTCCGCCCCCGCCGCCCGCTTGGCCCTGTCCGTCTTCACACGCTGCACTCTCCAAGAACTCGAAACCGTCCTCCCCGACTGCTTTCCCCTCACATGGCACGACAGCGACACATGGCGATCATGGATACGTCAATCCGGCTGGCGCATCATAAAATCACAAACCACCCAAACGACCGAATTCCACCCCTGCGCCATCTCCCTTTTGCACACCCTACGCGCCTTCGGCGCCACTGGCGCCCCCCGCGTGTCCCCCGCCCGCCTGCGCGCGGCCTTGCAGTCCTACGACCGCATATTTTCCACCCCACAAGGGACGCCTGCCACATGGCAAACCCTTAAAATCCTAGCCGCCCCCTAATTCTCACCCCCAAACATTGCATTTGCCTTTGACAAAAGCCCCTCTAAAATCGAACATTTAAGAGTTCGCCCCTCACCTGTAAAAATTGCGCTTATGCTCGGAAAAATCTTCCCGTTTCTGTCCAACGACATTGGTATCGACCTTGGCACGGCCAACATTCTGGTCTATGTGCGCGGTCAGGGCGTCGTGCTGAGCGAGCCGAGCGTGGTCGCGGTCAAAACCTCGAACAAAAACAGCGTCGTCGCGGTGGGCGCGGAGGCCAAGCGCATGCTGGGCCGCACCCCGGGGGGCATCACGGCGGTGCGCCCGATGAAAGACGGCGTCATCGCGGACTTTGAGATCACGGAGGCGATGCTGCGCCACTTCATCCAAAAGGTGTCGCACAGCGCGAAGCTTCTGCCGCCCCGCGTCGTGGTGGCGGTGCCCTCCGGCATCACGGAGGTCGAGCGCCGCGCGGTGAAGGAGTCGGCGGTGCACGCGGGGGCCCGCACGCCCCTGCTCATCAGCGAGCCTTTGGCCAGCGCCATCGGCGTCGGCCTGCCGATCGACGAGCCGACGGCCAACATGATCGTCGACATCGGCGGCGGCACCACGGAGACGGCCATTATTTCCCTGAACGACGTCGTCTACAGCAAGAGCATCCGCATAGGCGGCGACGAGATGGACTTGGGCATAACGGAGTACATGAAGCGCGCCTACAACCTCGTCATCGGCGAGCGCACGGCGGAGGAGATCAAAATCCGCGTCGGCTCGGCCTACCCGCTCGAACAGGAACTCACGATGGAGGTCAAGGGGCGCGACTCGATCGCGGGCCTTCCCAAGACCCTCCACATCAACTCCGGCGAAATCCGCGAGGCGCTTTCCGACAATTTCAAGGCCATCGTCGACGGCGTGCGCACGGCCCTCGAGCGCTGCCCGCCCGAACTTTCCGCCGACCTCGTCGACCGCGGCATTGTGATGGCGGGCGGCGGTTCGCTCATCCGCGGCCTCGACCGCCTGATCAGCGACGCCACAGGTTTGCCCGTCTTCGTCGCCGAAGACCCGCTGACGGCGGTGGCGCGCGGCACGGGCGCGGCCCTCGAAAACATCGACTTTTGGATCGAGGAAGCCAAGCAGGCCAAGTAATCCCCTCCGGGGGCCCGTTCGGCTTCGCGCAGGCACCCGCCCCTAGGCAGGGTGCCTTCTTTTTCCCCACCACACATGCAGTTCAAATCCAAATGGCAATCCAGCTGGCCGATATGGGCCATCGCCGTCTTTCTGGTGCTGTGGTGGCTCGCGCCCGTCGGCTTTCGCGCGGCGGCAAAAAACATCTTTTCAGGCTTCCAAGCGCCCCTGTGGGAAACGCACTCCCGCCTGCGCGATTTGCAGTCCTACTGGGCCATGCGCACCCATTCGACCAACGAGCTGATCGAGACCGGACGCGACTTGGCCCGCCTCAACGCGTTTAAAGAAAACCAGCTTCAACAAAACGCCTCCCTGCGCGGCGAGATCGCGCGCTTGGAGCAGCTCCTGCACCTGCCCGCCCAGCCGGGCTACCGCTACGAGGTGGCCCGCGTGATGCGGCGCGACTTGGACACATGGTGGCAGCAATTCGTCATCCGCAAGGGCCGCGCGGACGGCATCGCCCCGGGCATGGGGGTCGTGTTCGCGGGGGGAGTCGTGGGGCGCGTGCGCGAGGCGACCGACCACACCGCGACCGTCGACCTCATCAGCAGCCGCTCCTTCCGCATGGCCGCGAACCTCGAGGGCGACCGCCGCCCCTTCACCTATCAGGGCCTACACACCCTTCCGCTCGAGGTGCCCGAGGGCGAGATCCGCGACGTGCCCACCGACTTCCCGCTGGCATCCTCCCAGCCGCGCCGCGTCGTCACCTCGGGGCTGGGCGACGTCTTTCCCGACGGCCTCACCCTCGGCACCATCGAGACGCTCGAACGCGGCAACGACGGCCTGTTCCTGCGCGGCCAAGTAAAGGTCGACCCGCGCCTGCTCGATTTGCAGGAAGTCAGCGTGCTCGTGCCCATCGCCGCGCGCCAGTAGACATCAGGCCATGTTTATCGACCTCAGATGGATCATCTTCGCGGCGGCGAATCTCCTGCTGTGCTTCGTCTGCTTGCTGGCCAACGAGGCGCTCGGCCCGCACGGCATGTCGGTCTACCTGTACGGCGCGTGCGTCGTGCTGCCGGCCTTGCGCCTGCGCCCCTTGGCCGGATGGGCGGCTATCGCAACTCCCGCGCTCGTGTTCGAGGCGAACACGCCCGGGCCCTACGGCCTCGCCCTCACCGTCTGGTCGGCCGCGTGGTTCATCGTGCGCCTGTGCCAGCGCAACATCCGCACGGACAACCTGCCGCAAATGATGGTGGCGGTCCAGCTGGCGAACCTCGTCTGCTTCACCGCCACCGCAACCGCGCTCGCCCACGCCTCGGGGGCATACTGGCTGCGCGCCTGCACGGATCTTTTTCTGAGCCAAGCGGTCCTCTTTTTGATAACGCCGTGGTTCTTCGCCCTTCAAAACAAACTGCTGCAGCTCGTCCGTCTGGACGGCCGCATCCATGAGGACACGCCCAACGCATGAAACGTCCCTCAATGGTCGACTATCACGCCGCGTCCAACGCGCGGCTGGCGTTGCTCGTCGCGGCGTTCGCGGGGCTCTTCATCATTCTGGCGGGGGGCCTCGCATGGCGTCAGCTCGTGATGAAGGAGGATTACGACAAAATGCAGATGCGCCAAAACCACCGGCGCGTCTTACAAAGCGCCCCGCGCGGAAATATCCTCGACCGCAACGGCCAGCTTCTGGTCGGCAACCGCTCGCGCTTTTCGGTGGTGGTCTACCTCAACGAACTGCGCCCCGAATTCAGCCGCGCACAGATCGAAGACATGCGCGCCGCCCGCGAGGCGTGGGAAACGACCCATCCCGACAGCGAGGAATCCCCGCGCATCGACCGCAATAAAATCATATGGCAGGCCCGCACGCGCGTCGTGCAGGGCTACCTCGACCAAGTCAACCGCATCAGCAGCCGCGCCGACACGCTGGACGTAACGGCGTTCCGCCGCCATTACGAGCAGGAGCGCGTGCTTCCCTTTCCGCTGGTGTCGGACCTCACCCCCGATCAGTACGCCATTTTGACTGCGCAGTTGCCGGTGGAGTCCCCGGTGCAAATTTACACCGAACACGCTCGCACCTATCCTTACGGCGCCCTCGGCTTTCATGTGCTGGGCTACGTCTCCAACACCGACGAGGTACCCGACGAAGATCTCCCGGGCGACACCCTGCGCACCTACGCTTTTAAGGGAAAAGTCGGGAAAACGGGCATCGAGCGCAGTTTTGACGACGTGCTTTCCGGCCAAAGCGGCGGCGAAATCTGGCTCGTCGACCCCTCAGGGTTCCAATACAAACGCGTCAGCCGCAAAGTCCCGCAACAGGGACAGTCGCTGACAACCAGCCTCGACGTTGAAA
>JAVBTG010000067.1:0-8702 GCA_031556275.1 Opitutales bacterium
GATCAGCCGCCCTTCGCCGTATCCGCCGATGGGGCCATCCGTGTGATGTCGGATGTCAAAAGGGTTCATTGTCCGGGCAGGGGGATGGGGGCGAGCAGAAGCAGCATCGTGTTGGCGTTCAGGCAGGCGTGGCAGACAATCGGCACCGCTATGTTGCCCGTGCGCTCGTAGGCCCATGTGAAAAACATCCCTACCGCGCACAGCGGAAGGAACGCCGAAAGGTCAAAGTGGATCAGCCCAAAAACGACGTTGGCCAGCACCAGCGCGCCCAAGGGACGCAGGCGCGATTTTAAAAAACGATAAAGCACGCCGCGAAACAAAAATTCCTCCACGACCGGGGCCACGAAGACCGTCATGAAACCGAACGCCCAAAACAGCCACACGTGCTCCGTTTCCTGAAGCGTCGTCACCAAGTCCTGCGGCGTCGGCGTGTAGTCGAAGTCGAGGCGCCGCCAGAGGGCGGCGATGCCGTACATGAACACGCTGGTGAGCACCAGCAACGGGTAAAACGACAAAAAACTTTTGACGCCCGTTTTCAGGATGCGCCAAGGCGGTATCGCCACGGGGCTGATGTGGGTGAGCACGTTGGGCGTGGCAAACCAAGCGAGCGCCCCCACGGAGAGGGCGAAGGCGCCTTGCACGACGCAGGCGCCCATCAAAAGCCGCATGGGTTCGCTCAAAAAACTTTCGGCGGAACCCAGTAGCATCCCGCCCCCCAGATAAAAAAGCCCGAGCAGCCACAAGAAGAGGAAAAAATTGGCCGCGGACGCGGGCCATGCCGTGACCAGACTTTCTTGTTTCTCCGCATCGTCGCAGCAGGCGCGCACGAAAAAAAACATGCCGAACCCCAGCAATAGGACGGCCCACAAGATGACCAACGCGGTGATAATGGGCGTGTTGGCGGCGGCTTCGATGGTCTCCGTGGGCGGGTTCACGCGCTGCGCATAATTTTAAAAAAACACCCTAGTGCTGTTGCGAGGCCGTCATCGGCTCGCGGCCTTCGCCCTTGGGGAAGATTTTTCCGTCTTCAAACACGCATTGGCCGCCGACGAAGGTGGCGTGCACTTTTCCCTTCAGGGGCTTGTTGAGCCAAGGGGAGTTTTGCGAGCGGCTGAAAACGGTTTCGGGCGCGTAGACCCATGTCTCGTTCGGATTGAAAATGGCTATGTCGGCGGGGGCCCCCTCCGCGAGCGTGCCGCCCGGGAGGTTGAGCAGCCGCGCGGGCTTGCTGGTGAGGTATTCGATCACCTGCGCAAGGCCGCAGCGCCCGCCGTGGTAGAGCACTTCGAGCGAGATCGGCAGGCAGGTCTCCAACCCCGTGATGCCGAAGGGCGCGTAGGCCAGCTCCACGTCCTTTTCGTAGTCCGTGTGCGGGGCGTGGTCGGTGGCGATGACGTCGATCGTGCCGTCGAGCAGCCCGCCGATGAGCGCCTCGCGGTCGGCTTGCGTGCGCAGGGGGGGGCACATTTTGAAATTGCTGTCGTAGTCGCGCAGGCATTCGTCCGTCAGGGCAAGGTGGTGCGGGGTCACCTCCGCCGTCACGTGGGCCCCGCGCTGCTTGGCACGGCGGATGGCGTCGACGGCGTAGGCCGAGGAAACGTGCTGCAAGTGCATGTGCGCGCCCGTGGTCTCCGCCAGCACGATGTCGCGCTGGACGATGATGTCCTCCGCCGCCGCGGGCCAGCCGTGCAGGCCGAGGCGCAGCGACCATTCGCCCTCGTGCATGACGGCGCCGTCGGTCATGTGGGCGTCCTGACAGTGGTCCATCACCGGCAGGTTGAACATTTTGGCGTACTCGAGGGCGCGGCGCATGATCTCGTTGTTTTGCACGCAGCTGCCGTCGTCCGTGAGGGCGACGACCCCCGCCTTGTGCAGCGAGCCGATGGGCGCGAGTTTTTGCCCCTCGCGGTTCACGGTGATGCAGCCGCTGGGGTACACGCGCACGACGGCGCGGTCGCGCACGGTGCTCAAAATCCACTGGATAGCCCCCGGGTTGTCGGCGGCGGGAGTCGTGTTGGGCATGCACACAAGCGATGTGACGCCGCCCGCGGCTGCGGCCCACGAGCCCGTCTCGATCGTCTCCTTGCGGGTCTGCCCCGGCTCGCGCAGGTGGACGTGGATGTCCACGAAACCGGGCGAGACGACGAGTCCTTTGGCGTCAAACACGCGGGCTTTTTTACGCTGCTCAGGCGAGAGGTCTTTTACGATTTTGCCGTCGACGGCGAATACGTCGCCGACCGCGTCGCGTTGGGCGGCCGGGTCGATGACGCGGCCGCCTTTGATCCACAAAATGTTCGTGTCGCTCATGGTGCTATAGATTTGGCGCGGCGACCTTGCTTTGGATGGCGGCCGCGCTGCACAGGTAAAGAATGGCCATGCGCACCGCCACGCCGTTGGTCACCTGCTCGAGAATGACCGAGCGCGGCGAGTCCGCCAGCTGGGAGTCGACCTCGACGCCGCGGTTGATTGGCCCCGGGTGCATGATGATGGCCGAGGGCTTCAGCCATTCGGCGCGCAGCTTGTTCAGGCCGAACATGCTGGTGTACTCCCCGATCGAGGGGAAGTGGGATGACGTCTGGCGCTCGTGCTGGATGCGCAGGAGCATCAGGACGTCGGCCTCGGCGATGGCGGCGCGCAGGTTGTGCGAGACGCTCACCCCCATCGAGAGGAACTGCTCGGGCACGAGCGTGGAGGGCCCCGCGAGCGTGACTTTGGCCCCGAGCTTGTTCAGCAGGTGGATGTTGGAGCGCGCCACGCGCGAGAAAAGGATGTCGCCCAAAATCGTGATGTTCAGCCCGCGTATGTCGTCGCCGAATTTTTCGCGGATCGTGTAGGCGTCGAGCAGGGCCTGCGAGGGGTGGGCGTGCGCGCCGTCGCCCGCGTTGATGACGGGAATGCGGATGCGCTCCGCCAGATATTTGGCCGCCCCCGCCGCGCTGTGGCGCAGGATGATCATGTCGGCGTTGAGCGCCTGAATGTTCAGCGCGGTGTCGCGCAAGGTCTCGCCCTTGACGAGGCTGCTGGCGTTGCCGGAGATGGAGATGACGTCCGCGCTCAGGCGCTTGGCCGCGATCTCGAAGGCCGTGCGTGTGCGCGTGCTCGGCTCCATGAACAAATTGACGACCGTGCGCCCGCGCAGGGAGGGGACTTTTTTCACCGACCGCTCAAGGGTGGCCTTGAATGCTTTGGCGGTCGCGAAGATCAGTTCGATCTCGTCGAGCGAAAGGCTCTCGATGTCGATCAGGTCTTTGCGCGTCCAGAATGTCTGGGGAGATGGTTCTTTCATGGTTCGAGAACGCAAATGGAGTCGTTGACGGGATTGTTTTCGTCGAAACAGGCCGTGACCCGGCAGGTGGGGCAGGTTTCCAGCGCCACCCCCACATAGTCGGGATGGATGGGCAGCTTGCGGTGCCCGCGGTCGCACAGCACGGCCAGCTCGAGCGCGGCGGGGCGGCCTTGGTCGAACACCTCGTTCATCGCGGCGCGGGCCGTGCGCCCGGAAAAGTAAACGTCGTCCACGAGGATGACGGTGGCCTCGTTCACGTCGAAGGGGAAATCCGTGTTCTCGGCGTCCAGCGGGATGGGCTTTTGGCCGATGTCGTCGCGCTGGAAGGCGATGTTGACGGTGCCGCAGGGGACGTCGCGCCCGAGGCGTTCGGCGAGGGCCTTCGCGATGCGCCGTCCGAGGACGAGGCCGCCGTTGGCGATGCCGGCCACGGCAAGGCCCTGAGTGTGGGAATGGCGGTCCGCGATTTTATCGACGAGTCGGCCGATAATTTCCTGTATGTGCGGGCCTGCGAATTTTTGAACTTCGCGCATTAAAATCAAATTTTTGCGCATCCCCATAGCCTTCGCAATCCTTTTAATCTTTTTGCGCAAGCCAATCCGCCCACTGCGCGTCGTTGCGCAGGACGGGGATTTCAGGGCAGGGCAGGGTCAGCAAGGCACGGTAGGGCGCTTCCTCGAAGCGGCGGCAATGCAGCAAGACCGTGGCCTTTTGGCCCGGGGCGCGCACGAGGCGGCCGAGGGCTTGGTTGATCTTGCGCATGGCCGGCAATTGGTAGACTTGCCGGAAGGCCTCTTGCGTGTCCACCGACTCCTCCCATGCCTGCATGTTGGCGCGCTGCACGGCGTTCACTTCCGGCAATGCCGGGCCGACGACCATCGCGCGGCGCACGCGGCCCCCCAGCAGGTCGATGCCTTCCGCGTAGCCGCTGCCCAGCACCAGAAAAATAGCGTGGGCGACCAGCAGCGATTCCTCGATAAACTCCGTTTGCCTGGCCAGATCCAGCCCGCGCGGCTGGACGGCCACGCGCAGGAAGGGATCGGTTTGCTTTAAATATTGCGCGACGTTTTGCGCGTAGCGGTAGGAGGGGAAGAACACGGCGACGGGCTCGCGCACGCCCTGTGAAAATTCGGAGACGGTTTGGGCTGTCTTTTGAAAATAACGCTCGCGCTGCGAAAGCCGCGTGTCCGCGCGCGCGTCGATCGCGATGCGAAAGGCCCCTTCGTGCCACGGGGCCTTGGCCGTCACCCAGGCGATTTTCGAGGCGTCAGCCCCGGTGCGGCGGGCGAAGTCTTCGGCGGGCGAAAGCGTGGCCGAGGCGAAAACGATCGCGCCGAATTCCTTTGTAACGGCTGCGATCTCCCGCGCGGCGTCGAGGCAGGAAAGCGAGATTTCGCCTTCGGTCGGACTCCATACCAGTTTGCGGATGCGATCGTTGCGCAGAAAGTCGAGCCACTGCGCGGGGGCGAACAAGTGTTCCCACACGTCGGGGTATTGTACGAGCGGATCGTCGAGGCTCATCTGCCCCAACGAGAAACCGATGGCGGTGTCGAGCGCCTCGATGAGGTTTTCCAGCTCGTACAGCTCCGTCAGCCCCATGCGTTCGCACGGGCGGCAGCCCTCTAAAAATTCGGCCAATGCCTTGGCGGCCGTTCGCGTCTTGAGCGGGGCACCGGCCAATGCCAGCAAGTCGCGAATGCGCAAGAGCGCGGTCGCCGTGAGGCGCTGTGAAAACGCGTCGGCCACGCGCCCCGGCAAGTTGTGCGCCTCGTCGACGACGAGCAGGGTGTCCTTCGGCGAAAACCCGAAAAGATTCCCCAAAAATCCGCGGCTGCCGGGGACGAACACATAATTGTAATCGCACACCCACACGTCCGCGTAGGGCAGGATCGCGCGGGAAATCTCGTAGGGGCAAACCCCGATTTTTTCGCCGATGGCGCGCACTTCGCCCAAAGAAACACTCCCAGAATGGAAAAGTTCGGGAATCTTTATATTGGAATGCTCCCAGCGCAAGGCCGCGTCCTCCTGCTCGCAGCGCCCGCCCTCCGTGCATGTGTGGCCGGGGCTGTGGATGGCGTGCTCCTGCCGGTTGCGCATCTGGTAGAAGCGCAGGGCGTCGCCGAGCGTCATGCGGGCGAGTTGTTTCATGACGGCCAGCTGCCCCGTGCTTTTTCCCGTCAGATAAATAAGGCGGGAAAACCGCCCGTCGCGCAGTTGCCGCAACCCCGCCTCCAGCAACAGTCCCGTCTTGCCAAAACCCGTGGGGGCCTCAAAGGCGGTGATGCGCGCGGTTTGCAAGGCCGCCTTCAGCGCGGCCTGCGCGTGTTGCTGGCCCTCGCGCAGGGTTTCAAAGGCCCCCTTGAAATCGAGCGCGCCCAACCGCGAGCGCGCGTAAAAGCGGTCCTCCAAAAAAGGAATCATCCGGTCGAGTTGCCGGACGAAAATCTGCTCGGCGGGCTCGTCCAGAAAAACGCTCTGCCGGATGCCCGAGCGGATGTCCACGCACACCAGTTCGCCGACGACGGGCAATGCCCGCCATTGCTCGTCCAACGAGAGCAGGCACACGTAGGCGGAGAGTTGGCGGAAAAATTCGGGGTGCGAAACGCGTATGTCCTCGGCGGGCTGCGGCAGGGGAATTGACACGCTTTTGACTTCGCGCACCGTGAGGCGGTTGGTTTCGGGAATCAGCTGGTCGACGCGGCCTTGGAACTCAAATGTCCAGCCCCTGTGCGACCACGCGGTGTTGATCGCGCTTTCAAAGCGCGCCTGCGGCGTTTGTTTTTGCGCCTCCGCGCGGAGCGTCTCGTGCCACTGCACGCCGATCTGCATGCGGCGCGGATCGGAAAAACCGCCGGAAGGTCCTGCGCCCTCCGGGCCTTCGCGGTAGCAGGCGAATTCGCCGACACTCAGGCGCACGCGCTTTTCCTGAAGGGAGATTTCCATTTTCAGGGAATCCAAATGTCGGTGTAGCCCTTGACCCACTGGCGCAGCAGGGCGAGCAGGTGCTCGACATGCGTTTGCTCCGTGGTTTGCTTATCCAAAGGCTCATGCAAAATTTGCAATGCCTGCGCGCGCTCGCCCTCCGGCAGTTGCGCCAAAAATTGCTCGTTCAGCGGGTATCCCTCGTTGCGGGACAGCAGGCAAAGGGCTTTGAAGGCGGCGGCCTCGGGGTGGTGCCCCGTCTCCCACGCGGCGAAAACGGTGTCGGCCAGTTGGATCAAGGGCGCGATGTCGGCGGCGTGCTGGCTGTTGTGCGCCAAAATTTCGGCGAACTCGCTGGCGTGTTTGAGCGCGGCGTAGGAGCGCCCGATGCCCACGCGGCGCGTGTGCAGGGCGTAGGCCGTCACGAAATAAAACCCGCTGGGCTTCGGGCCTTCGAGCACGAGTTCCGCCGTGTCGAAAAGATCGGCCTTTTCCATCGTCGAGCGCGCGGATTGGCGCTGCAGGCACATCAGGCGCCCGTGCGAGGCGCTGAGCACCGTCAGGCGCAGGGGCGACTCCCCGGCCAAGTGGCGCGCCAGCACGATTCCTTCCCCCCGCAGGGTGGGCGCGGACGGCCCCGATGCGCCTTTGGCCGCCATCAGGATTTTTTGACGGGGACGGTGTCGGGCGTCACCGCGCCTCCGGAGATGAGCATTTTCATGCCTTCGCCCACGCTCATGTCGAGCAGTATGAGTTCTTTGGTGGGCACCATCAGGTAAAAACCGTTCGTGGGAATGGGGGTCGTTGGGACGAACACGTTGGTGTATTCGCCGCCCAAAATGGCCGCCGTCTCGCCCTTGGTGGGGCCGGTGACAAAACCGACCGAGTAGAGCCCCTCGCGCGG
This sequence comes from Opitutales bacterium, assembly GCA_031556275.1. Lineage (GTDB taxonomy): Bacteria > Verrucomicrobiota > Verrucomicrobiia > Opitutales > JAKPNF01 > JAKPNF01. Next base: position 7,113 of record JAVBTG010000067.1, read on the forward strand.
GAACTGCACCAGCACGACTTGGTGGAACACCGTTTTTTTCTGCTCGCGAAAAGTCTCCACGATCTGCTTCACCGTGCGGTAGACGACGTTGAAGCCCGGCAGGCGAAGGAAGAGCTGGTCCAGATGGCGCGTGAACCAGCGGCCCAAAATGAAATTGTTGAAAAGCCCCACGACCGTCACCAGCAGCAGCACCAAAATCGAGGAGATGATATCCAGCAACAGTTTGGTGCCCACAAAATCCCGCAGGGATTCCGGAAGCAGCGGGTAAATGTAGCCGCTGAGGGGCCCCCCTATGTACTGGATGAGCAACACCAGCACGAAGACCGTCGCGATCAGCGGGGCCAGCAGGATCAGCCCCGAGATCAGCGCGTTGCGCAGGGTGCGCCACGGGGAGAGGGAGGGCGCGGCTGTTTTCTCTTCGGGCATAGCCATCATTCAAAAGGAAAGGGAGAATCTTTGGAAGGCTTTTTATGAAGCTTTCATTGAGAAATCCGGAATGGCCCCGCGCGCGCGCAACCAATCGAGCGAGCGGGCCTCCGCCGCGCGCATGGCGGCGATGTCGGCGGGGGCATGGTCGTCGAATCCGGCCAAGTGCAGCCAGCCGTGCACCAGATAAAGGGTCAGCTCCGTGGCGAAATCGGTGCCGTAGCGCCCGCACTGCGCGAGCGCCTGATCGACGCTCACGCAAATTTCCCCGCCGAAATCGCCGCTGTCGTCGCCGTCGAAGGTGATGACGTCGGTGGGCGTCGGGTCGTTTAAAAAACGGCCGTGCAATTCTACTATTTCCGGCCCCGTCATCAGCGCGATGGAAAGCTCGCCCGCGGGGGCGTGCGGCCCGGGCACGTGTTCCAGCGTGTGAAACAGCTTTCGCACGGCGGCCGGGGAAATTTTTAACGCCGGATGCGTGCGGCGCACGGAAATTTTGCGCGACTCGGGCGGTTTTTTCATCGCCGTATTCAGGCCGGTTTGGCGGCCGGAGCTGCCGCCGGGGCGGAGTAGGAGACGCGGCCGTGCAGCATCGTCAGTAATGTCAGGGCGAAGCTGGCCTTTATTTTGGAAAGCTCCTGCACGGTGATCGGGCATTCGTCGAGCTGGCCGTCGAGCAGTTTTTCGCGGGTGATGCTGTCGATCAGTTCCTCGACGCTCTGAGGCGTCACCTTTTTGAGCGAGCGCGAGGCCGCCTCCACGCTGTCGGCGAGCTGGATGATGGCGGTCTCCCGCGTCTGGGGCTTGGGGCCGTCGTAGCGGTAGGTGGCCTCGTCCACCATGTCGAGCGGGGTCAGCTTTTGGGGGCCTTGCTCCTCCGCCTTGTGGGCGCGGTTGGCCTTTTCAAAAAAATAGCGGATCAGCCCGGTGCCGTGGTTTTGGCCGATGGCGTCGCGCACGATTTGCGGCAGCTTCGCGTGAAGGGCGATGTCCATGCCCTCCTTGACGTGGCTCTTGATAATCAGCGCGCTCATGGGCGCGGAGACGTCGCCGTTGTGCGGGTTGATCCCGTTGCGCTGGTTTTCCGTAAAATACTCGGGGCGGTCGATCTTGCCAATGTCGTGAAAAAGCGCCCCGACGCGGCAGGCGATGGGATTGGCTCCC
>JAVBTG010000190.1:0-36200 GCA_031556275.1 Opitutales bacterium
AAACCGTTTTCGTGGCAGCATCAGGCGATTGTGGACGGCGACGCCAAGTCGCTGGCGATCGCCATGGCGTCCATCATCGCCAAAACCACGCGCGACGCCATGATGCTGGAGCTTGACCGCGCGTTCCCCTGCTACAGACTCGCCGAGCACAAGGGATACGGCACGCCCGAACACCGCGCCGCGATCAGGGAGCACGGGGCCTGCGCGCACCATCGCGCGCTGTTTTTGCGCAATCTCGACGAAGAGGCCGAGGCGCCCGTGCAGGACGAGCTGTTCGCCTGAAGTCGCGCGCCCTCAGCCCTTTGGGGGCGTGGGTTTTTGACGTTTGCGTTTGAGAAAATAATTAACCGCCCAGGCGGGTGTGAACAGTAGGATTATGCCGGGCGGGATCAGCCAGTAGTTGCCCGAAAGCACCGCCACGTCCGTCACAAAATAGCCCACGCAGAAATACAGGCTCGACCACGTCGCCCCGCCGAGCACGTTGCACCAGGCGTAGGTTGCGAACGGCATTTTCGCCAAGCCCGCCGTGAGCGGGGCGAAGCTGCGCATGAAGGGGATGAACCGCGCGAAAAAGACCGACGCGCGCGCGTGGACGCGGAAAAACGCGCGGGCCTTGCGCATGTATTTGTTTTCCATCAGGCGCGGATGGGAGTCTTTCACCCACCACTTGCGGATCGCGTAGCCCAAAGCGTAATTAAAAAAGTAACCCGACACCGTCGCGACGAACAGCGTGCCGACCGTCGCCCATCCGTTCAAGTAGGAAGCCGCGCACATCGCCCCCGTCGAAACCACCAGCGTGTCTCCCGGCAGCGGGCCGCCGAACAGGACGTTCGTTTCCAGAAAAATGACGACGAACAAAATGAGGTAAACAAACGCCCCGTAAACATCCATCCAGTGGGCTATTTTTTGGTCCAGCCCCGAGAGGAGTTCCGTGATGCTTCCTAGGATCTCCATACGAAATCCAATTCAAACGGCCGCGTGCGCGCTCTGCCACCATGCCAGCGCCATCACGACCACGTGCAGCAGCACGCATGAGGCGAGGGCCGCCGCCACGTCGTCGGCCACGACCCCGATGCCGCCGGGCAGGCGCTGCAGGCGCCCGATGCCAAAAGGTTTCACGATGTCAAAGAGGCGGAAGAAGGCGAAGCCCATCAGCAGAACCGCCCAATACGGCAAGATGCCCTGCGGCATCGCGGAAAGACCCAGAAACACCAGCGGCATGACGACGACCTCGTCCAAAATCACCGCGCCCGGGTCGGTTTGGCGCATGCGCTTTTCCGCCTCGTCGCAAAAGGCGGCCGCCACGTAGAGACTCACCGCCGCCAAAATCGCGCAGAACAGCCAGGGGCTCTTGGCGAAAAAAACCGTGTAAAACAAAAGCCCCACGAGAGAGCCCCACGTGCCCGGCGCCTTCACGTGGCGGCCGAAGCCCAACGTGGCGATCGCTATCACCCACGCGTCGGGGAAGGGCCGTGTCCAAAAAAACGAGCCGCGCAGCAGCTTCCAAAATGTGCTCATACGTCGTCCTTAAACAGATAGGCGTAGGTGCGCACGTAATGCGCGCCGGACTGGATCGTCAAATAGGTGGTCAGCAACAGCAGGATCACGCCGATCCATTGCACGCCGTTGAAAACGTGGCCCGTCCATTCGGCGGACAAAAACGGCGAGACGTCCACCCGCACGACCAAGGCCAGAATGAAAAAACCCGTGCTCACGAGCTGGAGCACCATTTTGATTTTGCCCGCGCGCTCCGCCGCCAGCACCACGCCCTTGCTCATGGCGATCATGCGCAGCCCCGTCACCATGAATTCGCGCGTGAGAATGATGACGACGAGGAACGTCGTCCAGCCGGGCATCGGGGAGTCGGTCATCCCGATCAGCGCGATGAGCGTGCCGATGACGAAAATTTTGTCCGTCAGCGAATCCATGAATTTCCCAAAAGTCGACACCATCTGGTAGCGGCGGGCGAGGTAGCCGTCGAGCCAGTCCGTCACCCCCGCGAGGATGTAGAGCACGAGGGCCGCCGAGGCCGTGCCCGGCACCGGGATCCAGATCAGCGCCATGATGAGGAACACCATCGGGACGCGCGTGAGGGTCACCAGATTGGGAAGATTGACGGTCATTATTGCATTCTCACCCATTATCCCTGCGAAATAAAGTCCGGATTGCTTTTATTTGCGCGATCGGGGACAATTCAGGAACCGCATGCGCAAGGCACTTTATCCAGGGACTTTCGACCCCATCACATTCGGGCACCTCGACGTCGCGCGACGCGCGTGCCAGCTTTTCGACGAGGTGGTGCTGGCCGTGGCGCAGAACGACTCGAAGTCGCCTTGGTTCACGCCGCAGGAGCGCGTGGAGCTCATCCGAGAAAACCTCGCCGAGCTGCCCAACGCGAGCGTCTGCCTGCTCGAGGGCCTGACGGTCGACTTCGCGGGAAAGATCGGCGCGTGCGCGCTGATCCGCGGCCTGCGAGCCGTATCGGACTTCGACTTCGAGTTTCAAATGGCGCAGATGAACCGCCATTTGGACGAGTCCGTCGAGACGATTTTCCTGATGCCGAGCCAGAAGTATTTTTACACCAGCTCCACGCTGGTCAAACAGGTGTGCGGCGTGAAGGACACGGACAAGATCACGCGGTTTATTCCGCAAAACGTGATTGAGGCGGTCCGCAAGAAGCGCGCTTAGGCTGGCGCAGGACGAGGGGGCCATTGGGAAGGCGGAAGGATTCTGTAAACACACGAAAATTTCCTCCGGAAATTTCCGTTCCCGCGGTTAAAATTCTCCGATACTGCGTTCTGCGTCGGCGAAAAGCGGGAGCAGTAAGCATCGTACAGCCCCCGCCTTTCGCCTTCCTTGAACTTCGTCTCGAAGAATTTTTCCGCGCGGGAAGATCGGTCGGTGATTACGCTGCGCCAAGGGCGCAGTGAGTCAAGTCCGGTGAAGATTTAAACAACTAGAAAAGCACTCAATAGCTTTCGTATAGATTATGCCCGGCCTTCCCGCGCGGCAAAATTGGCTGTGGCGAAATTTAAGGAGGGGACAGATAGGGGGCGTGTACTCGGTACTCGTCCCCTATCTGGCGCGACGCAAATGTAGCCACAGATGATTTTGACCGCGGGAACACGAAAAATCGGAGATTTTTCGTGTGTGATTTCTCAGAGGCCTCCCGCCCCAAATGGCCCTTCAGATGTGCGCCAGCCCTGCCCCGGCTTTAGGCCATGTGATCCCGCAACCAGCGGCGGCGCAGCATGTAACCGCGGATGGTGCGCGTGAATGTCGTCAGATAAAACGCTATCAAAGGCAGCGTCATCAGCAGCACGAACGCGATGCCCAGATCCCGCAGTCCGATGGTTTTTGACGAGATGAAATAGGAGGCCGACAACAGGCAGGAGATCGAAAGGATCACCGTCGCGGCGCGGAAAAAGTGGGCGAACGCGGCGTATCCGCACATGAAAAGGACCGTGATCACCCCCAGCAAAACGCCGCAGAAAATGCCACCGCGCCAGAGGGCCCCTTCCGCGAGCAACCCTGTCTGGTGGTAGGCGAAAAAGGATAGACCGACCGTCACGAACAAGGCCAGCGCGCTCATCGAAATGGCCCAAATGGCGCGCATGTTCGCGCGGAACGCCTCCCGGGGCGAAAGGGCTATCGCCTGATGGCGGCGCGATCTGTGAGAGGGAGGCATGATTCCCTTTAACGTTAAAAAACGTTTCACGCCCGTCAATGGAAAAACGTTTTTTTATTTGGAAAACGGCCCGCGCGCGGCACAATGGTCTTTTTACAACGCACGCATGAACCCATCGCCCGCCATCGAACTTCTCTCCAGCCAATGGGACGCCTACGCCCTGATCGACTCGGGCAACCGCAAAAAGCTCGAGCGGTTCGGACCACATTGGGTCGTTCGCGGGGAACCCAAGGCGTGGTGGAAACCCACCCTCGACGCGGGCCAATGGGCCAAGGCCGTGGCCGTGCACGACGACGACCGCGGGTGGAAATTTTCCGCCAACGCCCCGCGTTCCTGGCAGATGCAGTGGAACGGTATTTCCTTCGAGGCGAAGCTATTGGAGGGATCAAAACATCTCGGCATTTTCCCCGAGCAGTCGCCGCACTGGGAGTGGATCGCCAAGCTCGGGGCTAAGCAGCCGCGCGGCGAAAAAAAGGCGCTCAACCTTTTTGGCTACACGGGCGCGGCGACATTGGCCGCGGCGAAAGCCGGCTTTGCCGCGACCCACGTGGACGCCTCGCGCCCGGCCGTGACGTGGGCGCGCGCCAATCAGGAGCGCTCGGGGATGTCGCAGGAGCCCATCCGCTGGATTTTGGATGACGCGCTCAAGTTCATGCGCCGCGAGGTGCGCCGGGGCACGCGCTACGATTTGATCATGATGGACCCGCCCTCCTTCGGGCGCGGCCCCAACGGCGAAGTGTGGAAGGTGGAGGTGCAATTTCCCGAATTGCTGGAGCTGTGCCGCCAGTGCCTGAGCGATAAACCCGTCGGGGTTGCCATGACGCTGTATTCGCTGGAGGCCTCCTCGCTGATGCTGGGCAACCTCATGCGCGAGACGATGCGCGCGCACGACGGCAAGATCACCGCCGGCGAATTGGCGCTGGCACCGCAAAGCGGAGAGAATTTGCTGCCGCTGTCTTTGTGGAGCCGCTGGGAGGCATAAGGAATGCTTGACCGCCCCAAGCCACAGATTCACAATGGAACCTCGTACGCCCACACGGGCGGCCGTTAACACCTACCATCCAAGCCATGACCGATATCATTGACATTCGCGCCCGCGAAATTTTGGACTCGCGCGGCAATCCCACCGTCGAGGTGGACGTTGAACTGGCCTGCGGGGCCCTCGGCCGCGCCGCCGTTCCCTCCGGCGCCTCCACCGGCGAGCACGAAGCCATTGAACTGCGCGACGGCACCCTGCCCGCCACGAAGTTCCCCAAAGGCATCGACCCCAAGAAGCGCTACGGCGGCAAGGGCGTGCTCAAGGCCGTCGAGAATGTCAACAAACTGATCGCGCCCGCCCTCGAAGGCCTCGACGCGCTCGACCAAATCACGATCGACCGCGCGATGCTCGAGATCGACGGCACCAAGACCAAGTCGAAGCTCGGCGCGAACGCCATTTTGGGCGTCTCCCTCGCCGTCGCGAAGGCCGCCGCCGAAGCCATCGGCCAACCCCTCTTCAAGTACATCGGCGGCCCGAACGCCAAAGTTCTGCCCGTCCCCATGATGAACATCATGAACGGCGGCGCGCACTCCGACGCCCCGATCGATTTCCAGGAATTCATGATCATGCCCGTGGGCGCGAACTCGTTCCGCGAGGCCCTGCGCATGGGCACGGAAGTGTTCCACTCCCTCAAAAGCGCGCTGAAGGCCAAGGGCCTCTCCACCGCGGTCGGCGACGAGGGCGGCTTCGCCCCCAAGCTCGAGTCCACGGAAGCCGCGCTCGACGTGATCGCGCTGGCCATCAAGAACGCGGGTTACAAGCTGGGCAAGGACATGTTCCTCGCCCTCGACTGCGCCTCGTCGGAGTTCTATGACGCCAAGAGCAAGAACTACATCTTCAAAAAGTCCGACGGCCGCAAGCTCTCGGGCGACGACATGGTGGCCTACTACAAGGAGCTGACCAAGAAGTACCCGATCGTCTCCATCGAGGACGGCTGCGCCGAAAACGACTGGGCGACATGGAAGAAGCTCACGGACGCCATCGGCGACCGCGTGCAGCTGGTGGGCGACGACCTCTTCGTCACCAACACCGAATTCCTCTCCAAGGGCATCAAGACCGGGACGGCCAACTCGATCCTCGTCAAGGTCAACCAGATCGGCTCGCTCACCGAGACGCTCGACGCCGTTGAAATGGCCAAGGAAGCCTCCTACACCGCCGTCATCTCGCACCGCTCGGGCGAAACCGAGGACGCGACGATCGCCGACATCGCCGTTGCGACCAACGCCGGTCAGATCAAGACGGGTTCGCTCTGCCGCACCGACCGCGTGTGCAAGTACAACCAGCTGCTGCGCATCGAAGAGATGCTCGGCCGCAACGCCATCTACGGCGGCAAGATGAAGAATTTCCAGTAAGCAATTCTTCTTCGCAACACGGGCGGCGTGAGCCGCTTTGAAAAAAAGCCCGGATTAATCCGGGCTTTTTTTGCGGCCGCAAACGACGGCCGCGCGGACGTGAAAAATCACTCCCTGCTCGCGGCCTTTAGTTTTTCCCAAAGCGCTTTTTGCTCGGGGGTCGTGGCTGCCGGGATCGTGATTTGGGCGACGGCGTAGAGGTTGCCGCGCGTGCCGTCGGGACGCAGCAAGCCGAGGCCCGCCAGGCGGAAGCGCTTGCCGGAAACAATCCCCGCCGGCACAGTGAGGGCGACCTTACCTTTGAGCGTCGGGATCGTCTTGCGCACGCCCAAGGCCGCCTCCCACGGGGGCAGTTCCATCTCGTAAAAAACGTCCTGCCCTTCCACGCGGAAATCCGGGTGGTTTTGGAAGCGGATCGTCAGATAAAGGTCGCCCGGAGGGGTGCCTTCGCCGCCCTTGCCGGGGACACGGATTTTCTGGCCCTCGAAAACGCCCGCGGGAATTTTTACTTTCAATGTTTCCGTCTGGCCCGTGGGTTGGCCGTCGCGGCCCAAGCGGCGCAGGGTCAGCTGGCGCACTGCGCCTTCCGTGGCTTCCTCCAAGGAGACGAGGATGTCCGCCTCGACGTCAGTCCCCCCCTGCGACTGGGGGTGTTCGTAGCCCTCAAATCCGCCGAAGCCGCCGAAGCGCGAGGCTCCGCCGCCGCCCGGACGGCGCGCCGAACCGAAGATATGCTCGAAGAAATCGGAGAAACCGGTGCCGCCGAATTCAAAGTCCGCCCCGCCGCCGAAGGGGTTGCCGCCTCCGTAGGTGTACGTGCGTGCTCCGCCCGGAGGCGGCCTGAACTCGGCCCCGTGTTCCCAATTGGGCCCCAGCTCGTCGTAGCGCTCGCGCTTTTTGGGATCGCCCAACACCTCGTACGCCTCGTTGATTTCCTTGAATTTCTCCTCCGCGGCCTTTTTGTCGGTCGCCGTGTCGGGATGGTATTTGCGGGCGAGTTTGCGGAACGCCTTTTTCAACTCGTCGGCGCTCGCTGTGCGCTCCACGCCTAAAATTTTGTAATAATCTTTGAATCTGGGTGCCATGGGTGTGTCTGTCTTAACTTGGTCTTAAAAACGGGGGTTGCCAAGTTTTTTTCGGATAAAAGGGATGCATTTTCGGCGGCGATTGGGTATCTTTTTGTCCGGGGAATTCGACTGAACAAATCCGAGTACGATCTGTCTACCCTCTTCTCCCCCCGGATATGCCCTTTTTCACGTTTTTAAAATACCTCCTCTACGTGGGGACGGCCGCGCTGGTGGCGATGGCACTGTCGGTTTTTCTGACGCCGCAAAACATCCTCCCTTCCGCCGAGGCCCCGCAGGCGCGCTCTGCCCTGGGGGATACCCCCTACCTAGAGTCGCACAGCCGCGATTTGGTGGCGTGGATGCCGTGGGGCGACGCCGCCTTTGAGCGCGCACGCAAGGAAAACAAGCCCGTCCTGCTCTCCAGCGGGTTTGCCGGCTGCCGCTGGGGCTATGTGATGCAGCAGGAATCCTTCCGCAACGCCGAGATCGCGCAGTACATCAACCGTTATTTTATCCCCGTGAAAATCGACCGTTGCGAGCGGCCCGACGTCGACCGGTTTTACCTAAAGTTTGTCCAGGCCACGACCGGGAACGCGGGGTGGCCGCTCACCGTCGTGCTGACGCCCGCGGGCCATCCCTTTTTCGGGGGAACCTATTTTCCGCCCAAGGACACGTTTAACAGCGTCGGCATCAAGACCGTGCTCGAGGATTTGCGGCAGCGCTGGACGCGGCACCAAAGCCTGATCGAAAATTCGGCGCGGGAAATGTTCGCGTTACTGTCCGTCCAGCCGCATGACACGCGCCGCGACGGCGATTCCACGGCACGCATGGACGATGTGTCCGCCCTCACGGCCTGCCTGCGCAGCTTCGATCCTCAGACCGGCGGATTTTCGCACTCCCCGCAGTTTCCGCAAATTCCCCTGCTGCAATTCCTGCTCGATTACGCACGGGACAATCCGGAGACACCGGACTCCCGGCAGGGGCTGGATGTGGCCGTCTTCACGCTCAACACCCTCGCCCACAGCGCCATGCAGGACCAGTTGGAGGGAGGGTTTTTCCCCTTTGCCGCAGACCGCCAGCGCAACCACCCGCGCTATGTCAAAAACCTCGCGACCCAGGCGCAGATGGCCCTGCTTTATTTTCAGGCCGCGCAACTCGCCAACGACCCCTATTTGCAAGCCGTGGGCGAGGAAACGATTGCCTACGCGCTGCGCGAACTCGGGCGCGGCGACGGATTGTTTTATTCCGGCCACTGCGACCCCGTCTCGGGCCAGCCCGACGCGCCCAACACCTATTATCTTTGGGACGAGAAGGAGGTGACACGGCTGCTCGAGGCCGACCAAGCGCGCGCGTTTATCCTGCATTTCGGGCTCAACGACAGGGCCGGAGCCGCGCCCCTCACGCAAGAGGTTCCGCTGGAGCTCACCGCGCGGCGGTTGGGCCTGACCGCCGAAACCGTCCGCGCGCAGCTGGAGGCGTCCGTTCAAATTTTGCGCAAGGCCCGCGCGCGCAGGCCGCAGCCGCTGCGGGATGAAAAAATCCTCACCAGCGAAAACGCCATGATGGCGCGCGCGCTGGCCGCCGCCTACGCGCACACCAAAAATCCTTTCTATCTTGAGCAGGCCACCCGCACCGCGCAGGCGATGCGCGCGCAGCTTTACAACGAAAAAAACGAACGATTGAGACGCCTTGGCACCGACCGCGCCACGCCCTCGAAAATCCCCGCCCAGCTCGAGGACTACGCACTGTGCGTGGCGGCGGCCCTCGACTTGCACGAGGCCACTGCGAAGGGCCCCGACAGCGCGTGGCTTAACTGGGCGAAAAAGCTGCAACAGACGCAGGACGGCTTTTTCTGGGACCGCGCGCACGCGGGATATTTTTGCGCGCAGGCCCCCATGCTGACGGGGTTCCCCCGCATGAAGGAGACGATGGACGGCGAGGCCCCCTGCCCCAACGCGCTCAGCGCGCTCAATTTGCAGCGGCTGTATCGCTTCAGCGGCCAAAAGGCGTATGTGGAGCGCGCCAAACAGCTCTTGGACAAACTGGCCCCGCGCCAATCCGACCCGCCGCTGGCGCACGCCACGTGGGCGACGGCGTTGCGGCGGCAGGACACGCCATAAAAAAGGGTCATTGAAAAAGACGAGGGCATGCCCCATTTTGGAAACACGCGCATGCCCACGCCCGAGCAACAAAAAGCCGATTTGAAAACCGAGGCCCTCGCCTTGGGGTTCGGGGCTTTCGGTGTCTCCGCGATCCCCGAACGCGAGCCCGACGCCGAGCGCTATCTGGGCTGGATCGCCGAAGGGGCGCACGGGCAGATGACATGGATGGAGCGCTCAAACGAACGGCGGCTGAAACCCGCCAACATCCTGCCGGGGGCCAAAAGCGCGGTGTGCGTGGGGCTGAATTATTTTCAAAAAGACGCCCCGCCGTTCGCGGGGGCGCGGCTGTCGCGCTACGCGGCGGGCAAGGATTACCACCGCGTGCTGCTCAAAAAACTGAAACGCCTGTGCGCAAAAATGCGCGAATGGGGCGGCGAAAACAAGCCCTACACGGACACGGGGCCCGTGCTTGAAAAGGCGTTCGCCGAGCGTGCGGGGCTAGGGTGGCGCGGGAAAAATTCCCTGATCATCCACCCGACCTTCGGGCCGTGGATGTTTTTGGGAATCGTCTTCACCACGCTGGAATTGCCGCCGGACAAGCCGATGAAAAACAGGTGCGGGACGTGCAGGCGCTGCGCCGAGGCCTGCCCCACTGGCGCCATCGACGGGACGAAAAAACTGGACGCGCGCAAATGCCTTTCGTATTTGACAATTGAATACAAAGGTACCCTGCCCGAAAACGCGCGCGCCGCCATGGGTGACTGCGCGCTGGGGTGCGACCGCTGCGCCGAAGCCTGCCCGCGGGGGCGAAAGTGCCCGACGACAAACGAGAGCGCCTTTCTCGACGCCGCGCAAAACGTTTCGCCCGCCGAATTCTTAGACTGGGACGACGAGCGTCTGCGCGCGCATTTCGCCGGACGCGCCGCCCTGCGCCCCGGACTGGAGGGCTGGCAGCGCAACCTCACGGCAGTGCTGGGCAACATCGGCGGGGCGGACGAGGCGGCGTTGCTCGACAAATTCGCAAACACAACCCATAATTCCCTCTTAAAGGAAGCCGCGCGGCAGGCGGCTGAAAAAATCCGTTCATGAAGCATCCCCGAAAAAACACCCCCGTCATCCCGCCCCCTTTTCTCTATGCGACCGCCGCCCTGAGCGGGGCGTGCATCATGGTCGTCGAGATCCTCGGGGCGAAGATGCTGGCTCCCTACGTGGGGACATCCCATTTTGTGTGGCTGGCGCAGATCACGGTGACGCTGCTGGCGCTGGCGATCGGCTATTTTTTGGGCGGCAGGCTCGCCGACCACAAGGCCGCCCCGCGCCCGCTCTTTATGTGCCTGATCGCGGCGGCCCTTTATCTGGCGGCCAGCGTGCCGCTGGTGCGGCCCGTGGCGATGGCCTGCCTGAACCTTGAACTGGCCCTCGGCTCGCTGCTGGCATCGGCATTTCTCTTTTTCGTGCCGCTGTGCCTGATGGCTGCGACGGCCCCCTTTTACGTGCGCTTGCTCACGCTCGAAGTGGCCCATGTGGGCAACAAGTCGGGGCGACTCAGCGCGGCCAGCACCCTCGGCAGCGTGGCGGGCACCGTGATCGTGGGGTATTTCGTCATCCCGCAGTTGCCCAACTCGGCCACGATGTACATCGCCTGCGCGGCGTTGCTGGCTTGGAGCGCGTTATACTTCATCAAATACGACGCGAAAGCCCGGGTCGCGGCGCTGCTGGTCGCCGCCTGCGGCTTGGCGGGCGCGGGATGGGGCATGAAAACGCAGATCGCCGACAACCCTTTTCACGGCTACGAACGGCTCTACCGGGCGCAGTCGCCGTTCGGCGAGTTGCAGGTCGTACAGGCGCCCGACGTGCCCGCGCGTATTTTGCTCGACGACCTGCTGTTCCAAAACGTCTATGATTTCAACCGCAAGCAAAGCCTCGCGGACTTCACATACATGTTGGAAATTCTGAGCGAGTCCTACACGCCCGCCCCCAAACGCGCGCTGTGTCTGGGCATGGGGATGGGGATCGTCCCCATGGCGCTGGCGAAAAAAGGGATCGACGTGGACGTCGTCGAGATCAACCCCGCCATGGTGGAGCCAGCCGAGCGGTTTTTTGACTGCGACACAAAAAAATTCCACCTGACAATCGGCGACGCGCGCACGTTTTTGAACGACGCCAAGCCGGAAAGCTACGACACCGTCATCATGGACGTGTTCGCGGGCGACGCCTCGCCCTCGCATTTGTTTTCGAAGGAAGCCTTCGCGCTCGTCAAACGCGCGCTCAAGCCAGGAGGAACCCTCGTGATCAACACCTTCGGCCAGTTTGCGCCCGGACGCAATTTTTCCGTCGCCTCGCTGTGCCGCACCCTGCGCGAGGGCGCAGGGTTCCCGACCGTGCGTTTGCACGCCGAGGAACAGGGCGGCAACGTTTACGTGCTGGCGGGCAACGGCCCGCTGACACTGCAACGCTTCCCCGACTTCGCGCGGGTGCACCCGCACAACCGGGACACCGTTACCGCGATGTTTAACCGCACCGTCGAGGAGCCCGCGGGCGGCATGGTGCTTTCGGACGATTTTAACCCCCTAGAATTCCACGACGCGGCCAACCGCGAGGAAATACGCCGCAATTACGCGCGCGTGGTGAGCACTTTTTAAAGTAACATTTTTGCGAAACGCGCATATCAGCGTTGCAAAACGGCGGGCAAACGGCTTTCTTAAATATGCCCCGAGGGAGCGCTCCCTTTTTTTATCACAACTTTATTCTATGAGTCCTCGCGTCAATTGCATCATCATGGGCGGTGGCCGCGGCACCCGCTTATACCCCCTCACGAAAGACCGTTGCAAGCCCGCGGTCCCATTGGCCGGAAAGTACCGACTGGTGGACATACCCATCAGCAATTGCATCAACTCGGGCTTCAACAAAATTTACCTGCTCACGCAGTACAACACGGCGTCGCTGCACAGGCACATCCAGTCCGCCTACAAATTTGACGCCTTCGGCGGCGGTTTCGTGGACATCCTCTCCGCCGAGCAGACCATGGACGGCGAGCGCTGGTACCAGGGCACGGCCGACTGCGTGCGCCAGAACCTCCACCACTTCGAGAACACGCGCGACGACGATTTGTTTCTCATCCTCTCCGGCGACCAGCTCTACCGGATGGATTTCCGCAGCATCATCAACCAGCATATCGAGACCAAGGCGGACATAACGATCGCCGCCAAGCCCATGCCGCGCGAGGAAGTGCACGGCTTGGGCGTCATGCGCGTGCACGACTCGGGCGAAATCTGCGAGTTCGTGGAAAAGCCGAAGGACCCCGCCGTCGTCGACAGCCTGATCATCGGCGACGCCCTGCGCGCGAAGATGAAGGACCCCGGCGACGGCCAATACTGCCTCGCCTCAATGGGCATCTACGTCTTCACCGCCAAGGTCATGCGCGAGGCCCTCGACAGCAAGGCCACCGACTTCGGCAAGGAGATCATCCCCGGCATGCTGGGCAACAAGCGCCTCATGAGCCACCTCTTCGACGGCTACTGGGAGGACATCGGCACCGTCGGGGCGTTTTTCCAAGCGAACCTCTCGCTCGCGCAGATCGTGCCGCCCTTCAACTTCTTCGACTCGGAGCGGCCCATCTTCACCCACGCGCGCTACATGCCCGCGACCAAGCTTAACGGCTGCGCCGCCGTGCACTCCATCCTTTCCGACGGTTGCATCCTCACCAACGCCGAGCTCAACCACTGTGTGATCGGCCTGCGCTCCATCGTCAACGACGGCACGCGGCTGGAGAACGTCGTCATGATGGGGGCCGACCAGTACGAGATTTCGGAAGACGCGAAAGACACGCGCAAAAAAGGCGTGCCGCCACTGGGTGTGGGTAAAAACTGCCACATCCGCAACGCCATCATCGACAAGAACGCCCGCATCGGCGACAACGTGCGCCTTTCCCCCGAGGGAAAACCCGACATGTGGGAACAAGGCCCGATCTTCGTGCGCGACGGGGTTGTCATCGTCACAAAAGGGGGTCTAGTCCCCGATAACACGGTCATTTGACCACAACACACACCTGCCATGAAACAAATTCTGCTGTGCACCGACGGTTCCAACTACAGTGAAGTGTGCGCCCACTACGCCGCCTGGATGGCCAACCGCCTCCAATGGGGCGTGACGGCCCTACACGTGTCGCTGCTGTGGAAATATGAGATGCCCTTCATCTCCGACTTGGGCGGAAGCCTGGGGGCGCAACCCTACCAGGATCTCATCTCCCAGTGGCAGACCGTCGAAAACCAAAAGGCGGAGGTGCTCAAGCGCGCCGTCGCCGAAGTGCTCGCCAAGGACGGCGTGCCGGAAAGCGCCGTCACCTTCAAGCACCAGACGGGCCTGCTCGTCGACAGCGTGACGGAGATGGAGTCGAAACTCCCCGACCTCGGCCTCATCATGCTGGGCAAGCGCGGGGAAAACGTGAACTTCGCGACAGGCCATCTCGGCTCGAACATGGAGCGCGTGGTGCGTGCCTCGTCCAAGCCCTGCATGGTGACGAACCGCCGCTACGACCCCATCAAAAAAGTCTTGTTCGCCTACGACGGCAGCGCGGGCGCGCGCAAGGGGCTGGACTGGCTCGCCATCCACGCGGCGGGCTTCAAGGATGTCGACCTGCACATCGTCGGGGCCGCCGACACGTCCGACCAAAAGGCCGTGATCGACGAGGCGCTCGACGAGGCGAAGAAGCTCCTGATGCAGTCGGGGTGGGACGCCACCTGCAAGCGGCTCGACGGCGTGCCGGGCGATGTCATCGAGTCTTACGCCGAGACCGAGGGTATGAACATGATGGTCATGGGCGCGTACGGCCGCAGCCGCATCCGCCAGCTCATCATCGGTAGCACGACGACGGAGCTGATGCTGCGCTGCAAGATTCCTGTGCTGTTGTTCCGCTAAACGAAGCAACCGTTAAAAAAGGCCGCCTTGAAAAGAAGGCGGCCTTTTTTGTGCGCGTTGCGCGGGGGACATTATTTCACCTGCAGGTCAAACACCGACCACCAGCGGCCCTTGGGGTGCGCGGAGGCGGCCACGACCTTCACAAAGCGCGCCGTCACGGGCGGGGCGAAGGCGATTTTGGCCGATTCCCCGTCGCTGGCGTAGGCGAAATTAACGGGCTTGAGCGCGTCTTCCGAGGCCCCGGCCAACACCCTGATTTTTTCCGGCGTGTCCTCGGAGGCGCCCTTGATCAGAAAATCAACCTCCGAAAAGGGACGGACCGCCCCCAAATCGAGCAGCACCCACATGCCGTCGGTGATCGGCTCGCGGGATGTCCAGCGCGACTGGAGATTGATGTCGGTCATCTGCGCGACATCTCGGGCGTTATGGCTGACCTTCACGCCGATTTTCGACTTGTCCATGGCGGGGCCCTGCGCCGCCTGCGCGCCCTGTACCCCGCCGTTGATCCGCGCCTCGAACACAGACCACCATTTGCCCGGCTTGAGCGACCCTCCGGCGGCGACGATGCGCACAAAACGCGCCGTCACGGGCGGGGTGAATATAATTTTGGCGGTGTGCCCGTCGGTCGCGTAGGCGACTTCGACGGGGGCCATCGCGTCCGCCGAGCGCCCGGCCAGCACCGTGACTTTCTCGGGCGCGTCGTCAGGAGTGCCTGCGATGAGCAGCTCGATGTCGCGCACGCGGCGCACCCCGCCCATGTCGAACTCGATCCACATGCCCGCGACGATGGGATCGCGGGACACCCAGCGGGTGCCGGCCTTCGTGTCGGTCATCAGGGCCACATCTTTCGCATTGTGGCTGGCCGTCGCGCTCAGGCGGATGGGGGCCGCCGACTGCGCGATGAGGTCGGCCTGCGCGGCGAAGCCCGCGTCCCTCAAAGGCTTTGCGAAATCCGGGTCGGCGGCGTTCACGGCGGCGTCCGCCATGCGTTGTTTGAGCTCAGGGGAAGCCGTCGCCAAAATGTAGATAAGGGCCTCGGCGGACATATCGCCTTTTTCGCAATAGTCCACAACCGCCTCCTGCGCCTCGGCGCGGGCCTCGTCCGTCGCGGAGGCTTGGGCGATGGCGATGAGCACTGGCAACGCCTTGGCGTTTTTCCATTTGGCCAACTGCGAGAGCGCCGCCGAACGCAACGCGGGCACGATAGCCGCCTCGCGGCACAACGCCAGCGCACGGGCATTGGAAATCATGGGGGCGAAGCGCAGGAAATAGGCGCGGTCCTTTTCGGGCAGTTGGCCGTAGAGACGGGCGACGGCCTCGAACATCTCGGCGTCAAATTCGACGGCGGCGATCTTGGACATCACGCCTTGCATTTGCGCGCGCGCCGCCGCGTCCTGTTCGGCGGGGAACGCCTCTGCCAGTTTTAAAAAAGTCGCCTTGTCCGGCACCGTGGCCAGAATGCGAACACTCCCCTTGCGCACGTCTGTTTCCGGCGAGCGCAGGCCGTCGTAAATTTGCGAAAGCGCAGCCCCCGCGTCGACGCCGGAGAGCGCCTCGACCAGCACGCCGATGGCAGGACCTTCGGCCTGCCGCAGGGCAGACACAATGGCCTGCGCGCGGTTTTTGCAGGAGATTTCCTGAATGCAAACGGCGAGCGCCGATTGCTCGGGGCGCTTGAGCAGTTTGGCAAAGCCCGCCACTTTCGCGACAATGGCATCATCACCGCCCTTGGTCGCGGCATAGGCGATGGCCATCGCCTCGGAAGCGTCGGCGGGCTCCAGCGCCAGCACTTTGTCCAAATCCTGCCCGCGCGCGGCCAGCGCGTAGATCAGGCGCGTGCGGCAGAGGCCTTCTTTGAGGGCCTCCAGCTTTAGGTAGGCGGGGATTTGCAGCGACGGGTTGTCCTGCAAAACACCGATCACGTTGAACAGCGCGCGCTCGTCCGCGGGGGCCGTTTCGGGGATGACCGCCGTGTCGCCCATTTTAAAACCGAAAGGGATGCCCGTGGCCTCGTGATGGGCGACGACATTTTGAAGCACCGTGGCGAAGGGCGCATTCGGCTCGGCGGCGCAGAGGGCTTTCGCCTGCGTCACATTTTCGCCGAGACCGACGTTTTCCAAAATGTCCGCCAGCAGCACGCGGTAGCGGTCTGTCCCCCCCTTCGCGGCGAGCTCGCGCAGGGCGAAGGCCGCCATATTTTTGCAGAAAGAGGCATCCCGGTTGTTGTCCGCCGTGGCGAAAAAAATGCGGTTAAAATCGTCCGTGCGCTCGCCGTAGGGAACATCGCGCAACGCCTCGATCTGGGCGAAAGAAGGCGCGGGCAGCAAAACGGGCGTGCGGAACATCCGCGACACCGTCATGGCGGCGGGCGTTTTTTTGGTGCGCTCCACGAAGGGCAAGAAGGATGTATCCACGCCCTTGAGGTCGCCGCAGGCGTACTGGATGCCGCGCAGGTAGTGCTCGAGGACTTCGGGGATGTAATAGCTCTCGCGGCGGTGCCCCAAAGACCCGTAAAACACGCGGCCCTTGCCAAAATCCTTGACCCAAGAGACGGGGATATCGCCGTCGGGGCGGATGTAGGATTTTTTCATGCGCTCCACGGTGATGGGGCTGCGGCCCACATCCATCCCGGTCAGCACGCGCAAATTCTTGCGGTCGTACTCGCTGCCAAACATGTAGATCTCGTCCTGAAGGACAAACTCGCCCTGCGGCCAGATGCCTTCCGTCAGCGGGGAGCACATGTCTTCAACGATAAAAGTCTCCGGATCGTTGTTTCCACCCCACGGGTGCGAATGGAAAACGGCCCCCACCATCTCCACGTAATCCGGCCCCGCCAAGTCGCCCAGACTGTTGGCATAGGCGTCCGCGCCCGCGTGGATCGCCACGAGACCGCCGCCGTTTTTTACATATTCCACCAAATTGCCGCGCAGGCGTTTGTCGCGCGCCACGAGCGGTGCCCGCTGCTCGGGCGTCATCTTGGCAATGTCGGACAATTGCTCGGCGAATGGTGCCCCAGTCGTGTTGTTCATGACGACGCAGTCGAACTCCCGCAATTTTTCCGGCTCGAAATTGGCGAGGTCGTCGCTGACGATCGTTTCCCAAGCCCCGGTCTTTTCACCCATCCGCATGAACGCCTCCTTCAACGCCGGGATGCCCGCCACATGGCGGTAGGTGGTCGTGCGCGAGAACACCAAAATTTTACGCGGTTTTTCGGGTGTCACATAGGCCTTGTCCGGCAGGGCGCCAGCGATATATGCCTTGTGCTGAGGGGTGAGCTCCTGATCCTTGTTGGGAGCGGCCTGCAAAGCGGCCGCCAAGGACAGGGCGAAAAATAAAACAAAAAAAGATTTCATGGATGCAAAGCGAAAAAGGGTAAAATTTCTCAGACATTTTTCCATTGGCCGCGGTTCTCGCGCCAGAGAAACCTGTCCGCGTCTTGCGCGTTGACGAACGCGCGGGTGCGCCAGTCCCATTCCAATGAATGGCCAAGGCGGTGGGCGATATTGCCGATCAGGCACGTGTCGCAGCTTGAGCGGCCCACCTCGGCGGGGCAGATCGTGGGCGCGCCCGTGCGCACGGCGTTGAGGAAGTTTCCGATGTGGGAGGTGCTGGTAAACAGCGCGGTTTGGCCTTCCGGCAGCTTCGCCGTCTTCAAGGCAGGGTCGCTCACCCAGAATTTGCCGCCGCGCATGGCCGCGCAGGCACCCTCGGTTCCCACAAAAAAGACGCCCGTGTCAAAGCCCGCTTTGGCCGCCAAATCTTTCGGCACCGACGGCGTCAGCTTCGCGCCGTTTTCAAACACATAGCGGATATTGCACACGTCCGTCGGGTCGGACGGATTGACGTCGGGGAAAACTTCGACGTACTTAGGCCCCTTTCCATCCATGTTGAGCCCCCACATGGCGATATCGTAGTGGTGCGCCCCCCAGTCCGCCTGCATGCCGCTGCCGTACTGGATATCCCAGCGCCAAGCACCCCACTCATGGTTGTAAAGGCGCTCGGGCGTGAAGGCGGGCAAAAGGCCATCGGCATAGGGGCGCACCGGCCCCGGGCCGCACCACATGTCCCAGTCGATCCCCTCCGGCATTTGGGCGACGGGGAAATTCAAGAGCTTGGGGAAACGGCGGTCGAAACCGGTGTAGACCTCCCGCACCTCCCCGATCATGCCTGTGGCCGCCAACTGGGCCGCGCGGCGGAAATAAACGTCGCTGCGCTGCTGTGAGCCCGTCTGGAAGACGACGCCGCGGGTGCGCACTGCCTCCACGACCGCCTGCCCCTCGCGCACGGTGAACGTCAGCGGCTTTTCGCAGTAAATCGCCTTCCCCGCCCGCGCCGCCAGCACCGACATCAGCGCGTGCCAATGGTCGGGCGTGACGATCACGACCGCGTCTATGCTTTTGTCGGCCAACAAATTGCGAAAATCCTTATAAGTCTTGGTTTGGTCCGTCCCGTACATCTTGTCGATGCGCTCCTTCTGGTAACGCATGCGGGCGTCATCCACGTCGCTGACGGCCACGATGCGGCAGCGCTCGTCCGCCCCGAAAGAGCGGACGTGGCCGTGGGCCATTCTGCCCAAGCCGATAATACCGATCTGGATCACCTCATTGGAGGAAATGCCCGAAAACAAGTCGCGGGTGATCAAGAAAGTGGAGGCGGCGGCCAAAGCGCTGGTTTTGAGAAATGTCCGTCGGGAGATGGTGTGGGGGATAGAGACCTTCATGGTAGTATACTAGCAAAAATAACCTTTCCTAGCCACGAGAAATGTGGCCAAGGGAGGTAAAGGACCGGGAAAATTTGATTTTATAATACCGCCAATGAGACAACGCAACCGTTTCATCGTCTTTCAAAGCGGTTTTTACGAGGCGGCATTTTGGGCTTGATGCACGGTAAATTTTTCAGTTGAATGAACCTTTACATTTTATGAGCGCAGAATCTTCCGAAGTTAAAAACCGCAGCAAGAACCCGATGGATTACGATTTCACGGACATGGAGATCATGTCCCGTTACGTGACCGACACGGGCAAAATCCTGCCGCGCCGCATCACGGGGCTGACCTCCGAACAGCAGCGCCACGTCACCAAGGCGATCAAGCGCGCGCGCAACATGCTGCTGGCGAAATAACCGCCTTCCCGCGCCCACGGCGCACATCCCGCACGCCGCCCGCACAGGTTTCTGTCCGGCGGCGTTTTCATCGGCACACCATGACATCCATCCTGCACAACGGGGCCGACCCGGCCCAGATCGCATCCGCCGCCGCGCTGTTGGCGGCGGGGGAAGTCGTGGCCGTGCCTACCGAGACCGTTTACGGGCTGGCCGCCGACGCGCTCAACCAGACAAGCGTGCGGCGCGTTTTCGAGATAAAAGGCCGCCCGCTGATCGACCCGCTGATCGTGCATGTGGCCGGATGGGAGATGCTGGAAACCCTCGCCCACACAAACCAACGGGCCAAACGGCTGGCCGAGCGTTTTTGGCCAGGCCCGTTGACGATCATTTTACGCAAAAAACCAATCGTCCCCGATTTGGTGACGGCCAACGGCCCCACCGTGGCGATCCGCATGCCGGGGGCCCCCGTCATGCGGACGATTTTGAAGGCGGCGCAAAAACCGCTGGCCGCCCCGAGCGCGAATCCGTTCGGCTACATCAGCCCCACCACCGCCGCGCACGTGCGCGACTCGCTGGGGGACCGCCTCGGGCACATCGTGGACGGCGGACCGTGCGCGCACGGGGTCGAGTCGACGATCGTCGACTTGTCGGACGACGCAAAGCCCGCGCGGATTTTGCGGCATGGCCCCATCACCCGCGAGGCGTTGCAAACCGCCCTCGGCGAGACCGTCGACCTGTCGCCCGAAAAGACGGCCCCCTCCGATGAAAAAGCGGGGCTCGCCGCGCCCGGGATGCTCTCGCGCCATTACAGCCCGCACACCGCCTGCGAGTTGATCGAGGCCGGGGTCGCGCCCGTGGTGCCCGAAGGCGTGCGCGCCGCATGGGTGCTGCTGCGCCGCCCCAAGGCCGCCGCCAAGCCGGCAAACGCGGATATTTTCTTTTTGAGCGAAAACGGCTCGCTCGAAGAAGCCGCGCGCAACGTCTTCGCGCTGCTGCGCGCGTTGGACAAGGGCCGCTACGAGCGCATTTTTATGGAAACGCCCCCCGCCGAAGGCATCGGGATGGCGCTGCGCGACCGTTTGCGGCGCGCGGCGGCGCGCGGGTGAGTTTTTCTGCTTTGAACCGCCGCACAATCGGCGTTTAATAAAGGCAACATGGCCGCGCCTGAATTTTTTGAAAACAACCCCCTGTCCGTAGGCGACACGCCGCTGGTGCGCCTGAACCGCGTGGTCGCCGGAGCCAACACCACTGTGTTGGCAAAAATGGAGGGGCGCAACCCGGGCGGCAGCGTCAAGTGCCGCGTGGGGCTGGCGCTGATTCAAGACGGAGAAAAACGCGGCACGCTTTTTCCCGAGCGCACCACCATTGTCGAGCCCACCAGCGGCAACACCGGCATCGCGCTGGCGATGAGCGGCGCGGCGCTGGGCTACCGCGTCATTTTAACGATGCCGGAAACGATGAGCGCGGAGCGCCGAAAAATCCTCGCGGGATTCGGGGCCGAGATTATTCTGACCGACGGGACCGAGGGCATGACGGGGGCGGTGGAAAAGGCGCGGGCGTTGGCCGCGAGCGACCCCGCGCGGTTTGTGATGCCCCAGCAGTTTTCCAACCGCGCGGGCGCGGACATCCACGAGCGCACAACCGGCCCCGAAATTTGGCGGCAGGCGGGCGGGCGCGTGGACGCGATCGTCGCGGGGGTCGGCACGGGTGGCACGCTCATGGGAATCGCGCGGTTTTTGAAGGCGAGAAACCCGCGCCTGGTCTGCGTCGCGGTGGAGCCCGAGGAAAGCCCCGTGCTGACGCAGGCAAAGGAAGGAAAGCCATTGCGCCCAGGACCGCACGGCATTCAGGGCATCGGAGCCGGATTCATCCCGGAGCTGGTCGACCTGAACCTCATCGACCGGATCGAGCGCGTGGGCACAGGCGAGGCGGTCGCCTTCACCCAACGGCTGATGCGCGAGGAAGGCATTTTGGCGGGCATCTCATCCGGGGCCGCCGCGCTGGCCGCCGTACGGCTTGCAAACGAGACGGCGTTTGCGGGCAAAACAATCGCCGTCATTTTGCCGGACACAGGCGAGCGCTATCTTTCGACGGGCTTGTTCGAGGGGCAACCATAATTACCCCGCAGCCAGGCTGTGGTTGAATTTTCAAACACCGCCCAGGGAGTGTTTGAAAATTAAAACCGAGGACGCGAAAGATGGTTTTGAGTGAATTTTTCGGGCCTCGAGCCGAGGCGATACAGCGTATCGCCGAGATGAGGAACCGGAAAATTGGCCAAAATCCGGCCGAGCAGCCGATGTGTTTGAATTTTAAAACACGACCTAACGCGTGCCGTCGTAATACCCGTCGGTAAGTTCGAGGAAACGTTGCTTCATCGCCGCCAAGCGCGATGGATTGTCGGCCGGCGCTCCCTGCCCTGGGTCTTTCTTGAGATCGAAAAGGCTCCACTCGGGCAAGTTGCCAAGCTCGTTGAGCGTTTGGTTGCGCTGCGGCCCTTCATAGGGAGGCAGAAGCGCCCATCCCGGTGTGCGCAGGGCAAGGCGTCCGTCGGCTTCGAGCACAAGCTCGCCGCGGCCTTTTTCCAAGTCGCGACCGAGCATGGCGTTGAGAAGATCGCGGCTGTCCAGCCCGCGCGGCACGGGCGCGCCGATGAGACGCCCCAGCGAAGCGGCCAAATCGACATGACAGACCAACGCGTCGGACACCACGGGATCGATGCGCCCCTTCCAGTAGACGAAAAACGGAACGTGCGTGCCGGCGTCGAACAGGCTGTACTTGCCGCCCCGGCGACCTCCGCCCGGTTTGTGGGCGCCCACGAGCTCGGCCGCGCCGTCTTTGTAACCGTCGTCGAGCACGGGCCCGTTGTCCGACGTGAAAATTATGAGCGTGTTTTCGAGCAATCCTTCGCGTTCAAGCGTGGCAAGCAATTCGCCGACGCACCAGTCGGCCTCCGCAATCGCATCGCCGCGAGGGCCCATCGTGGTGCTACCGACAAAACGACTGTGGGGCGCGCGCGGCACGTGCGGCTGGTGCAGCCCGTAGTAGAGAAAGAAGGGCTTGTCTTTTTCCGCCCTCACGAAGTCGGCCGCTTTGCCAAGGAAGTAATCGGCCATGTCCTCGTCGACCCAGCGCGCTTTTTGGCCGCCTTTCATGAAGCCTATGCGGGGAATGCCGTTCACTATCGAGTTGTTATGCCCGTGCGACCAATCCATTTTTAGCATCTCGGGGTGGTCGAGCGCCGTGGGTTCGCCCTGAAAATTCTTCTGATAATCCACCGCTATCGGGTCGTTTGGATCGAGCCCGACGACCATACCGTTTTCGACGTAGACGGTGGGGACGCGGTCGTTGGTGGCGGCCATCAGGCACGAATAGTCGAACCCGACCTCTTTGCCCCCCGGCACTATCCGCTTGTTCCAATCTATGTTTCCACTCCCCATGCCCAGATGCCATTTGCCGACGGCGCCGGTACGGTAGCCGTTTTGCCGCATCATTTGGGGCAATGTGTAGCGCTCCGTGTCTATGAGCAGCGGGGCGTCGCCCGGAAGTATCTTCGCGTCCTTGTTTTTCCAGGGATACCTACCCGTCAGTATCGCGTAGCGGCTCGGGGTCGAGGTCGCGGAGGTGGCATAGCCGTTGTTCAGACACACCCCGCCGTTGGCCAGACGGTCGATGTTGGGCGTCGATATGGTTTTCGAGCCATAGGCGCTCACATCCCCCAGCCCGAGATCGTCGGCGATAATCACAATAACATTGGGCTGCCGCCCGCGCGCGGCCTCGGCCGTTGGCGCCGCAGCCGACGCGGACACCGGCACGAGGGCGGGCAGACAGCACAAAAGAGCTCCTTGCTTCATATGGGGATAATTTATTTAAACGTTTTATTCTGAAAAATGTTAAACGCGCGGCGCAACCGACCGTTCTGCCGTCGGCTTCAGTCGGCTCGGTGGCCATGGAAGGCGCGCGGGTGTTTTAAAAATGCCATAAAGGTATAAATAATGTATCAAATTTTCCAGAAAAAATGATTCGAATGTTCTTTTCCAGCATTAAGCGGCGGGCAAAAAAGGCACCCTTTTCAGGGTGCCTTTTTGGTGGGGAAAACGTTCGAATCAGGATTGTTTTTCTTCCGTCTGGTTTTCCGAATTCTCCGTGTTTTCCTCGGCGGACGCTTCGTCGGAATCGTCCTCGCTGTCCAGATAGTAGTTGTGGTAGGACTTGTCGTAATAATTGTTATAGTAGTAGTGGGCCGAGGCCACGCTGATCTGGTTGAGCACCGCGCCGAAGATGGGGATGTTGGCGTCCATCATGCGGCGCACGTTGAGCTTCGCCGTCTTGCGCTTGACCGTGTTGAACTTGATCACATAAATGATCCCGTCCACCAAGGGCAGCATGGTGATGGCGTCGCTGACCGCGCCGACCGGCGGGGAGTCGATGTAAATCTTGTCGTATTGCTCCCTGACCTTTTCCAGAATCGCGAAAAATTCGCTGCTGTTGAGCAACTGCGTCGGGTTCTTGGCGCGGCCGCCCGTGGGCAATACGTCGAGATTGGGATAGACGCCCTTCACGATGACATTGTCGAGGGTATCCTTGCCTTCCACCACCGTGAGCAGGCCCTTCTCGTTTTCCAAACCGACCGATTTGGCGACGTTGGGCACGCGCAAGTCGGCGTCGATCAACAGCACGCGCTCGCCGTGGAGGGCGGACGTCAGCGCCATGTTCGTCGAGACGAATGATTTGCCTTCGCTCGGAAGGGTGGACGTCAGCAGGACGACCTTGGAATTGCGGCTGATCTCGTTGATTTTCAGCGCGGAGTAAATCGAGCGGAAAGATTCCGTCACCTGACGGTCGAGGTTGCCCGCCACGGCCAAGGCTTTTTCGGAGGAATTCTGGCTGCGGATGCGCGGCACGATCCCAAGCAGGGGAAGCCCCACTTCCGATTCGATGTCGAACGCCGACTTCACGCGGTCGTCGAAAAACGCCATCAGGAAAACCAGGCCTGCCCCCAGGACAAGGCCGCCGAGCGCGCCCACCACCAAATTCAGCGCCACGCGCGGACGCGACGGCTCAATCGCCTCCCCCGCGCGGTCGATGATGCGGGCGGACGGCCCGATCAAATTGATCTTCGCAAGATGGCTGGTCAAACCGAGCACCAGCGTCTGGTGCAACCCGCGCGCAACCTCCACCTCGCGCGTGAACGAGTCGAATTCGATCCGGACCTGGGACAGGTCCATCGACTCGCGGCGCTTGTCCGCCAGGTGCCGCTGGGCCGATTCGTAGTCTTCCTTCGCCACCAGATAGTCGCTGTACACCTTTTGCACCGCGATGCCGATATTGGTATTCAGGATGCGCTTGGCCTCGTTGTAAATTTCGGTCGTCTCAAGCATGCTGGGATGCTTGGACTTGTAACGTTTGCCCAAGGAGGCGAGATTCATCTCAAGCGTCGAGACCTGCGTCATTTGGTCGCGCACGACCGGCTGGTCGGAAATGAACGGCAATTCCGCCAAATCGCGCCCCTGCTGTTTGTAGTCCTGAATCAACGACCAGCGCGATTCGGCCTCGTCGAGCGCGCGCTTTTTCGTGGTGCGGATCATGTCCAGGTTGAGCAGCTCCTGCGCGTCGATATCCGTCTTCGGGTCGAGCGAGACGGCGTTGTGCTTGCGGCGATACTCCTGCAGGCGGGATTCCAACTCCTCCACGATCTTGCGCTGCTGGTCTTGGCGAACTTTCAGGTCTTCGACCGCCTTCATGGCGTCGCTGGTTTGCAAACGCAAATTGTAATTGATGTATTCCTCCGCGAAATAATTGGCCACGTTGGCCGCGATGCGCGGGTCGGGATGGGCGTACATCACCTGGATCACCAACGATTGGCGGCGCGGGATGATCACGCGGTTGCGTATCAGGATTTGCTGCGGCGTAAGTGGACCGACGAAGGTCTTAACGTCCTCGTAAGGGGCGCGGAACTCCTTGAGCTCCTCGTCTTTCAGGCGGTCGGCCACCGCGTTGACGATCTGGTTGCTTTCGAATACCTGAAGCTGGGTGTTGAAATCCTCCTGCCCTGCGATCGTGGTGTTGATTTCCTCGGTCGTGCGCAGGGGATTGAGGTCGCGCCTGAGCACCTGGATGCTGGCGCCGGACTCGTAGATCGGCGTAGAGTTCATCGTGTAGAGGATGGCCCCCGTGAACACGATGAAAAATGTGACGATTAAATACCAAATGCGCTCTCGCAGGATCAAAAAATAATCGCGCAGACTGCGCGTGTATCGCTGGCCCGGAGCCCCGGCGGGCTCGCCATAGCCGCCGTAACCGTAGCCGCCGCCGTAACCGTAACCGTAATAATCACCGCCGTAGCCGCCGGCTTTGTCTTCGGACGCGGGCTGCTGTGGTGAGGAGGGGGGAGGCTGTTTCATATGTCTGGACGGAAAACTAGACGGAAAAAAATTATATTTGAAAAAGACGGGGCGGTTTAGAGGAAGCTTTCATCGACGAAAATGACGTCGTTCTCCTGCAGGGGCACGTCGGCGTAATCCGGATTGGTGTAGATCTGCTTGACATTGGCCCGGATGCGCTCGAAGGACCCGTCGGGTTTCTCGCGCTTGATGATGACGGAACTGGAGGCGCGAAGCGTGATGCCTCCGGCCGCGCTGATAGCCTGTGTCAGCGTGAACTTGCCCTCGGGCGGCATTTGCACCGGCGTCGAGCCGCGGAGCGTCTGCCCGTGCACGTAAACCAGACGGCTGCCGTACTGCATGATGAGCAGGGTGAGCTCGGGGTTGACCAGGTAGTCCTTGCCGTAAAGTTCGCGCAGCAGTTGGGTTGCGTCGCCCACCGTGAACCCTCCTATCTTGACGGCGCCGATCAACGGAAGCACGACCATGCCGTCGCCCGCGACGCGGGATTCCTTGGTGAGATTGGGTTCGTTAAAAACTTCTATGCGCAACAAATCCCCCGCGCGAAGCACATAGTTGAGCGATGTCGCCACGGTGGAAAGCCCGCCCGCGGGGGACGGCATGTTTCCCGACATATCGAAGGAGCCTGCCGGCTGCGCCGCGGCGCGGCTGCCGGTGGGCGCGGTCGCGCCGGAAGCCCCGGCGGACGCCACGGGAGCGCCTTCATGCGAAGCTCCCTCCTGGGCCCATACCGAACCAACAAGGCATCCGGCAACCAATACAAGGGAAAGTGTTTTTTTCATGGAAAAAGAAGCGACGGTTTGCACCAAAAGGATAAGTAAAGATTACTCTGTCAGAAAAATGACCGAAAATCAAACAGGACTTCCCCTGAAAAACATTTTTATCGGCCGTCAGGCCGGCAAAGCAAGCCATTTGCCACAGATAGACACCCGAAGAGGCAAAAAGATCCACGTGCCCGCGACGGCAATCGCCTCGTTGTGAAAGTAATCCGGAGGCATTTACAAAAAAACAGAGGAAGGGGAATCCTTCCTCTGTTTTTGCCGGCCGGCGACAAGCGCAACAGTTTAGTAACGCAAGGTGCCCGACACGAACGCAAGGTTCATATTGTACGTGCCGTACGTGACGTTGGAACTGTTCATGAAGTACGTGTAACCGGCGGTGAAGCGCAGGTAGGAATTCGGGTTGTACCCGAAAGTCAGCCCCGAGGAATAAGTGTCGTCCGCACGGCTCGTGTCGGTGTAGGTGGAGTGCGTGTAGCGGATGAACGTCGCCGTCAGATCGAAGAACTGGTTGATCTGGTAGCGGCCGTCAAAGGCGCCGCCAAGATTCTTGATGTTCTGGCCAGCCGCACCCACGGAGTAGTTCTGATAGCCCTTGGCCGTCAGGTTGATTTTCTGCGTGAGCTCGTATGTCAGGGCGATGTCCGCACCGAAATTGGTGAAGGTAGAAGAGGGGGCAATCAAAAGCCCCTGCCATGTGTAATCGTCGATATCGACCATCGTCACGCCGACGTTGACCAGGCCGCTGAGGCGTTCCCAGCTCTTGACGCGCGCCGAAACACCGCCGAAGTAGTTGCTGCGGTTGCGACCGGGCGCCACCGACCAGCCCAATCCCGTCACGCCCTTGGCGTCGTCCAGCTGCTCGTAGCTGTACTGGAAGAACAGGCCCAAGTCCAGCTGGGGCGTAACGCTGTAATAGATCGATATCGGAATGTTGTAAATGTTCCGGTCGTTGTAAAGATAGTCCCACCCCTCGACGTAGCGCTGGTTGGTGTAGTTAAAGCCGAGCTCCAGGCTGGTTTTGGGCGAAATGTTGTAGTAACCCATCGCGCCGGCGGTAAAGGTGTCGGAGCGGATGATGTCCTGATTCGTCACACCGGGAACAATCGCGGAGGGGGTGTTTTGATAGTTCTGAACGTAGGAAACGTTGAGCTTGGCGGAAAAGGGGTCTCCCTGATAGGTCAGGTCGAAGAACGCCTTGGCCAAATTCTCGTTGTAGCGGGCGTTGTCCAGGTAGCGGATCATGTCCTCGTGGAAGGAGGCGTTCGCCGAAACCTTGCTGTTGCGGCCCCAATTGACCACAACCCCGGGGCTCATGATCAAGGCGTAGTCTTCAACCTTGTTCGAGTGGGCGCTGGTCACGTTGCTATTGTATTGGCCCTTCAGCTTGCCGTCAAAAAAGACGTCGAGATTGTCGCCGACGGAGAACAGAGGGGCAGCCTGCACAGTCGCAACCATCCCGAGAAGTGCGACTGCGCCGAAAAATTTTGAGGTATGTTTCTTCATAAAGCGTAGAATGAATATTTTGCGGATATGCAGAGTGAACCATAAAACACGCCGAGCCGCAATAGTAAAAATCGCCTAAAACTCCGCGCGGGAACGCACACAGATTCCACATTTCCCAGCCGATTTGCAAGTTTTTTTATGAGCGCCCCGGACTTTTGCTCCACAAGAAACAGACAGGACGCATAAAGTCGCTTGCAAAAGATCCGTCGCGGCATTATTTCCATATACGTTCTATGTCCACGCCAAAAAAAGCTCCCGCGCGCACGCAAAAGACGGCAGTTTCCCCGAATCAACGCTCCGTGCTATTTGGACTGGCCGTGCAACAACGCCTTCCCGACGGGCGATGGGTGCTCTCGTTTCGCTGGCCGAGAATCGCGCTCTATGCGCTCGCTGCCTTCGTCATATCTTACATCGCGGGGGCTTCGGCCGCCTATTTGTGGTTCCGGTACAAACGCGGCTACACCGAAGAAAGCTATTGGAAATCCTACGCGCTGCCCTTCCGCATGACGGAACACCGCGAGGAAATGGGGGAGCACCACATCGCCCAGGCCATTGAAAGCTTCAAGCGGCAGGAATACAGGGAGGGGCTTTATCTCTTGCGCATCGGGGTGGCGCGCGCGCCCAAAAACCTTGAGGGGCGACAATTGCTGGCCGATTTTTACATCCGGCTTTTTCACCAGCCGGAAGACGGCCTGAGAATCTTGAAAGACGGCCTGCCCTACGCCTCCGGAAACCAACGCTACCTCAACGCCTACCTCACGCTGCTGAACAAATACATGAAGGACAACGAGGTGCTGGAGCTCACGCAGGCGGAGCTCGACAAGAACCCGCAGAACCCCACGATCGTCAAGACGCTCGTGCTGCACCGCGCCCAGGCCTTGGCCCTGCTGCTGCGCTACGACGAAGTGGAGGACCTGCTGGCCAAATACGAGCTGGACAAGACGCAAGAGGGCGTGCTGCTGACGGCCACCATCCTTTGGACGCGCGACCGCAAGGACGAGGCCGTCAAGCTTGTCGCCGACGCCCTGGAGCAGACGCCCCCCACCACCCGGAATCCCCTGTTCGCCGCGCTCACGCGTTACCTCCGCGAAAGCGGCCGCCTGGATGAGGCACGCCAGGTCGCCTCCCGATGGATGCTGAACAATTCGCAGCAAGTCCAGCCGCGCATAGAATATTTGCACCTGTTGCACACTGAGGGCGACTACGACTACGAAAAACAGTACGCCAACGACACGCTCCAGATTTTCCACAATGAGCAAAACGCGCTCCTGCTGCTCGCCAACTACGCGACCGCCCGAGGCAACGTCGAGCTGGTGCGCCGCATTTATGAACGAGCGGTGGAAAACGAGTTCGACATCGCGCCGTTCACCCTGCTGCTGATCGAGGCCTACATTTCCGCCACCGACTACGCCAGCGCCATCGCCTTCGTGGAGGAGATCGACAGCGAAAAACCCTCTTGGCTGCGGCAGCACAAGGCCCTCTTCGACAGCCTGCGCGCCGTCGCCTACTACGGAAGCGGCAACACGGATCTCAGCACGCTCTACCTCAACCAGTTTCTGGCCGCCCGTTCATTGCGGGTGGAAAATCTGCTGGCGATCGCCGACCGTCTGGAAAAACTCGGGGCGTTGCTGCAGGCGCGGCGCATTCTGGCCCAAGCCTACGCCAACAATCCGGAAAACCAGATCGTCCTCACACGCCTGACTTCGCTGGATCTGCGTCTGGGTATTTCCGAAAATCTCGGGCCGCACTTGATGGCCCTGATGAAAATGCGCCGCCCAAGCCCGAAATTGCTGATCGAATCCTACCGCAACCTCGGGAGCGACCGTTTCATTTTCGTGAAAGACCGCGAGCAGCTCATCAACGCCATCTTGGAGACGATCGAAAGGTCGCCAAAGTCCAAGGATATCCAAGAGACGATCGAGGCGGAGGAAGTTGGCTGAGGCTCGCGCGCTGCTAAAGGGCCGTTGGAGGCGTGCGGCCCCACAGTGGCCGACGCGTAGCATTGTCGGCGTTCTGGCCGACATTTCATTTCTCAGCCTTTCACCCTCCATTGGGGGTCTATTCCTGCGACAGCTCCTGTGGGAGTGAAAGCGTCGTCCACACCACGCGGCGGCCGTCCGTCTCGTCCACGCGCACGTCGACGCCCGAGCCGTCCAAACGGACCGTCTCGCCCTTTTGCGGCAGGCGGCCAAGCGTGTCCGTCACAAGCCCGCCGAGCGTCGACACCGTCTCGCTCTCGAAGGGCAACTTGAAGCGGTCCTGCAGATCATGCAAGGGCGTCAGCCCCGAGACGCGAAAACTTCGGCCGTCGGGCTGGGGGATGATGAAAATTTCCTGCGCCGTGTCAAACTCGTCGCGGATTTCGCCCACGATTTCCTCGACGATACTGTCGAGCGTGACGACGCCCGCCGTGCCGCCGAACTCGTCCACCACCAGCGCCATGTGCTGCTTGTTGCGCAGCATTTTGGACAGGGCGCCGTCGAGGCGTTCGTTGGCGTTCAGGCGCAAAATATCGCGCCGCAGTTGCGTGAGCGAGGTGTCACCCTCGGCGGAGCGGAAGACGTCTTTTATATGGATCAGACCGAGGCAGTGGTCCAAGTCGTGGTCGCACAGGGGAAAGCGCGTGTGCCCGCTGCCGCGGGCGCGCTCCAGCATCTTTTGCACGGGTTCCTTCACGTCCAAAAAAACAACCTGGTTACGCGGCAGCATGATGTCGGAGACGTCTAGCGAATTGAGGTTGACCGCATTGCCCAATATCGCGCGCACCGTCGGCGAGAGGCGGTAGACGTCCTCCCCCATCGCGCTGACTTGGCGCTCGACGTCGAGCAGGCGCACCGGCTGCGCGGCCGTGGCCTTCAGGCGGCGCGAGAGGCCGCGGGCGGCGCATGTCATGCATTTCAAAAACGGCAGGCACACCCACGCGCAGACGTTGGCAAACCCGCCGAAGCGCCGCACGACCGCGAAGGGAAAACTTAAGCCCACGCTGCGCGGCACCAGATAGCAAAACGTGTAAAACAACCCCATCAGCGCGATCCACGCGATGACGGCCGCCGCCAAAAATTCCAGCGTCGTGTGCGTGTCCAACGCCGCGCATATCAGCGTGGCGAAGGCCCCCGTCAGCGCGAAGATGGAAAAATGGATCGCCCGCAAAAGCTTGTCGGCTTTTTCGATGCGTTTTTGCACGCCCTTGTGGGCGCGCACCCGCGCGATGATCGCCTCGTCAAACGTGGTGCGCAGCTTGACCAGCGCGTACTCGCAGCACACCAAAATCGCGCATATGACGGCGCACACAAGCGCGCCAAACACACAGGCCCACGAAAGCGCGCTCATCGCTTGGGCGGGCTCCCGACCGCGCGCAACCCGTCCGCGAATGTTTTTAAGAAACGCTCGTTCTGCGCTTGGGTGCCGACCGTTACGCGCAGATATTCGGGCAGTTTGTACGGAACCATGCCTCGCACGATGACGCCTTTGCTTTGCAGATAACCCGCCATGTCCGTGGCAAACGCCCCGACTTTAAACAGCACGAAATTGGCTTGGCTGGGGACTGTCTCGAAGCCGAGTCCGGCAAGGCCCTTCGCCAGTTGGTCCAATCCCTCGCGGTTGACGCGGCGGGTTTTCTCGACAAATTCGGTGTCGTCCAGCGCCGCCAACGCCGCCGCCTGCGAAATCGCGTTGACGTTAAAAGGCTGGCGGGCCCTGTGCATCAGCCCGACGAGACCCTCCGGCCCGTAGCCGTAGCCCACGCGCATGCCGGCGCACCCGTAGATTTTGGAAAAGGTACGGCAGCACAAGACAGGGCGGCCCTCGGCGATCAGCGGCCGCAGATCCGGCGGGCTGTCCATGAACTCCGCGTAAGCCTCGTCGAAGCACAGGATAACGTGCTCTGGCAGGCCGCGGGCGAAGGCGAGGATGTCCGCCGTGTCGTTGACCCCGCCCGTCGGGTTGTTCGGGTGGGTGAAAAATACGATTTTGGTGCGCTCGTTCACGGCCTCGCGCATGGCGCCCAAATCGTGCGCGAAATCCTTCGTCATCGGGGCCGTCACCAGCTTCGCCCCCGCCATGCGGGCGAGCAGGCGGTAGACGATGAAGGCGTACTCGCCCATCACCACCTCGTCGCCCGGGCGCAAAAAGGCGCGGGTGAGCAGCTCGATCACCTCGTTCGAGCCGTTGCCGCACACAAACTGCGCGGGTGAAAGGTTCCAAAGCGCCGCGAGCTTGCGCGTCAAATCGTAGCAAGCGCTGTCCGGATATAAATTGGCCGAACGCAAGGCGTCCCGCGCGGCGGCGATCGCCTTGGGCGAGGAGCCCAGCGGGTTTTCGTTGGAGGCCAGTTTCAGGACGCTGTCGGGATCGAGCCCGAATTCGCGCGCCACGTGCGAGATCGGCTTTCCCGCTTCGTACACGGGTTGTTCCCGTATTTCAGGACGGGCGAGGTCTTCTATGTTCATCGGTGATCGAATGTCATATATAAAACGCCCCGCCCCTCCTTGCAAGAGCGCGCATTTTAAATTTCCAATTTGCCCCCAAACCGTTTAGAAAGAAGTAGCTTATGGATAACAAACCCCTTTCCGGCATCACAGTGCTGGACATGTCGCACGTTCTGAGCGGCCCGTTTTGCACAATGCACCTGGCCGACAACGGCGCGCGCGTGATCAAGATCGAGCGCGAAAAGGGCGACGACACGCGCTACTTCAGCCCCTTCTACGATAACGCCAAGTCGGCGTATTTCCACGCGATCAACCGCGGCAAGGAGAGCATCAAGCTCAACCTCAAGAAAATCGAGGACATGAAAATTCTCGATAACATCATGAAAAAGGCCGATGTGCTGGTGGAAAATTTCCGCCCGGGCACGATGGAGAAGCTGGGCTTGGCCCCCAAGGAGCTGCTCAAGAAATATTCCAACCTCATCATTTGCTCGATCAGCGGCTTCGGCCAGACCGGCCCCATGGCCAAAACCCCCGCCTACGACACCGTCATGCAGGGGCTTTCGGGCGCGATGAGCTTCACCGGCAAGGAAGGCGAGACGCACTCGCGCCTGGGCATCCCCGTGTGCGACTTGGGCGCGGGGATGTACGCCTTCGGCGCGATCTGCGCCGCCCTCGTGGGCCGCGCGCGCACCGGCAAGGGCACGTGGATCGACATCTCCATGCTCGACAGCGTGTGGACGATGCTCGAAAGCGGCCTGCTCAACGTGCTGGCCAAGGGCAAGGATCTTTTGTGCCTGGGCAACCGCCACCCGAACATCACGCCCTTCGACACGTTCCGCTGCGCCGACCAGCCGATCGCCATGTGCTGCGCCAACGACGCGCTGTACGTGAAGGCGATGGACGTGCTCGGCATGCCCGAGTTCAAAGAAAAGCCCGAATATCTCACCAACCACCTGCGCACGCAAAACCACGCCGCGTTGAAGGAAAAGATCGAGGCGGTTTTGGGCACGCAACCGGCCTCCTATTGGCTGGAAAAACTGGAGGCAGGCGGCGTGCCGTGCGGCCCCGTCAACACCGTCAGCCAAGCCGCGAACCTCGAACAGCTGGCAGTGCGCGACATGACGCCGCTGTCCGGAGGCCAGCCCGTATTCGGCACGCCCTTTAAGTACAGCAGCTACGACAGCCGCATCGCGCAAAAGCCAGCGCCCGACGTGGACGAAGACGGAGAGGCTTTACGCCGCGAGTTTTCCAGTTAGAATAGGATGGATGAAAGTTTTGCTCACCGGCGCGACCGGACTGTTGGGAAACGCGTTTGCCCAGTCGGCGTTGCGCCGCGGGTTTGAAGTGTTGGCGGTCGGGTTTCAAAAAAAGCCCGCCCTGCCCACGCCCAGCCGGAATTTCCAGATCGACCTGCGCGAGGAACACGCGCTGGAGCGGCTGGTGTTCGATCATTTTCCGGAAGTCATCGTCAACGCCGCAGCCTACTCGCACCCCCGCGCCGTCGCGCAGGCTGCTCCCGGCATGGCGCGGATGCTGAACGTGGAGTTTCCCGCCAAGCTCGCGCAGTACGCCCATCACATAGGGGCGCGGCTTTACCACTTGTCCACCGACATGGTGTTTGACGGTCTAAAAGCCCCCTACCGCACGACGGACGACCCGCACCCACTGACGGAATACGGAAAACTTAAATTAGAAGGCGAAAAGGAAGTTTTGAAATTTGGCGGCTACGAAAGCACCGTTTTGCGGGTGACGATGGCCAACGGCAATTCGCCCGAGGGCAACCGCAGCATTCACGAACGGCTGTTCTACCGCTGGATGAACGGGGAGACAACGGAACTGTACACCGACGAAATCCGCCAGCCCTGCCTCGCCGACAACGTGGGCGACTTGCTCGCGGAACTGTGTGAGCGGCCCAACCTCCACGGCATTTTCCACTGGGCCGGTTCCGACGCGCTGAGCGCCCATGAGATCGGCCGCCGCATTGCCGCGCATTTCGGGCTGCCCGAAACGCTGGTCACGCAAGGCGAAATGCCCGCCGACGGCGAGCACCGCCGGGGCGACCTTTCCTTCGTTTTGGACCCCTTGGAGGGCAAGGTAAAAACGCGCCCCCTGCCCTTCGACGAGCAGCTTTCGCAGTTGGCCGTGCCGCCGCAGTGCCGCGCGTGGTACGAGGCCCACTCCGCCAAAAAGCTGCCGCCGAAGCGCTTTGTCAAAGGCGTCGATTTCTAATTTTTTTCGCGCGTTTTTCCATGCCGGAGAAATCCCCCTTTTTTGTACTGCCCGACGGATGCGCGAGCGCGCCCGAAAACATGGCGGCGGACACCGCGTTGTTGGAAGCTTTTCCAAGGCCGGACAGCCCGCGCTTTCGGCACTACGCATGGGAAGGCGACGCATGGACATTCGGTTACGCGCAGCGCTTTGACGACGTGCGCGCGCAGCTGCCGCGCGATGCCTTGCCTGTGCGCCGTCCCACGGGCGGTGGCGTTGTCGACCACCGCGACGATTGGACGTACGCGCTGGCGATCCCCTTCGGCCACGCGCTGTGCCGCATGAAGGCGCCGGACTCCTATGTGGCAGTCCACGCCGCCTTGGCCGAGGCGTTGAAAAAATGCGGCGCGCCCGCCCGCCTCGCGCTCTGCGCGGAATCCGCCAAGGGGCCGTTGCCCGCCTGCTTCATGGCCCCCTCCCCGGGCGACGTGGTTACCCCCAACGGCCGCAAGCTTGCGGGCGCCGCGCAAAAGCGCAACCGTCACGGGCTCTTGGTGCAAGGTTCTATCGCGAAAGCGGGAATTTCACTGGATTGGGAAAATTTTAAGGCCGCTTTTATTGAGACACTGGCAGGCGCGTTAAACGCGGTTTCGATGCATTGGGAACAGCCGTTCATACCGCCGCAAATCTTGCGCGAACGCTACCTTTCCAGCGAATGGAACCGCCGCCGCTGAAGGCGAAATGTGGCATTGTACAGACGAACTATTTTGTTTAGGGTGAGTCATCATGCAGATCATCCGCACCGTTTCGGAGATGCAGGCGGCCGCCGAGGCCATGCGCGCGCAGGGCAAGCGCGTCGCGCTCGTGCCCACCATGGGGGCGTTGCACCCGGGGCACTTGAGTCTCGTGGACATCGCGCTAAAACAGGCCGACATGGTGGTAGTCTCGATCTTCGTCAACCCGACGCAGTTCGGCCCCAGCGAAGATTTCGAGAGCTACCCGCGCACGCTGGAGGCGGATTTGGAAAAGTTGAAGGAAAAGGGCGTGCAATACGTTTTCGCTCCTGAAAAGGACGATTTTTACCCGAAGGATTTTTCCACCTACATTTCCGAGGAAAAGCTCAGCAAGGGCCTGTGCGGGGCCTCGCGCCCCGGGCACTTCCGGGGCGTGTGTACGGTCGTGGGCATCCTCTTTAACATCGTGCGCCCACACGTGGCCGTGTTCGGCCAGAAGGACGCGCAGCAAGTCGCGGTCATCCGCCGCATGGTGCGCGATCTGCGCATGGGGATCGACATCGCGGTGGCCCCCATTTTGCGCGAGGAAAACGGCTTGGCCATGAGCTCGCGCAACCGCTACATGGTGCCCGAGCAGCGTAATGACGCCCTGCGCATCAGCCAAGCCCTCGGCATCGCCCAAAAGCTCATCGACAACGGCACGACCAGCGCCGACCGCGTGATCGCCGAGATCACCAACCACCTTTACCAGAGCCGCCGCATCCGCGTCATCTACGCCCACGTCGTCGACCGCGAGACGCTGACGCCGCTGCGCGAGATAGCGCCCGGCAAAAGCATGATCATTCTGGCCGTGTGGGTGGGAGAGGTGCGGCTGATC
>JAVBTG010000122.1:0-20901 GCA_031556275.1 Opitutales bacterium
TCCGTAGGAACCGATCAGCGCGATACTCCCGTCATCGGACAGCGCGGCCGAGACGCCGAATTTGTCGCCGGCCACGGCGTTGCTCGCCGTGAGTCTTTGCGTCTGGACTCCGGTATTCGCGTCAAACAGATAGACAGCGCCTCCGGTGACGCCGGTGGTGATATCTTTTTTTGCGCCGATCGCCCCGACAAGCGCGAGGTTGCCGTTGCCCGAGAGGACGACGGTGCTGCCGAACGTGTCAGAGATGGCTATGGTGTCCGTGGCTGTGAGCTTCATCACCTTCGCCCCTGTCGCCGCGTTGTAAATATAAGCCGAACCGGCGACTGCCGAGGTTCCAATTCCCCCGAGGAGCGCACGGGCACCGTTGTCGGACAAGCTGACCGCACCGCCCAAACGTTCCGCGCCGCCGCCACTGGCATCAAACTTTGTTTGCGCGTAGTCCGCCTCCACATCGAAGGAATAGACCAGACCTGTGTTGGTGCTATTGGTACCCGTGCCCATCAACACGGTGGAACCGTCGCCGGAGAGGGCGATAGCGTTTCCGAATCGGGTACTGGAGGCGGGCGGGGTGGGCGTCAACTCTTTGGCTTGCAACGCGGGCATCGCGGCCAGCAACGCGATTGCCGCGAGCGGACGGACGAGGCCGCGCAGGCGCGAGGCCGTCCCGTGCGCGATGGGGTCTGAGGATGCGTTCATTTGCATGATATTTCCTTTCGGGTAACTGTGTTTGGGGTACTGTGTGTGAGTGAAAGGCTGGGGAAGTTTCGAAAGAGGCCGCAGGCGCGTCACGCAAAAAGTGCTTGAGCCGATTTCCGGGGTATTGTGCGTTTATTCTTGCCAGTGGAAGTCTTTTTGGAAGATAGAATTTTTGTTAGCGTTAACCAAGAGGGGGCCGGGGCATTTTTAGAGGGCGTCGCCTTGCCTATTTTCCTCCATTTCGCGGCGCGTGAGCTGGGCGCGCTCCTTTATGGAGACGGAGCCGTCGTCGGAATTGTCCCGCATGCCGCCCTTGAGTCGGCCGATCATCTGCCACATGTCGTGGAAGCCGCCCCAGAGAAACCACACGATGGTTATCATCGCGACGCTCAGGGTGACAAACACCATGAAGCCCCACCATTTTTCCCAGATGCCGTCCGGAATCTCCCAGAAAAAGTTGATCGCCGTTCCCGCGATGAACACGCCCAAAAAAAACAACGCCCAACACAGCTTGAACAAATAGATAAACTTGTCGCCCTTTGTGAATTCCGGCCCGACCCCGAGCGTGCGCCAAAAACGGCTGGCCTGCGCCTTCGCGCGTTGGGGCGGCAGGTTTTTCTCGTCGGTCTCGTCCGCTCCCGCGGCATGGACGGCGGCGCCTTGCGCGGCGGGGGAGGGTGTCGTTGCCGCCGCGCGCGGATCGTCCGCCGCAACGGCATGCTTGCCGCGGTGCAGCAGCTTGTCCATGTCGGCGGGAGGCGTGCGCGACAACAGCGAGACGACCACATACGACAACACCGCGATTACCGCCGTGAGGAAGGATGTCTGCATCCCGTTAAGCGGAAACGCCTCCGGCAGATGCTGCCACAGCCAAAAATCCGGCACCGCGTCCTTCCAGCCGGGCAGCAACTTGGGCCAAATGATATTGCGCAGCAAAATCCCCGCAATCGCCAGCACGGCCCCCGTTATCATGGCCGTCCACGCGCCCGCCGTCGTGCCGCGCTTCCAATACAACCCGCCCAAAATAACGGCGCCCGCGCCGCCCATGTAGATCGCGCCGGTGATCTGGAAGTACATGAAAATGTATTCGTTGAGCGGAAAAATCTGCCCCCACACGAACGCGAAGACCGAGACGCTCACAATCGACCCGCGCAGCAGCCACATATGCGCCTTGGGCGAGATCGGCTTTTTGTTTTTACGCAGCGGCATCACCACGTCTTGGATGAAAATGCTGCCCCACGAATGCAAATAGGTGTTGTCGGTCGACACGGTGGAGAGCATCAGCATGGCAGTGAACAGCCCCATGACGCCCACCGGCAAAATCTGCCCGAGCGCGAGCGGCACGAGCATCTGCTTTTGCAGCTGCGGGTCGGCGATGCCGCCGAGCTTGGCGTGGATCAGCGCCGTCTCGGCGGCGAATTTGTCCAGATGCAAATAGGCGAAAATGATGATGGGCACGAGCATCATCACCAGCGTCGTGATCATCCCGCGAAACCCGGCCAGAATCCCCGCCATCCGCGCCTCGTGGGGCGTCCGCGCGGCGGCGTTGTAGCCTTGGGTGCCCTGCCACGCGTTGTAGCTGTACACCTGCAGGGCCGCCATCATGATAAAAAACCACACGTTGAAGTCCGACACGTTCTGCTGCTTGAACGGGTTGATGCGTGACTCCCCCTCGGGGGCGTGCCGCAGTCCCTCCAGCACATCCGACCACGGCACATGCCAGAACAGCACGAGCAGCACCAGCAGCATCACGATATTGATGAACTGCCCTTGGAACATGTCGGTGATCATGATGGCGATCTGTCCGCCAAACACGACGGTGACGATCGCGAGCGTCAATAGCACCGCCATCACGATTCCCAGCATCGGCACCTCGCACCCGAGCACGCCGACATGCTGGGGGAGCCCCGTGAAGTGGATGATGAACCGTGCCGCCACCGCGGGAAAAATCCCGTAGTTGAGAATGCCGGAGGCCCACGCGATCATCCCGGCGAAAATGCGGAATTTCCGGCTGTAGCGCATCTCGAAAAACTGGGCCATCGTCATCGCGCGCGTCTGGCGGTAGCGGTAGATCACAAAGCCCGAGAGCGAGATGATCAATATGACGGGCGCCACGATCTTCGACCACCAGTCGGCGGCGAAACCCGCCTGATAATATTGCTCGAAATTCGCCGCGATGGAAATGGCGCCCAGCCCGGTGACGCCCTGCCCGATGCACA
Source organism: Opitutales bacterium (assembly GCA_031556275.1). Lineage (GTDB taxonomy): Bacteria > Verrucomicrobiota > Verrucomicrobiia > Opitutales > JAKPNF01 > JAKPNF01. The sequence goes on from JAVBTG010000122.1 coordinate 2,916, forward strand.
GCAGGTACCGTCCGGCCATGCGGTTGGCCGCCAAAAAATCGGAAACGCTGCGCGTCAGCGTGGAGGCTTTCCAGCAAACAAGCAGCAAGGGAACAACGGCGATGGCAGGGAATAACCAGTCAATGGGGGACATCTTGAAAAATAGGAAAAGTGAAAAGGAAAAATCAGTCCGGCGTCGGCGTCGCGAGCCCGTCAAGCACAGGTTGCTTCAGGCCGCGCAGTTCGCTCCGACGTGCCGCGTGCAAATCGAAAATCACAATCTCGTTGCCCTTGGCCTTCAGCCAGCACCCCGGCAGGTAGAGCGTCTGCTGCGGCCCGATGCGCCAATAGCGGCCGAGGTTGCGCCCGTTAACCCACACGCAGCCCTTGTCCCAGCCGCGCATGTCGAGAAAAGTGTCCGCACGCTCGGGCGCGTCAAAAGTCCCTCTATGGAAGGCGGGGCCTTTGAGCGCTTTGCTTTGGTAAACAAGCCGCCTGCGAAACGCCGCGTCCATCGGCAGGGGGAAAATCTCCCATCCCATCAACACTCCCATGTAAGGGTAGTAAAAGTCGACGCGCTCGGTGACGCCTTTGCGGTCGATGATGTGCGCCCCGTAATTGACGCGTCCCATCGCCTCGACCAAGATGTCGAGCCGCTGGTCGCGTGCGCGTGCGCCCACTTCGATGCTTTTTTGCCCGAGGCGGCGGTCGATCGTCCCGATATGCTTTCCGTCGGCGAAAACGAGCGCGTAATCCCTGACCTCGCGCGGCGTCAGTGCGGCGGGGCGTCCGGCGGGCATGCGCGCGCGGTAGAGGATGAAACCCTCGTTCTGCCCATAAGACTCCATCGATCTCGGCTGAATGTCGCGTATCGGCGTCACATCTTTTAACGCCTCAAACAATCCCGCCGACTGCGTTATCCGTATGGGTTCCAGCGTCCCGCGTCGCGACGTGGCAGGCACGGCAGGCAAAGCAGCGCTCTCATCGCTCCCGCGTTTCGCCAACTTTTTCGCGATCAATGCGCGCAGCGCAAAGTATTTCGCCGTGGGCGCGCCCGCCTCGTCGAGCGGCGCGTCGTAGTCGTAGCTCGTCGTCTGCGGCATGTACTCGCCCGCCAGATTGACGTTGGCCCCTGCGCGCAACCCGAAGCTCGTGCCGCCGTGGAACATGTAGATGCTAAACATGGCGGCCTCGTCCATGAGCACGTCCATTTCCTTAAGCAACCCGTCCGTCCCTTTTGTCTGATGCGGGCGGCCCCAGTGGTCGAACCATCCGGGATAATACTCGCCGCAGGCCGCGGGGGTGTTCGGTGAAAATTTTTTCAGCACCTTTAAATGATGCTTTGCGTTTTCGCCAAAATTGATGACGGGGAAGGCCCCCTCCACGCCGCCCATGGCAAGCGACTCCGGCCCGTCGCAGGTGAAAAGGGGAGTGTCAAACCCCGCCCGCCGCAAACTGTCGCGCACCGTTTCCATATACGCGCGGTCGCTGCCGTAGCTGCCGTACTCGTTCTCCACCTGCACCAGCAGGATGGGCCCGCCGCGCGTGGATTGCAGCGGCGCGAGCTCCTTGCCCACGCGTTTCAGATAACGCTTGGCCGCGTCCGTGAAGGCGCGATCATCGCAGCGCAACCGCGCGTCCGGATTTTTCAACAGCCACGCGGGCAGCCCGCCAAAATCCCATTCGGCGCAGGCATAGGGGCCGGGCCGCAAAATCACGTGCAACCCCAGCGATCCGGCCAGCCGCACAAACGCGGCGGCGTCCGCCTGTCCCTTGAAATCAAACTTCCCGGGCCTCGGCTCGTGCACGTTCCAAAACAAATACGCGCACACCGTGTTCAGCCCCATCGCCTTGGCGGCCTGCAGGCGATGCCGCCAATAAGGGCGCGGCACGCGGCTAAAATGGATCTCCCCCGAACGCAACTGCAACGGCTTGCCGTCGAGGCGAAAACCGTCGCCGCGCACTTCCAGCTTTCGCAAAGACGACGGGGATTTGTTCGGCTGCGGCATGGCGGGTATTCAGGCAGATCAGCGCGGCGTGGGCAAGACCTTCACCAACGCCCCAAACCACTTTTGCGCCATTTTCTCGCCACCCTCGCGGGTTGGGTGCACGAGGTCGTCTGTCGTGTCCGCGCGCCAGTCCCATCCCTCGGCCATGTTGACAATGGCCACACGCTGGGCGGGCGTGTCCATCTCGGCGGCGAGTTTGCCCAGCTCCTCGTTCAATTCGGGAATGTAGGAATATTTGGGCAGCTTGCCCGAAGGGATCACCTGCGCGAGCATCACCACCACATTCGGGTTCACCGAGCGCACGTATTCGATAATCTGCCTCGTGGATTCGACGACCCCCGGGACGGGCCCTTGGTCGGCAAACTGGTTGTGTCCGGCGTGCAGCAGCACGATGTCTGAGCCGTAGACCGGATAGACTTCCTTGATGTGCTCCACGAGAAATTGGATCGTCTTGCCGCCGTACCCCTCGTGGTCGAGATTGCCCAGTTCGGGATAATTGGGATTGCCGCCCGCCTGCGAGCCCTCGTACTGCACGCCGTAATCGGCGTCTTTGAGCAGCTTGAGCAGCTTGGCCCGGTAGGAGAGGGGACCAGCCGTGATGGAATCGCCCAGCGGCATGATCGTGATGTCGCGTTTGGTGGCGATCTTCACCAGCACATCCTTCACGGAAGGCGTTTGCTTTTCAACCTGCGCCGCTTTCGGCGCTTCGGCGGGAACTGCCGCATCCGTGTCCTTCGCGGGCTCGGCGGAGCAGGCAACCTGCGTCGCCAAAACGGCGGCGCACATCAGCGCGCGCATGCTGGGAAAAAACGACGGGGAAAAAGCGGTGGAAGGCATGTGAAGAATCCTAGGCGCGGCGCCATCTCGGGCAACGGGCAAAATTTGTTATCGCTAACAAAATCGCCGTATTGCCCCCTTCCGCCGCATGGTTGATTTTTCACTGCACATTAGGCTGTGTTTTCAAATTCAAAACACATCGGCTGCTCGGTCAGTTTTTGCCTCTTTTTTGTTTCCTCACCTCGACGATGCGTTGCATCGCCTCGGCTCGAAGCCCAAAAAAGTGACTAAAAACTGCCAGTCGCATCCTCGGTTTGAATTTGAAGACACAGCCTAGCATTTCCACCTGAATCAAAATTATCGATCGAAATCATGAAAGACATCGTCATCGCCGGACTCGGCTTCATGGGCGGCATGCACGCCCAAGTGTACCGGCAGCTCGAAAACGCCCGCCTCGTCGGGGTCGTGGACAAACGCGCGGACACGGCCGCGAAGCGGCTGGCCGAGCTGGGGATGAAAGATGTCCCGGTCTACGCGTCTTTGGAAGACGCGCTGAAAAAAACATCCTTCGACGTGCTCGACATCTGCCTGCCGACAGACTTGCATCTGCCGTTCGCCCTGCACGGCATCGCCGCGCGCAAGGCGGTCTTTTGCGAAAAGCCGCTCGCGCTGGGCAACCCCGACGCCCGCAAAATCTGCGAGGCGGCCGCCGAAGCGGGCGTGGCGCTGCAAGTGGGGCAGTGTATCCGTTTTTGGCCAGAGTATCAGGCGTTGCGCGCGTTCCATCTGGGCGGCGCGGGCGGCCAATTGCTGAGCCTATCGCTTCAGCGCCGCGCCTCCCGTCCGCTGTATTCGGACGGCAACTGGCTCAACGACCCCTCGCGCAGCAACGGCGCGGCCTTCGACTTGCATATCCACGACACCGACTTTGTCCTCGCCCTGCTCGGCCAGCCGCAATCGGTGAACAGCCGCGCGACGTTCGACTTCAGCGGAGCCAGCCACATCTTCACCCACTACACCTACGAGGGCGTTGTCGTCCACGCCGAGGGCGGCTGGAATTATCCCGAGAACTGGGGTTTTCAAATGGCCTTTCAAGCCGTCTATGAAAACGCGGTCGTCGACTACGACAGCGGCGCGTCCCCAACGCTTTCCATCACCCGCCCGGGCAAGGCGAAGGAGGCGATGCCCTTCGTGAAAACCGGCGGAACATCCAGCCTTGGCGGCGGAAACATATCGGACTTGGGCGGCTACTACAACGAGCTGAGCCATTTTATCGCCTGCCTCGAATCCGGAAAACCGATTACGGAGGCCTCCGCCGAACAGGCGGCCCTCTCCGTGAAAGTGGCCCTCGCTGAAATCGAGTCCGCCCGCAACAACGCACCCATCGCGATTCTCTAAAAAAACACTCACTTTTCGCATGAAAAAAAGCATCAATATTTGGTCGTTCGATCCTTCCCTGAATCTCCGCCAAAAATTCGAACTCGCCCGCAAGGCGGGCTTCGAGGGCATCGAGCTGGAACTCGCCGAAACGGGGCCTGTCTCCCTCGCATCCACACCGTCGCAGTTGGCCGAAGTGCGCGCGTTGGTCCAAGACAACGGGTTGCAACTCAGCGGCCTTGCTACCGGCCTCTACTGGGGCGCGAATGCCGCCTCCGCAAGCGCGGCCACCCGTGAAAAGGCGGCGGACATTTTGTGCAAACAGATCGACGTCGCCCACGCTTTGAACGCCGACGCCATTCTGGTTGTCCCCGGTTCTGTCGGCGTCGACTTCATTCCCGATTGCGAAATCGTGCCCTACGATCTCGCATGGGATCGCGCCTCGTCCTTCGTCGCGGCGGCCGTCCCCGCCGCCCGGCAGGCGGGCGTCGCGATCTGCGTGGAAAACGTCTGGAACAAATTCCTGCTCTCCCCGCGCGAGGCCAAAACCTTCATCGGCCAGTTTGACAGCGCGTTCGTGCGCGCCTATCTCGACGTGGGCAACACGATCGCCTTTGGCTACCCGGAAGACTGGATCCGCACGCTCGGCAACCGGATCGGCCGCGTCCATTTCAAAGACTTCAGGCGCTCCGTCGGCACAGTGGACGGCTTTTGCGATTTGCTCGCGGGCGACGTCAACTGGCCGGAGGTGACGGCCGCGCTCAAACAGGTCGGCTATCAAAGCTGGGTAGCGGCCGAAATGATCCCGCCCCTTCCGATGTACAAGCACGCCCCCGATGTCTTAATCCACAACACATCTAGGGCGATGGACGCGATTTTCGCGATGTAGCAATCGCTGAAGCTACTCGTCGAAAAACGGCCGCAGAGCCTCCGTCGCCGAGCGTGCGAATTCCTCGATCCGCTTTTGCACAAACGCGACGGGCGAGAGCGCGTCGTCCTCCATCAGCGCCGTCAGGTCGATGCCGAAGGTTAACTCGCTCACGTCGTCCACGCTGTGCGCCTCGAAGAAGGTGGCGTTGGCGCGGCGGCGGCCAATGACGGCCAGATCGTAGCGCTTGCCGCCCGCGATCTGGCTGTCGAACACCCCGTTGAGCGCGGCGGAAAGATTTTCATGCGCGCTGACATCCAGCAACGCCTTTTGTCCGTCGTCGAGCCAGTCGAGGCTGCGCCAGACTTCGCAGCCGATCAGCTTTTGCGGACGCTCGGCCTTGGGCAGCCTGCGAATTGCTTTGAGCAACGCCGAGAAAACGCCCAGATGCGAGGCATGCTTGTCGGCGGGGTTGTGCGTGTACACCACCTGCGGTCGCGTCGCATCGAGTATCCCGAGCAAATCTCCTATCAAATCTTCAGGCTCCTTCTGCTTCACCACCTTGCTCGCGTAGCCCAGCTGCGTCACAAAGCCGTATTGGCCGATGGTGGCGGCGGTGTTTTGCTCCTGTTTGCGCACATCCTTCATCTGCTCGTCCGTGTAATCGGCATAGACGCCGCTGCGCGCGCTGCCCGCCCCGTCCGTGCAGGTGACGGCACCGAACCATTTGTCCTGTTTCCTAAAACACTCCAAAATGCCGTGCAGCGCCATGAACTCCAAGTCGTCTTGGTGCGCGCCGACACCGAGATGGGTCGTACGCTCAAGCGCGGTCTGTGCGTCGATCCAGTCGGGAATAAAAGTGCGTTGCAAAATAGAATCAGAAATCATGGCGATATTTTTTAAAATTAAAGTTCCGGCAGCGAGGCGGCCACAATGGCCTGCCCGTGCCGCTTGAACGACTCGTCGGGCACCACAAAATCAATGGGCAGGTGCGAAAAATGTTTTTCAAGCACGTCCTTCGCCGTTTTCAAAATCAGCTCGCCCCCTTCGCCGCTGAGCACGCGGCCCAACAGCAGGACATGGCGGATGTCGTAAAATTCCGCGTACAAGGGCAGGGCATAGCCCAACCGTTCGCCGATGGACTCAAAAAGCCGCACGGCCCGCTCGTCCTTGGCGGCCATGCGCTCCTGCACCATCTCCAGCATTCGCGCTGCGGGGATTGTCGCGTCGGCAAACTCGCCGCCCCAGTGGCGGCACAACCGCTGCACGCCCTGCTGCGAAAAATATTGCACGCCGCACCCGATGTCGCCCGACCATTCGTCGCGCGGGGCCTCGTCGGCGTAATCCACGGGCACAAACGCCAGCTCGTTGAGCCACCCCGTCAGATATCCACGGGCGTCCACATACCCCGCCGCAAGGCTCGTCCCCATCGAAATGCCGAGCACGGCGTTCTCCCCGATCATCGCGGCCCCCGCGAGTGCGGACACGTCGCCGTCGTTGGCCACTTCAAAGGGCACCCCATTCCACTGCTTTTGCAGTTCCAAAAAAACGGGCCGGATTTTTTCGTCAAACGCCTCCTGCGGCACACCGCGAAACAGTGAGGCGATTTTCGGCACATTGTCCACATAAACGCCCGCCGCGCTGCCGCCGATCGCGTCGACTTTCGGCAAGTGCGCGGCGGCGCGCTTCAGGCTGTCGGCGATCCCGTCGATATGGTATTGCGGGTCGGACTCGAAATAAGGCGACCACGGCACCTCCTCGCTGAAGACGACCTTGCCGTCGACGACGGCCGCGCACTTGCGGTCGCTGCCGCCCAAGTCAAAACCGATGCGGTTGCCCTCAAGGTGCCCTCCCAATTTTTTCGCCTGCAGGGCGGGTGGATTTTTCGGATCAAGCTTCACGGCGCGAAAACGCAGGGCGCGCCCGTAAATTTTTTCCCCGATCAGCGCGTTGTCAAACGCCCGCGCCCCGTCCTTGCCGTATGTCCGGGCGAGGAAGCTCACCAGATCGTCAGCCCCGTCGATGCAAATGTCCCACCCGCCGACTGTCCATAAAAGCGTCTTTACCAGCCGCTCGACGCGCCGCTCATTGCGCGCGCGCCACTGCGGCTCGTCGGGGAGCAGCGTCAGCCGCACGCGATAGCCGACGCCCTCTTGCTGCAACAAATCAAGCGTCACCGCGCGACTTTTCGTCTGCGCCTGCGCCAAGCGCTCGTAAGCCGCAATCCAAAGCGCAGCGGGCGTGAAACCGTCGTCAAATTTATTTTCGATTTCCAATGATGTCAGGGAGGTGGGCATGATGAAATTTTCTTTGCAAAAAACGGCAAAGACCCCACATGCGCCCTGTCGGCATCATATGGAATCTTCAAGGACGAACGGGAGCCTGCAACACCGAGGCGGCGGCCTCGTCGATGTAGGCGCGCACGTTCGGATGAGAACGCAGGAAAGTGGCGGGGATGTCGCTGGTGGGCGCGGTGCTGAGGGCCTTGGCGATGATCTCGGACTTGCCTTTGCCCCATGCCAGCAGGAAAATCTCCTTCGCCTGCAGGATGGTGGCGATTCCCATCGTGATGGCGTGGGTGGGCACGTTTTCCAAGCCCCCAAAATCGTTTGCCGCGTCGGCGCGGGTGATACCGTTCAATTCGAGCAAGCGCGTGCGCGAATCCGCCCGCGAGCCCGGCTCGTTAAACCCGATATGCCCGTTGCGGCCGATGCCCAGCACCTGCATATGCAACCCGCCCGCTCGCAGGATCTGCTCCTCGTACTCGGCGCACTGCGCGGCGGCTTCCTCCTTGCTCACAAGGCCGGAAGGGACATGCGTGCGCGCCTTGTCGATGTCGATATGGTCAAAGAAATTCTCGTCCATGAACCGGCGGTAGCTGCGCGGATGATCCCCCGCCAGCCCCAGATACTCGTCGAGGTTGAAGGTTGTCACGTCCTTGAAGCTGACGGCCCCGTTTTTGCACAGGCGAATGAGGTTTTGATAAAGCTTTATCGGTGTGGAACCCGTGGCCAATCCCAGCACAGTCTGTTTCCCCGTAGCGGCGTTTGCGTTGATACGCTCGCACATGACGCGCGCGAGGGCGGCGCTGGCCGCTTCGGCGTCCGCGAAGACTTCAAACGGAATATTGGAGGACGTGTTGGATTGGACGGATGACATAAGGTTATTGTTGTTAGGGTTTTATACCCACGCGCTCCCACATGGGGCGCATATCCACAACATGACCGCTATCGAGCGCCGCATCAATTCCAAAGCAAGAAACGGCCGAGTGCACCCCGTCTTCCAGCGAGGCCAAGGGCGCTTTGCCGCGCACCATGCTCTCGTAGAGGGCGTCCGCCATCATGGGGTCGCCGCCGTAATGGCCGTCGCCGGGCTTATGGAAGTCGCACGTCTCGGTTTTTACGTCGAACCCGATCGCCTTGGTCTCGACAATGCCGGAAATCGCGTCGGCGCGGATCGCGCCGCGGCTGCCCAGAATGTACATGCGCCGTTCCGGAATCGCCGCGTTGCAATTGGTGTGGAAAGTGGCGCGCGCCCCGTTGGCGTATTGAAGAATGCACACTTGGTTGTCCACGATCGTGGAACCCTCGCTGAAGGGGTCGATCTGCCCGGGGAGGCCCCACGTGGCATAGGCCTCGTTGCCTTCGGCGTTCTTACCCAGCGTCTGGGCGAAAGCGCGGTTCTCGGGCTTAAAGAAATCCAACCCGCCGAAGCTGGCGGCGGCCACCGGCAGGCTATCGACCAGCCAGTTGGCGATGTCGATGTCGTGGCAGCACTTTTCGAGCAGGTGGGTTCCCGCGAGCTTGCGGTCGCGCCGCCAGTTGCCGTGGATGCCGCCGCCGTGGTTGAAATCCAGCGTCTCGCTGAACTCGAACGACAGAATCTTGCCGAGTATCCCCGTGGCGATAAGCTCCTTGATCTTTTGGTAAATCGGCGTGTAGCGCAGCACGAGGCCGAAGAAGAACATCCGCCCCGGGGCGTTGCGCATGGCATCTTGCATGCGCACGGTGTCCTCCATCGTGGTGGAGAGGGGCTTTTCGCAAAAGACGTTTTTACCGGCCTTCAGCGCGGCGATGGCCTGCTCGACATGAAAACAGTTCCACGAGCTGATGGTGATCCAGTCGGTGTCGCCATTCGCCAAAAGACCCTCGACGGAGGAAAAGCACTTCGCGTCCGGGGCAAGGTCTTTTTGGAACCGCTTGGCCTGCGCCTCAGCGGGGTCGAACAGCGCGGTGATCTCCACCGCGTCGCCGTGCCGTTTCAGGAGAAACCCAAGGACAGTGCTGATGCGGAACCCGCAGCCCACGACGCCGATTTTGATTTTCTTGTTGCCCATGTCCCAGAGTTTAGCAAAAATGATTTAGACATGGAATGGCGTTAATGCCAAAAAACATATCCAAAATGACAGACAAATTCTCCGCCTCGCTCATGCAGTCGGTCGAGACGCTGCCCTTGCCGAAGGATCTGTTCAAGGGTGTCAAGCTCGCCTATGTCCCGTTTCCGGATAACATCCTGCTGTTCGTGCGCAACGCGGGCTACGACATCAACCGCGACCGCCCGAACCTCTTTCACAGCCGCAACATCCTGCTGGTCCCCATGCGCGGCAGCGGCCGCGTCGTGGTCAACGGCAAGGTCTTTTACCTGACGCCCGGCCACTGCATGCTGATCGAGCCGTATCAGTTTCACCACTACATGGACGTGGAAACGGGGAACCTGTGCTGGCTCTTCATCACCTTCGACGGCCACATGGGCATCGTGGGGGGCGTGCGCCGCATAGAAGACTTCGCGGGTTTCTCAGCCGACTTGCAGGCCCTCGTGCGCGCCTACCAAGGCGCGGCGCAAAACCCGCTGCAGCTGGTGTTGCGCCTGTCCATTCTGCTCGACGCCGTGCGCGGCATCGCGCGCCGCAGCGCGCGTTTGGAATCCAGCCGCGACGAGTCGCTGCTGCTGCGGGTGCACGAGCTGACGCTCGCTAACCTCGCGCACCCATTGGGGATCGCCCAGATGAGCGCCAAACTCGGTCTTTCCGAAAGCTCGTTCCGCAGCCGCTTCCGCAAGATCACCGGCTACAGCATTGGCAATTTTCAGCAAAACCTGCGCCTGCTCGAGGCCTCCAAAATGCTGCGCGAGGGCAACGCGACGGTGGCCGAGGCCGCGAACGCCTGCGGGTGGGAGTCCCCCTATTCCTTCAGCCGGGCCTTTTCGGCCTATTGGGGCATCCCGCCCAAACGCTTTTCGATGAACGCCGAACCGCTCGCGCTCAAACGCTAATCAAAAAACTTTCCACTCATGCTCCCAAAAACTTTCCTCACGCAACTGATCCCCGTGCGCATCGCCGAAGCCGTGCGCCGCTTGGAGTCCTCCATTTGGCGCCCGCTCACCGCCGAGTCGGCCAAAATCTCCGTCTTTGCCAATAACCCCTCCGAACAGTTCCGCGAATTCGCCGAATTAAAACCGCAAGACTTTTTCCCGATGCCCGAGGGACTGCAGCACTGGGGGCCGAAGTACGCGCAGCGCTGGTACAAGCTCGTCCTGCCGCCCCCGACCGACGGGGCCGTGCGCTACCTCACATGGAACGAGCAGTCGGAAGGCACGGCCTACATCGACGGCGTCCCCTATTCGGGGCTGGATGTCGCGCACACGCACACCCCCATCCCCACAGGGACAAAGGAAATCTACGTGGACGCGCTGTGCATCCGCTCGGGCATAGCGTTGGTGGGCGAGCCGTATTCGCTCGACGAGGAGGGCGCGCGCTATTTCCAGCCCACGTTGTCCACGCGTGACGACGCGGCGTGGGAAACCTATTTTGATCTGAAAGTGCTCTTGGATTTGCTCGAGTGCGAATTCGCCGAATACCAGCCGACGATCGGCGAAACCAAACACTTCACAAACCCTGTCCGTTACACGCCGCCCGTTTTCCGCGCCAGCCCCCTGTTTCGCCGCCTGTGCGCCCAAATCGACGCGGCGATCGACGTTTTCAACCGCGACGGCGTCGCGGCCTTCCGATTGGCGTTGCAGGCGATATACAAAAATTCCCCCGCCGAAAAAGACCCGATGAAGGCCGTGCTCACCGGCCACGCGCATATCGACTTGGTCTGGCTTTGGCCCGAGCGCGTGGCCGAGCGCAAGGCGCTGCACAGCTGGGCGACGCAGGTGCGCCTGCTGCGCCAATACCCCGAATACCGTTTCGGCTATTCCCAGCCGGCCAGCTACGAGGCCGTGGAGCGTATGTCGCCCGCGTTGCACGACACTGTCAAATCCCTGATAAAGTCGCGTCAGTGGGACGCCACGGGGGCAAGCTATGTCGAATGCGACACGCAGATCCCCTGCGGCGAGGCGCTCCTGCGCAGCCTGCGCATCGGCCAGCAAATTTTCGCCGAACTGCGCGGGGGAGAACCCTCCAAAGTGTTCTGGCTGCCCGACGTCTTCGGCTACAGCGGATGCATGCCGCAACTGCTCGCGGGGCTGGGCGTGAAGGGATTTTTCACCTCGAAACTTTCGTGGTCGAGCATCAACCGTTTTCCCCACACGAGCTTCCGTTGGCGCAGCCCCGACGGCTCGGAAATAGCCTCGCATATCGCGATCCTGCACGACTACAACGAGTCCGTCAGCCTCAAGAGCATCCGCGAGGACGCCTTCCACCACCAGCAGGCGGCGGTGCACGGCGAGTTCATACAGCCTACTGGCTACGGTGACGGCGGGGGCGGCGCGACGGAAGCGATGATCGAGCGCGCGCGTCGCGTGGCCGACCTCTCGGGCGTGCCGCAAACCCAGTGGGGGAACATCGAGCCCTTCTTCGACCGCCTCGACGCCGTGAAGGAAAAGCTCCCCGTCGTCGTTGGCGAGCTGCTTTTGGAATTGCACCGGGGCGTATTCACCACGCACGGTTCTTTAAAGAGCGCCTTTCGCGGGCTGGAGCGCGCCCTGCAAGTCTACGAGGCCGCCCACGTCCTCAAGGGCGGGGGGCCGATCCCCGTGCACCTCTGGAAGCGCGCGGCCTTTTCGCACTTCCACGACTACATCCCGGGCAGCTCCATTTGGGAAGTCTACGCGGAGGGCATCCCCGAGTTGCGCCAACTTGCCGACGAGGCGCATACCGCCGCCGCGCAGGCGCTGCAAGGGCAGGGGGCAGGCCTGTTCAACCCATTGCCATTCGCAACAACCGCGATCGCCGGCGGCAAGGCATACACACTGCCGCCCTTGAGCGGAGCCCCTTTTTCGGAACTACCTGCGCTCAATCTTCCCACACCGAAGGCAACCGCGCACACGCTCGAAAGCGACCGCGTGCGCGCGAGCTTCGACGATAAAGGCTGGATAACATCGCTCGCGGTGGACGGTGTCGCCGTCCCGCTTCGCCCGGGCGTGCAGCTGGTCAGTTATCCCGACCATCCGACGGTCTTCCCCGCGTGGGACGTGGACCGCACCTCGCTTGTTTCCGGCCAAGGTCAGGCGGCCGAATGCCTCGGCGACGCCGCGATTGCAACCTCCCCGCAAACGCTCACGGCATCGCTCAGCTTCGATTTCAAAATGGCGGACAGCGCCGCGCGCGTGCGCTACAGCCTGACGGCGGGCGAACCCGTCCTGCGTGTGCAATACCAATTCGACTGGCAGACGCCCCACGCGTGGGTGAAGGCCGTGTTCGCGACGGATTGCCACGGCAGCATGGCGCGTTTCGGCGCGCCCTTTGGCAGCACGCTTCGCAGCCAATGGCCGGGTTACCCGAGCATGGAGGCCAACTGGGAGGTCCCCGCGAGTCGATGGATGGCGTTGTCCGACGACGCCCAGCAGGCGGGCCTGTCCGTCGTCACCAAAGACAAATACGGCTTCACCGTGTACGACAGCACAGTGGGCGTCAGCCTCCTGCGCAGCGCCGACATCACCGAATCCGCCATGCATCCCCAAATCCGCCCGACGCCGCGCCCGATGTTTTCGGACATCGGGGCGCAAACCGTGGAGATCGCATTGGGCGGCTTTCGCGCCGACTGTCGGAACGCTTCGCACCCGGCGGCCTTGGCGGACGCGCTCTATACGCCCGCGATGCCCTACGGCGGCCCGTCCGTGAACGCGGGGTTGCTGCGCGTCGAAAACGCGCCCTCCCTGGAACCCTCGTGGGCGGAGCCCCTGCCCAACGGCGCGTGGGTCTTGCGCCTGCACGAAGTGTCGGGGTGCAACGGCACGGCCGTCATCCAGCTGGCATCCGGCTGGCAGGCAGAACAATGCTCGTTTTCGGGCGAACCTGTCGGCACAGTAACGACGGGCGAACTGCGCGTGCCGTTCACCCAATATAAAATCATCTCTGTCAAATTTTCCCGCATATGAAAACGCGACATCGCCCTGCCGCACGGATCACGCTTTCGCCCGACAGCGGCGACTGCACGCCCCGCCTGCGCGCGGCCCTGCGATCATGCGGCGAAGGCTCCGTCTTGGAACTGCAACCGGGCGACTACCACTTCTGGCCAAACGAGGCCGAGGAGCGTCACTGTTTCATCTCCAACAACTGGCACGGCCTCAAGCGCATCGCATTCCCCATATTTGATCGTTCTCACCTCGTCATCGAAGGCAACGGCGCGCGCCTGCTCTTCCACGGCAAAGTGCTTCCGTTCGCCCTGGGCACTTCGAGCGACATCACCATCCGCAACCTTTCCGTCGATTGGGTCCGTCCCTTCTATTCGCAGGGAACCGTCGTTTGTGCCGATGCCGCAGGCGTGAACGTCGCCATCGACAAAACCCGTTATCCCTACCGCGTCGAAGGCGGCCGCCTCGTCTTTGAAGGGGAGGGCTGGCAAAGTCCGCTGATCCAAGGCGTCTTCGCGTTCAATCCCGCAACCCGCGCGCCTGCCTATCTCAGCGGCGACTCAATGGGCCTCGGCTTCCCGCCCTTCATCACGGCGGAATCCGTCGACGACAAAACAATCCGCCTGCGCGAAAAATTCCCCGCGCTTCCGGCGTCGGGCGACGTGCTCGTCTTCCGCCATTACCGGCGAAAGTATCCCGGCGTTTTCCTGTTTCAGAGCAAACGCGTGCGGCTCGAAAACATCACATTGCACCACGCGGGGGCGATGGGCGTCATCGCGCAGTTTTGCGAGGACGTCTCGCTGGATCGCTGTCGCATCACACCCTCTGGGGATCGCCTGTTTTCCATGGTCGCGGACGCCGCCCACTTCGTCAACTGCCGCGGCCTGATATCCATAAAAGACTGCCTGTTTGAAAACCAGCTCGACGACGCGCTGAACGTCCACGGCATCAACTACCGCGTCCACCGCGTCCTTGGCCCGCGCGCGGCGCTCGTCGAGCGCGTGCATCCCGACCAGCACGGAATCCTCGTCGGCTTCGCGGGCGACCGCGTGCTGTTTTCAAACAACGAAACGTTGCTCGGCTACGCCGAAAATGCGATCGCCGAAACCGTCCCGCTAAACGCCCGCTTTTGCGAGGTGCGCTTCGCCGAAGACATCCCCGCGGCCCTTTGCCCGAACCACGTCGTCGAAAACCTCTCGTGGACGGCGAACCTGCACATGCGCGGTTGCACCGCGCGCCGCAACCGCGCCCGCGGCCTGCTCATTTCGACGCCGGGCAAAGTCGTGATAGAGAACAACAACATCTCCGCCCCGGGCTCCGCGATAAAAATCAGCGGCGACGCCAATTTCTGGTTCGAGTCCGGCCGCGTGCGCGATGTTTCGATTCGAAACAACCGTTTCGGCGACTGCTGCTTCAGCTCGCCCGAGTGGGGTCGCAGCGTCATCAGCATCGACCCGGAAATCGAGCCGAAAAACCTGCGCGAGGCCTGTTTCCACCATAATATCCGCATCGAGGGCAACACGTTCTCCACCTTCGACCTCTCCCTCCTGTTCGCCCGCTCGGTCGACGGTCTGACATTTACCGGCAACCGCGTCCGACGCACGCGCGCCTACCCGCAGATCCAGCCCAACAGCGACCCAGTCCGGTTGGAAGGCTGCCGCAACACCTGCGTTTCTCTCGACTAAAACTACTCAGCTCGGGCATTTCCAGTGCTGCGAGTCCCGGTGGTTTTTAAAGCAGGTATAGCGCCCCTGATAGCGTTCCATCAGCCAGTTGACGATGCTGACGGAGCGGTGCTGTCCGCCGGTGCACCCGACGGCCACCGTCACGTGGTTTTTTCCCTCTTTTTCCTGTCGCGCGAACGTGTAGTCGAGAAAATCCCCGAGCTTTTCCGCGTAAATTTTTGTCTGCGCGTCGTTCATCACAAAGTCGTAAACGTCGCGATCCTCGCCGCTTTTTTCCCGCATCTCGACGTTCCAAAACGGGTTCGCCAAGTGGCGCACGTCGAAGACCAGATCGGCGTCGTGCGGCAACCCATAGCGGTAGCCGAACGAGATGAAGCTGACGGTGAACTCGCTCTTTTTCTTGCTGGAAAAAATCTGCTGTATGTTGTTGCGCAGATTCTGCTGGTTCAAAAAAGTCGTGTCGATCGAGACGGTGGCCGCGTCGCGCACGGACGTCAGGTCTTCCTTCTCGATGTCGATGGCTTCCTCGAGCGTGTGCGCGCGGTTCGTCATCAGCAGGGGATGCTTGCGGCGGCTGTGCTTGTAGCGCAGCAGCAGCTGCTCGTCCGAGGCGTCCAGATAAAGCACGCGCAGATCGGTCGCCACGTCCCGTAGCAGCAGGTAAAACTGGTGGAAGTCGGCCGCGCTCACGCTCAACGCCAGATACTGGTAGCGCGCGTCCTGCTGCGCGCTGAGCAGGTCGCGGAACTGCGCGATCAAATCGACGGGGAAGCGGTCGATGCAGTAGTATCCGAGCTCCTCCAAAATCCCCATCGCGGTCGTCTTTCCCGCGCCGGACAAACCGGTAACGAGAACGATGATCCTGTCCTTTGATTCGGCTGTGTTTTCCATGGGGCGGCGTCGGGAGGCGGTTAAATTGCCTCCAAGATAGGCCCTTGCATAGGAAAGTTCAACGGCAAAGAGGCCGTCGCCGCGTCCTTTTATTTCCCAGCCTTCGCCGGCCGCAACCCCGCCGCGTCAATGGCCTTCAAAACAACCTCGCCGAGGGCGTCTGCCATCAGCGCATGCCCCAAGGCGTTGGGGTGGTTTGTCAAATTAGAGAGCATGGCGGTCGTGTCCGTCCCGGCCTTTTCCAGCGCCCGCCAGCGTTCGGTCACCTCGGCCACGGGCAGTTTTTCCCGCTTGGCGGTGTCCCGCACAATCTGCGCGACGCGCTCCAACGTGCCGTCGCGCTGATACCCCGTCAACAGCTCGGCGAACGCCGCGTCCTCCGCGTTCAGGCTCTTGTCGACACGCGAGGCCACAAAGTTCGGCGTCATCAAAACAATGTCCGCCCTCGTCTGTGTTTTGATGCGCCGTATAATCTCCTTTAAATTTTCGGCAAACGCCCCGGGATCCCCCAGCTCGTTCGCGCCAAACGCCACGATGGCCAAGTCCGGCTGATAGCGTATGACATTGTCGGCCAGCCGCGGCAGCGCCGTCGCCGCGGTGTCGCAGCCAATCCCGGCGTTGATCACGCTTACCGGAAACCCGAGCCCGTCAAAGCGCTGCTCGAGCCGCGCTTTCAGCCGGTTGTGGTAGACAAACTGCGGGATCAAAAAATCGTTCGCCGTCGCCCCCATCGTGATGCTGTCGCCGAGCGCCACGATCAGCAGAGGAGGCCCGCTTTTGTAATCGGCGGCCTTTTCGAGCACGCGCGCGGTGAATCGCGGCAGGGGATTGCGTCCGGTCGTTTTCAGTTGCATGGTGTGCGAATGGAAAGGTCGTGCCAATAGGCGCGGTCATGGAAATCCAATCGTGGAAAATCCGCGCTGGCGGAATAAACGGGCTCGGCCTTTCCCGCCGCCGCGTCATACCGCGCGAAGGCCACGCGCGCGCGCCCGGCTTGCTTCACCGCCGCCGCCATCCCCAGATGCGCGTACGGCACAAACAAATAGATGCCCCAGCATCGCGCCTTTTCATCGACAAACGTTCCGCTGCGCGCGAACGCCGCATCCGGGATCATCGCGGTCTCAAAGGGGATTTTTTGCGCGCGCGCCTCTTTGATCGTCGTGGGCGTCCACCGCAAAAACAAATTTTTGTTCTCCGGCGTCACGTGAATCTCGTAATACAAATCCTCCGCCGTCTGGATAAAAAACTCAAACACGTCGCCCGTCTCCCACATCCGTTGGTTGAGGGCCGTGGCCGCGTTGCCGATATCGCCGTCGCCCAGGATCGCCAAGACGACGAGGCCCTTGGCCGTGGCGTGAATCTGCGCGATCCCCGGTTCAAAATCAGCGGACGGCTTCTCCATCCACGCCTGCCGCAGCCTTGCCCGCATGAGCGGCTCGCCCAGCCCGTGTTCGGTGCACAGGCGTTCCATGCGCTTCTCCAGCATGGCGGACTGCACGCTGCCCTTCATCAGGAAAAGGCAGGCGCAGGCGACCAAGACCAGCGACAGGGGGGTGAAAACGCGCATGGCTCGACGATCTTTCCGCCGAAAAATCACAATGGTTGTTGCTTCCCGTAAAGGCGCACCTCGAAAACCCGTGCCTGCGGCGCGCCGTGCGTCCGGATGATTTCGACGGACACCTTGCTCACCGGCGCGTGGTAACGGTCGCCGATTTTGATGACGCGCTTTCGCAGGTAGTTGAAGTTCTCGGCGTACACCTGCTCGCCGTCAAACAGCAGCCGCCATTGCATGGCGGTCTCCGGCTGCGGGCCGCGGATCATCCGCCCGTTGGTGTGGTCGCTGGCGCTTAGGGTCAGCTCGCGGTCGAAGCCGGAGTCGAATGTCAGGTGCACCTCCGTGAGCTTCTGCGGCGCGGGGAGCGCCAGTTCGAGCGTCGCGGGCAGCCCTTCGGAGTGCCACGCGTGGCAGTTGTCCGCGCTCCACGGGCCGAAGGCGGCTTTTAAGTCGCGTGCCACCCCGTCGACGACGAGGGCGGCGGGGTGCCCCGCCGCCTCGCTGTCGGCGCTCACGGTGGCAGAGCGGGCGAGGTCGTCCGCGTCCTCGA
>JAVBTG010000126.1:0-5262 GCA_031556275.1 Opitutales bacterium
GCGAGCCGCACGCGGGGCGCGAGGCGTTTTTGCGGCTGCAGTATTTTCGCGCCAAACACTTTTTTAACCGCGCGCGCCGCCTGCTGACGGAACAGGACAAGAAGCCGTTAAAGGCCGCGCTTGTGATGGGCGCGATTTACGAGGAAATTTTGGAAAAAATCCGCGCAAACGGGTTTTCTTTGAAAAAGCGCGTGTCGCTCTCCAAGGCGCGAAAAATCATTCTGCTCTCCCGCACGCTTCGACAGCTTAATCACCCGATAAAGCCGTTGCGCCGACCGGGCAAGGCCGCCGTTTTCGGCGCGGGGGTGGCGGGGATCGGCTCCGCCGTTCTCTTGGGGCTGGAGGGGTTTGACGTGGAGTTATTCGAGGCCCGCCGCGTCGCGGGCGGGCGCGCCTGCACGCTGCACGACGCCGAAACGGGGCTGGCGCTCGACAACGGCCAGCATGTGGCGATGGGGTGCTATCGCAGCTTTTTGGGGCTGGCGGAAATTTTAGGCGTTTGTGAAAAACTTGAAAAGGCCCCCACCCTCGATGTTACCTATGTCGACAAAGGCGGGGCGCGTTTTGCCCTAAAGGGGCCGAACCTGCCGCTGGGGCTTGGCATGGCGGTTGCGCTCTGGCGGTTTAAAAAACTTTCGTTTAAGGACAAGTGCGCGATCGTGCGCTTCGCGTTGGCCCTGCGCTGCGGGGCGCGCCCGCGCAGGGACGAGACCGCCGCCGCGTGGCTCGCCCGCCACGGACAGACGGACGGGGCCAATTACGCGCTGTGGCGGCCTTTCTGCGTGGCCGCGCTCAATCAGGAACTCGACACCGCCGACGCGGCGCTTTTGCGCGAGACGCTCGTGCGTTCGCTCTTTGCCGACGCGGGGGCCGCCGCGATTTTTATTTCCAAGATTCCCTTGGGCGAACTTTTTTATCCGGAAGCGGCCCGCTTTTTGGAGAGTATCGGGAGCAAGGCGCATCTGGGGGCGCAGGTGGCTTCCTTGAAATTTGAGGGCGGGAAGCTCGCGGGATTTTCAATTGGAAACGACCCCGCGACGCGCACGGCCGATCTGTATGTGAGCGCGCTCAACTGGCAGGCCCTCAAAGGGCTGTTGCCCAAGGACGACGCGTTGGCCGCGCGCTTGGCGAAAATTCCGGCGGCGGGGATTCTCAATTTGCATTTGGTCGCGGACAAAAAACTTTTTAACGAGCCGTTTGTCGGATTTCTCGACTCTCCCATTCATTGGGTGTTCGACCGCTCGGAGCTGCTGCCCGCCGCCGAACGCGGCAAAAAATTCCTATACGCCCTGACGCTGAGCTGCCCCGGGGAATGGGAAGACGCAAAGACGGACGCTATTTTGGCGATGGTTCAAGCGGAACTCGCCGCTCATTTCCCCAAAAGCGCGAACGCGGGATTTTCGCGGCGCATCGTCGTGAAGACAAGGGACGCCACGTTTGCGGCGATTCCCGGTATTGATTCTTTGCGCCCCCTCCCCCATAATGATCTCGGTTTCCTGATCGCGGGCGATGTCACCGCGACAGGGCTGCCGGCCACGCTGGAGTCAGCCGCCGACAGCGCCTACCGCCTCGTCCGTGCTTTGGACGACGGCGGCAACGTTTTATGAAACTATTGCTTATTCCGAGCGACTACGAGGCCGCTCCCATCCTCAAAAAACTCAAGCGACGACGGCGCAGGCGGTATCCTTCCGGCCTTGTCATGCACGAGGGAGTTTGGGCGGGCAAACCGTTGCGCGTGGGGGTGATCGGCATGGGGATGCCCCATTGCGCCAAGCGCGCCGCCGAGGCGATGGACAGCGCGCGCCCAGAGCAAGTGATTTTGGCGGGGTTTTGCGGGGCGCTTTCGGAAACGTTTGAGGAAGGGGAGATTTTCCTGACGACCACCCCCGACGACGATTTGCCCACCCCGTGGATGCACGCCGCCCTGCACACGACGCAAAATGTCGTTTCCGGCAGCGAGGCGAAAATGCAACTGCACAAGGACACCGGGGACGATTGCGTGGACATGGAGCAGTCGTTTGTCGAGCCGTTGGCCGAGGAGCGCGGCATCCCCTTTCTCGGGGTGCGCATTGTCAGCGACACCGTTGACGCCGACGTTCCCTCGGAGGCGCTGGCGCGCGCCTACGACCAAAAAAACGGGAAGACAACGCCTCTGCGCATGGCCTTTTATTTGATGGGCCACCCCGCGCAGATCGCCCGGCTGGTGAGGTTCTTAAAACCGCTCGACGCCATCCGCAACAAGCTGGCGGAGGAACTGTTGGAGTTTATCGAGACGCCGCAGGAAAACGCTTAAAAATTTTTTTCCGCAAAAAAAGACGTGTTCGCAAAGCAGCGAGCACGTCTTTTTTGTCGATATGCGAAGAAGGATTTTACTGCGCGTTGGGGTTGCGCATGAACTTCACCGTCTGGGCCATGCCCTTGACGCCGCCGAAAGTGTGGTTGACGGAGGACGGCTCGTAGCCGCTGTGGAGCATGCAGTCTTTGCAGCGCTCGTCGGAACCCGTCTGACCGTAGCGCTTCCAATCGGTCTTTTCGATGAGTTCCTTGTAGGTCTTGAAATGGCCGTCCTGCAACAGATAGCAAGGGGTTTGCCAGCCGAAGATGTTGTAGGTCGGGTTGCCCCACGGGGAGCAGTCGAAGTCGATCTTGCCCTGCAGGAACTGCACGAACAGCGGCGAGAGGTTGAAGTGCCAGCTCTTCTTGATCGGGTTGAGAATTTTGCTAAAAAGTTCCTTCGTGCGCTTGCGCTCGAGGAAAATTTCCTGATTGGCCGCCTTTTCGTAGGGGTAGCCGGGGGAGATCATCATGCCCTCGATGCCCAATCCCATCAGCTCGTCGAAGAACGCGCGCATCTTTTCGGGATCGGCGTTGTTAAAAATCGTGGTGTTGGTCGTCACGCGGAAGCCCCGTTTGACGGCCTCGCGGATGGCGCGGGTAGCCGTCTCGTAGGTGCCGGGACGGCAGACCGAGCGGTCGTGATCCTCGCCGAGGCCGTCGAGGTGCACGGAGAAGGAAAGCTGCTTGTTGGGCTTGAATTTGTCGAGGTTGCGTTCCAGCAACAGGGCGTTGGTGCACATGTAAATGTAGCGCCCCTGCGCCATCAGCCCGTCGATCATCTCGTTGATTTCGGGGTGGATGAGTGGTTCGCCGCCCGCGATGGAGACGACCGGCGCGCCGCACTCCTCGGCGACGGCGCAGGCTTCCTTGGCGGTGACGTACTTTTTCAAAATTTCCTCGGGATACTGGATCTTTCCGCAGCCCTGACATTTCAGGTTGCAACGAAAGAGCGGTTCCAGCATGAGCACGAGCGGATAACGCTTGTTGCCCTTGAGCTTCTGCTTGAGGACGTAGCTGGCGATCTTGGCGGCTTGGGATGCGGGAACGGGCATAGGAAAAAGGTGTAAATTGTTTATTATTTCCAAGACAGGCGGAATTGTCAAATGTGCAAACAATCGCCAAGAAACGGTTAATTTGTTTGCGGGACAAGGCGCTTTTAGGTGTGCTCTTGGGTGTGAGACAGGCCCCGCGAATGACCGAATTGGCCCGCCAGGCGCGCCATACCGTGGCGCGCACGCTGCGGGCGTTGCCGCCCGACATCCGGGAGCACGCGCTGGGGATACCGATTCTCTTTCGCAGAATTCCCTCCGCCGCCATGTGCGAAAACGGCGATATTGCGCCCGACACGCTGGGGCTTTTTACCGGCACCTCCTATGCGGAGGAGGTTTCCTCGGACTTGCCGATCCCCCCGCAGATATTTTTGTTTTTGGGGAACCTGTGGGCCTACGCGGGCGACTGGGTTACCTTTCGCAAAGAAGTGCGCATCACATTACTGCACGAGTTGGGGCACTATCTGAATTTCAACGAGGACGACCTTTCGCGCAGGGGGCTGGAATAGGTTTGTAATGCCTCAGTGCGCGTGGCCGTGGCCGTCGGCGGCGGAATGGGCTGCCGGCGGAGTCGGCGCGGCTTGCTGCTGTAACACTTCGGGCGGCGGCGGGGCCTCGCCTTGGTAACGGTCTTTTTCGGGAATGTTGAGCTCCTTTTCAAGATCGCGGATGCGCTCGTACACGATGTCGCGCGCGGCGAATTGGTCGTGCACGGGGAGTTCCTCGTAGAGCTTGCGCAGGTACTGGTAGGCCTCCATCGGGCGGCCCAGCTTTATCAGCAACTCGGCGTAGATGCGGGCCGCGAAGTACGGCGCGCGGGGTTTTTCGGCGGCGAGTTTAAAATATTTGGCGGCTTTTTCCTGGTCCTGCAAAACAAGGTTGTAGATCTGCGCCTTTTCGATCAGCGCCCAGGCGTTGTTCGGGGCGCGGGCCAAAATGGTGTCGAGCAACGCCAAGGCCTTGTCGGCTTGTTCCTGGCGAATGCGCACCGCCGCCTCGGTTTTGCGGTCGTTGGTGTCGAGTTTTTCGTCGCGCAGGCGCCAAATCGGGATATCATAAGCCATGATCCGCGCGCCGTTGCGCCAGAAAAATGAGTTGGTGGGGTCGAGCGTCGTGGCCAGATGGATCATGGTCTCGGTCTTGGGGAGATCGCACTTCTCCCAGTCGGCGTTGCCCGCGATCCAGACGAAGTCTGCGATCAGCGAGCGGAAGCCCCCGAGCACCCCCACCAGCATCCCCTGCCCCAAGGCGTCTTTGAGGTCGACGAGATTAAGCTCCGGTTGCATGGCGCGCACACGCGGCCAGACACGGTCGGCCAATGGGCCAAGAGCGGCCCCCGTCAGCATCAGGGCCAGCAGCGGGATTCCCACGGCCTTAGCGCCCCGGCGCGACAGCGATATCCAATGGTTGTCCATGACAGGTCAGATCTCGCGGCGGCGGAAGCTGTACACGGCCAGCCCGAAGAATACGAGCACGTAGATGAGCGAATAGAGTGTCACCTCGGCCCCGACATCCCAGGCGACGCCTTTGTCGCTGGTGAAAATTGTCATCATCGTGAGGTTATACATTTGGAAGTTGGGGAAAATTTTGGCGAACGTCCACACGAGCGCGGCCACCACCGGGGACTCGATCGCGCGCCAGCTGTCCAACGCGATATACTGCACCTGGCAGATGATCAACACCATGAAGGACATGACCACGCTGAACAAATTGGTGTTGGAGAACGAGCTGATGAAAAGCGTCATGCCCATCAGCACGCAGTATTTGAGCCACTGCGTCCACGCGTACAGGAACAGCCCGTCGTAATGGACAACGCGCCCTATCTCGGCCATCTGCGCGAATTTTGCCATGAGCTGCCCCTCGCGCACATAAAGGA
>JAVBTG010000002.1:0-30560 GCA_031556275.1 Opitutales bacterium
GTCAACCTGCCAGTGCTTGACGATGTCGGAGCGCGTGGTCTGGCTGATCGCGACGATCTCGTCGAATCGCTTCACCAGCCACGGCTGGAGTTTTTTGAGGTAAAACATCCGCAGGGGGTCGTACTTGCCCTCGACGCGGTACTGCGAAAGGTCGTGCACCACCCCCACCGTCGGGGCTTTGGAAAACAGCGCGTAGCGGCGGTTGCCCGCGAGCACAAGCAGGCAGTCGTAACGCAGCCTGCGCGTGTAAAACGGCAGCGCGAACAGGTGCCACAAAAAGCCCGCCGCGCCGTAGGCGAAGCGGCGGCGCACCGTTATGTGTTTGCAGTCGGGGAAATCGGCGACGGCGTCTTGCTCGACGATCAGCGTGAGGGTGTGGCCTTGGTTTTGCAGGCGGCTCACGACCGCGCGCATATAGGCGGAAATGCCGGATTTTCCGCCGTCGTACCCCATGCAGCTGACAAGTAGGTTCATTTGAGTGAGCAGAAGTTTTTAAAGTAAGCCGCCTCGGAATAGTTTTTCAAAACGTAGGCGCGGCCCTGCACGCCCAAACGGTCGCGCAGCGGGCGGTCTTCGATGAGGCGGTCGAGGGCGCGGGCCATCGCCGCCGTGTCGCGTTCGGGCACGAGCACGCCGTTCACGTCGTCTTTGAGCCACTCGCCCACCCCGCCCACGTCGAAGCCCACGACCGGCACTTCCAGCGCCATCGCCTCCGGTCCCGAGAGGCCGAACGGCTCCTGCCACAGCGACGGGAACACGGCGGCATAGGCGCTCGCGAGGTAGCGTTTGGGCTCGTCCACCCACCCCAGAAACTCCACGCGGTCGCCGAGGCCCATGTCGACGGAGAGTTTTGTAAAATCTGCCAAGCGGATCCCCGCGCCCAAGACGACCGCGCGACAGGGCTGCTTCATCTGCTTGACGGCCTCGAGGAACAGGGGCGTGCCCTTCGACATCACCTGCTGGCCGATAAAGACGATCAGCGGCACATCTCCCGTGGGCATGCCCGACTGCGCGGGCGTGTCGATGAAGGGGTGCAGCACGTTGATTTTTTGGCGCGGTATGCCGTTGAGCTCGAGGCAGCCGCGCATGAAATCCGACAGCACGACGAAGGACGGCGCTTTTTTCAGCGCGGACAAAAGGCGGGGCGCCGTCATGAGCGTGCGCCGCAGCAGCGCCGGGTAACCCTCCTCCACTTTGCGCGGCGGCACGCACAGCGAGCATGCCGTGCACCACGCGCGCCCGAAGGGGAAGGTGCAATTCTTGCGGCGGTAGGGCAGATATTTGTAGCCTTTGGGGCAATAGTAGTCGTGGTCGTGCACGAACACCGTCGGCGAAAAGCGCGCGATGAATTTTTCGAGCAAGACCGGGTTGGCGATCTTGTGCAGGGTCGAAAAATCGAACGTCTCGTCGACCGCGTCCAACTCGTCCGCCGACCAGTGTTTTTCAAACACCTCCAAAAACGCGTCGGCGTTGCGCGTGCGCTCGACGAAGATGCTGTAGGGTTTCAACCCTTGGCGGCGCAGCAGCGAGGCCGCGGCGTGAATATACCGTTCCAGGCCGCCGATGAAACCGGCGTACTGTGAGATGAAAAGCACTTTGTCGCCCGGTTTCAGCATAGGTCAGGCCTGCTTGGTTTGTTTTTGCGCCAGCCGCTTGTTCAGGGCGAGGCGGTAGGCGCTTTTTTGCACCCAGCGCAATCGCGCGCTGCGCAGCCAGAACGAGAGCTGTCCCGTCTTGGCCAAGTAGCGCGTGTCGCGCACAAGGGCGCCGACAAAGCCTTTTATCAGCGCGTAGCGGGAAACGGGTTTTCCCAAAATGTCGCCGTCGGCCGTGCCTTCGCCGGTGAAGCGGCGGCGGGCCTGCTCCATCGTGTAGTTGTGCGAGTGTTCCGCCGCGGCGTCGGGCACGTAGGACACCGTCAGACCATCTTTGCGCAGGCGGCGGGCCCAGTCGACGTCTTCCGAGTATTGCAGGGAGGGGTCGAAGGGGTGCGTCTCAAAAACGCTCCGCAGGGCCGCCGAGCTGGCCATGGAAAAGAAATCGGGCGAGAACGGCGCGTCGCCAAAGCAGCGCTCGTAGTCGAAACGCACCCACGGGTCGGCGTCGGGACGGCAGACTTGGCGGGCGTAGACCGCGACCGCCTTGCCCTCGCGCAGGGGCGCGATCAGGTTTTCGAGCCAACACTCGCTCTGCGGGATGGCGTCGGCGTTGTTGAAGACGAGGATCTGCCCCTTGCTTTCGGCCACCGCGCGGTTGAGCACTTGGCCCGGCACATACGTGCCCTTGGGCACGCGGAAACGGCGGATGGCGGGATCGGCGCAAATGATCTCCAAGGTGCCGTCCGCCGAGTCGTTGTCGAAGCTGAGGATCTCAAAATCCTGAAAGCGTTGGGCGTGCATCGCGGCCAGCGTGCGCCCGACAAAGGCGACGTCGTTGTACGAGCGCATGATGACGCTCACCAGCGGGCGGGCGGCATCAACGCCCGGTTCAGCCACGGCTGACCTCCTCGATGTCGGCCTTCATCAGCCCGAAAAAGTCGCGCACGGTCTTTGGCTGGAAGCGCAGCGGTTCCGTCGAAAAAATGCCCGCGTCGGAGTCCTCGTGTTCGGGCGAGTAGCCGTGCATGCCCTCCAGCGGCTTGACGCCCAAGTCGCACGGGGAGATTTGGATGCCGGCGTCGGTCAGGAAAATGTCCTGCCCGAACTTGTCGCGGGGGAAGTCGATGCCGTATTCGCGTTTTTCCTCGGCCGTCAGGAAATGACCCTTGCAGTCCGGCTGTTCCAAGCGCGCGTGCACCTTTTCGCGCACGCCCTCGCGCAGGTACCAAAAGCGCAGGAGCGTCGAGTCGGAGAACCACGCGCAGTCGCGGCCGAAGACCAAACCCAGCTCGTCGATGACGCTGAGCAGGTCCACCGTGCCCTTGGTCGCCGTCATGCCGTGGTCCGAGATCACGGTGAGGGCGTAGGGACGCCCGCCCGCCTTCAGCGCGGAGAACAGACGGCGGACCTTTTCGCTGTAGTACTTGATGGGGCCGCCCACGGCCTCCTCGTCGCCCACGTGGTTGTGCAAGAACCCGTCGAAATCGGCGGCGTACAAAAAGGCGAAGTCGACCGAGCCCTCCGAGAACACCTTTTCCGCCGCGGCGAAATTGGCGGCCTCGTTCTTGCGCCAGTCCGACATGTGGTAGGCGACGCCCGATTCCTCCAAAATGTCGCGCAGGTTCTTGACGGGGGCCAGGCCGTTGCGGGCAAAAATGTCCGACTGCTCGCAGTAGTTGAAGAACGGCAGTTTTTCAAACGGCACGCTGTAGAGCTGGAAGTAGCCCGTGTAGCCCTTCCACCACGCGAAGAATTTCGACATGTAGCGGCGCACGCGGCCCCGGTTGAACAGGCACTTGGGATGCAGGCCCGCCCCGCCGAACCACTTCATCACGCGGAAGATCTTAAAGGGCGAGGTTGCCGGATCGAAATAGTAGAACGAGAAGTGCCCGTGCTTCGACGGGGGCTCGCCGCTCAGGATGGTCGGCAACGACGTGGAGGAATAGCCGAACTGCATTTTCACCCGCGCGCGCTCGGGCAACTCTTTTTCCAAAAAGTGGTGCCGCGTGGCGATTTCCCAGCCGAGCGCGTCGACAAACAGGTAAACGTGGACTTTTTTCATGCATGAACCTCCGTGGGGGTGTCGGGTTTCCTCCGGTTGCGGCGCAGGGTCTCCAGTGCCGCGACGATGGAAAATATGACCATTAATTGATAAAAATTAGCCTGCTGCTTGAGCACCCATTCCAGCACGGACTGGCCCAAGGCCGCCGTGAGACCGCCGAAGATGCCCAGCGGCAGATAAAACGCGTCGGTGTCGGACAGGCGGAAGCACAGCATGAACGCCTTGAAATAGTAGTAGTACAGCCACAGCACCAGCGCGCCGAAGCCGATCCAGCCGCATTCGGCGGCCACCAGCAGATAGATCGTCTCGACGAGGCCCGCCTGGTAGTCTTCGCCGTAGCGCCGCATGCCGGTGCCCTCGCTGTAGGTGTAGGGCGGGTTGACCTTGATGCCCCAGTTGTTCACCCCCACGCCCAGCGTTTTGTCCTCGGCCATGTTCAGCGCCGTCAACGCCAAGTGGATGCGGCCCTCGCCGGAGGCTTCCGGCGCGTTTTCAAAGCGGTCGATCACCATCGGGGCCGCCTTGAGAACGGCCGCGAGCCCAAGCACCGTCAGCAGCCCGAGCACCTGGGTGCGCCGCGTGTTGAACCCCTTGAGCAAGAGCGAGCCCAACGCCACGACCGCCGTCGTGACCGGGAAAAACAAGATCGCCCCGCGCGAGAGCGCCATGACGACGACCAACGCGCTGGCTCCGTACGCGCCAAAGTAAAACCAAAAACGGGGCCGGGAAAGCTTGCCGTTGAGCGTGATCGACAGGAACACGGGCGCCACCAAATTCGCGAACATCGCCGCCGAGTTGCGGTGCGGGAAGGGCCCGTTGGGCTGGTAGATGCCCCACAGATACTTTTGCACCAGCATGAGGCACATCGTAAGGAAAAGCACGCAGGCGAAGGCGTCGAAGATTGTGCGCACGTCGCGCGTGCGCAGAATGTAGTTGTAGCAGGTGATGAAGCACAGGAACACCATGCACATCTTCATCAGCTCGTAGCCGCTGTACAGCAGCGAGTCGGCGTTGACCATCGAGATGACGCACATGGCGAAATACAGCCAGTAAAAAACAAACCCCGGCACTCTTATGCGCAGGGGTGTCTCTCGCACGCCGATCATGGCCCCGAGCAGGGCCAGCACGATCATGTCGGTGCCCAAAACCTCGAACCCGCGCGACGTCCCCCGATAGAATTTGTCGGTGAAAAAGTTGATGCCGATCATCGAGAAGGGGAGCGAGAAGATCAGCAGGAACATCGCCGCTCTTTGCAGCTGCGCGCTGGAGCGGATAAGCAGGGCCGCGGCGGGCACCCCGAACAACAACGCCGCAAAAAAAATGAAATGTTTGACTTCCATCAGGGCCGTCAGCGCGTGCCACCCACCCAGTAGGCAATGGGACTGGTGATCAGGTTGACGAGTTGGGCTGTGGGTATCAGCTTTTTGATAAAGACGTTGTACTCGCTGATGTCGTCGCGCGGAATGTAGACGATGTCGCCGGAGGCCAGGGCGCAGTTCGGGGTGCGGCCGGCCAGCAGGTCGTCGACATTGATCTTGTAAATGTCGAGCGCCCCGCCCTGCTTGCGGCGCAGGATGAGGGCGAAGCGCCAGTACTCGTCCGCAAGGCCGCCCGCGCGCGCGACGGCGTCGGCCACCGTGATGTTCTGCTCCCAGTTGATGGCCGTCGGGCGGTGGACCTGGCCCATGACGATCACGCGCGAGGACTCGCGGGTGGCGATATAAATGATGTCGCCCGGGATGATGCGGATGTTGTGCAGGGGGTTCCCGCGCTGGAGCGCCTCGGTGAAGTCGACCGGCAGGATGCGCCCGTCGCGCATCATGTAGGAGTTGCTGATGTCGCCCATGTCGACCGTGTTGTCGTTGAGGATGCCCGAGCGCATGCCCGCGCCGTTGGCCACAAAGTCGGCCAAACGGGTCTGCTCCGTCACGTTGTAGTTGCCCGGCTCGTCGACCGCGCCCAGCAGCGAGGCCTTTTTACCCTGCATGGACACGGGGATGAGGCTGACGTGCGGGTAGCGCAAAAAGCGGCGCAACTCCGCCTCGACCTTGCGCGTGGCCTCCAAAATCGTGAGGTCCTTGATGAGGATCGGGTCGGCCAAGGCCACGACGATGTAGCCGTCGGGGGTGACGACCGTCGTCGAGCTGGCGGTGTCGGGCGAGAACTCCTCCTCGTTGTACACGCGCACGCGGAACGAGTCGCCGCCCTGGATGCGGTACGCGGGGTACGGCATCTGGGCGATCGCCTTGAGCTCCTGCGTCGCCTGCTCGGCCGAAATGCCGGACACCTCGGAGATGCCCGAGGCAATCAAGTCGGGCGGGAGTGTCAGGTCTTGGGGCTTGACCCTGTGCTGGCAGCCGCACGCCAAGACGGCGAGCAGCGCCACGGAACCGAACGCGTGCGCAAAAGATTTCATCGCTTGTAATAGGGCAAAGGAATGTCGGTGAGCAGGCCGCCGATCTTGACGGAGGTCACCTTGCGGATCTGCATGAGATTGCGCCACAGCACGAGCTTTTTGGTCTCGCGGAAACGCGCCGCGAGGACCACGTAGTCGGACAGGTTGGCCAGCTGGGACGCCAAGTAATCGGAATTCGCCCCGCAGACGATCTCGAGGGTGATGATGTCGTAGTGCGCGGCCAGAATCTCCAAGTCGAAATTGAGCAGCTGGCGCTCGGGGATTTCGAGGCAGTAGTCGTTCTGGTAATAGAACGTGCCCTCGTCCACCGTCTTCACCACGCTGATGAGCTCGCCCGCCACGGGATCGTTGGCGTCGACGCTTCCCTCCTCCGCCTCCGGACGCACGCCGGGGATAAGCTTGACGCGGAAAGTCCTGCGGCCGTTGAGCGCGCTGAATTTGAGGATCTCGTCGATTTCGCTGTCGAGGAACGGAATGGCGTCGAACTTCAAAAACGCCAAACGTCGGCGGTTACCGGAGAACGTGCGCAGATTGCGGCACACCAATTGCAGCGCGGACATGCGCACCGAGCCGGAGGTGTCCTTCGCCTCGGGGAGCTCGCCCAGATTTTCAACCCCTAGGCACATCGGGTATTCCGCCGCGGCCAGCAGGCGCATGCGCGCTATTTCCCACGCGGCCATCCCCGCGGCGAACAGCGCCGCCACGAAGAAGGAAAGGCCGAAGACTTTTATAAGGGAATTGCCCGGGCTGAAGGCGGCCGCCTTACTGGCGCGCTCGACGATCGAAACGTCGGGAACCGCGGAGCTGAGCAAAAACTGCGTCTCGTTGATGCCTTGGATGACGCGGCCCAAGTTCTCGCGCTGGATGTCGCGCTGGTTCTTGAGAATGGCGTGCTTGTTGTAAACTTCCGTCAGCTTGGAGGCTTGGGCGCGCAGGCGCTCGATCTCCTTGTCGTACTGGGCCATCTCGGCGTCGGCCGAGCGGAAATCGAGGCTTGAAAAGGTGTACTGCTCCTCGAGCCTGCTGTGCAACTCGCTCTTGCGGCGGATCACCTTGGTGGGGGGACCGCCCCCCTCCTTGGCGGCCAGCTCGGCCTCCAAGAGCGTGATTTCCTCCGCCAAGCGGCGCACCTTCGGGTTTTCGTCGGTGTAGCGCTGGCGCAGGGTGGCCAGTTCGCTGCGCTTGTTCTCGATGCCCATCGAGGACGTGTTGTCTTCCACCACCTCGAAATCCACCAGCTCCGGGGTCGCCTTCAGCACGGAATGCAATTCCTGCATGCGCACCTCAATGCTCGCGCGGCGCAGCGCCACCGCGTTCTTGGCGGACGTGGTCTCGGAAATTTGGGAGCGCAGCTTGTCCATCTCCAGATCGGGCGGCAGGCCCGTCTCGACGGAGCTCAGCGCCTGCATCTGGCGGTCGATGTCGGCGATGTCGGAGTTGATGCGGTCGCGCTGGTTGTTGCGCTCGATCAGCTGCGATTCGACCGAGCTGTTCTGCTGGGCGATGTACGCCTCGATGCCCGCCTCGGCGATCGCGTTGGCGATGTCGGCCGCCGATTCCGGCGTGCGGGCCGACGCGCTGACCGTGATGATGTTGGGGCGCGGGCGGCCCATCGAGATTTCCACCACGTTGTTCAAGTCGGCAACGGCCTCGCTCCCGAGCTTGCGCGCGGCGTTTCTAAAGACGTCGCGCCCTGTGATAAATTGATAAACCGTCTGGGTGTCCATCGGTTTGTAGAAGGCGGGCACGCGCTCGGAGCGCAGCTGGTGGAACACCTTGGCCTCCGCCGTCCACGCGCTGGTGGCGAACGTGCTGCGGTATTTGAAGATCGCGCCCAGCACGATCACGCAGACGAAGAACACGCCCAAAATAAGCTTCCATCGCGAGAGGACGGAAACCTGCAGCGCGCGCAGGTCGAAACGCAGCACGTTGACCGGCGACGCGGCGGGGGCCGCAGGCGTTTTTTCCTTCGGTGTTTCGGTGGCGTCAAAATCGAGTTCGCTCATTTTGTTCTATCGAAATAATTATGACAGTGTTCACCCGCACGGGCAAGCACAACTAGACACACTTTTTAATTGAGTCTACCCCATATACGCAAAAAGCGGGAAAAATCGTCCTTGGTTAAATCTTTTTTGTTCAGCAAGAATACCCATGTGTCCAAAAGCGCGGGCAATAAACGGGCCGGTTTGGGGCCGGGAATTCCCCACGAATCGTAGTCTTTTTGGACGGCCAGGCAGGCGCGCAGGTTGTAGACCAGGCGCACCAAATTGGGGCGGCAAGCGCGTGAAAAAACGTCGTTTTTCTCCCGCCAAAAGGCCTCGGCCAAGGCGCAGGCGCGTTCCCAGTCGGCCCGCAGCAGCGCGTGGTCGACGCGCACGTCGGGGCGGCGTTTGAAGGCGACCGCCTTGGCGTAGAGCGCGCACAGCTCCGGCAGGCGGGAAAAGGAGGAGGGGGGGAGTTGTTTGAGCGCTTCCAGCCTGTCGTCCGCAGCGAAGGCGCGCGAGCCGACCTCGACCAGCAGCACGTCGCCCACGCCGAGCAGGGCCTTGTTGATGTTGCGGGCGACAAAGCCCGCGTCTTCCAAGGTATGCACCCCCGTGTTCATGCGATCGCGGGCGTGCACGAGGCCCGCCATGCGGTTCATCAGCAACCGCGCGCCCTCGCGCAGGGGGATGGAGGGCAAATCGGCCTCTGTCAGGGTGGAAAAAATGTGCTTGTCCCCAAAAATCACGCGGTGGCCGCGCACCATTTCCTGCCACATCATCACGTCCAAGCGGCGGATGACGTAGTCGCGCGGGCGGACGGCCCCGAAGTCGACCTCGACGCCGGATTGCTTCGTCCACTGGTGACCGAGGGCGGCGAATGCGGCGTTGATTTCGCCCGCGGGTGTCTGGCAGGGCGTCTTGCAGATGACGAAAAAGTCCAGATCGTTGAAAGGGGCCTGCGGGTGGCCCTCGCGCGCCCAGACGCCCCCCTCCCCCCGGCCGTAGCCGCCGCCGAGGATGACAGCCGCGATGTCGCGGGCGAAGGGGAATTTTTCCACGTCCGCCGCGACGCCGCGCACGATCGCGCCGAGGCGGGCCTCGAGGGCGTCGTCACCGTCCAACGTATAGCGAGGGGTGCTCATTTAAAAGCCAGAAAAAACTAAAAACGTTCGCCGCGCAGCAAACGGCTCACGAAAAAGCGCAGCAGCAGCTGCAAGTCGGTCTTGGGCGAGCGGTTGTGCGCGTAGTACAGATCGTCGATCAGGCGTTCGTCCTCGTCGGTATGGTCGAGCGATTCGGTGTAGGTAAAGGCGCCCGCATGGTAGTTTTTGTAGCGCTCGTACATGAACTCGTGGTCGTCCGGATTCCACAAGGTGTCCCCTATCAAAGACATGCGTCCTTTCAGCACCAAGAGTAGCAGCTTGAATTTGTCCGCCGAAAGTTTGAAAAACCAAGTGACCTTCGGGCCGCGGATCGGGTAATAGCGCACAAAGGTGCCGCGCTCGAAACTGTCCCCGCGGATGCGATAGGTCGCCGTTTCGGTCTCGGGGATGCCGATCATTTTGTAGACCAGATAGGCCAGCCCTGTCCATGCCGCCAGCGGGAGGCCCAAACTGAGGTCCCACACCCGATTGAGCGCGCGTTTAAAACGGCCCGTCTGCACTTGGGCCACAAAATAATTGTCGCG
This sequence comes from Opitutales bacterium, assembly GCA_031556275.1. Taxonomy (GTDB): domain Bacteria; phylum Verrucomicrobiota; class Verrucomicrobiia; order Opitutales; family JAKPNF01; genus JAKPNF01. The sequence continues at coordinate 9,749 of JAVBTG010000002.1, forward strand.
AAACTCCACTTGCACGCCCGTTTCCGGGTCGATGAGGGTGCCGCCGCTGATGATCTTGTCCCTCAGCTCCAAGTCCGCGCCCAGATAGGTCTTGTCAAAAATGATCGTGCGCGAGATGCGGGTGTGTTTGTCGACGATGCAGGAGTCGCCCAAAATCGCCAAGGGGCCGATTTTCGCGTTGGGCTCGATCTGGGTGTTGTCGCCCAGAATAAAGGGGACATTCAGCGCGGCCGCGTTGCCCACGATGTTATTCATGCCGAAAAACACGCCCTTTTCCGCGCCGTAACCGCGCATGACGAGCGCCTCGGCGTGGTTTTCGAGCAAGTCCATGTTGACTTGGTGGAATGCCTGCAGGCTGTCCACGGGGATCGCCCGCACAAACGGCGTTTCGGGCGGGGTGTGCGACGCGCCCAGCAGGCGCACAGAGCCGTCCACCGGCAAGATTTCCGGCGAAAAAGTCAGGCGTTTGTCGTACAAGGGCAGGAAAAATCCCTCGAAATAGAGCACTTGATCCCCCTGCACGAAACCCGCGTTGTGCCGCACGGCCTCGTCGCTGTCGGCCTTGCCATGGCCTGTGCCGTGGACAATGCTCACCCCCCAGCGCGAACCGTCGCCCAAAAACGACTCGACGGCCTCGTCGTAGTTTTCCTGAAGCACCAGCAGATCAGTCACCCCGCACAGGGCGCAGGTGTCGACATAAAACTCCAACAGCGGCTTGCCCACAAAGGGCAGCAAATACGGGTTTTCGCGGTGAAAATATTCCGCCTGCCACGTGGCGGGGGGCGGCAGGCAATGGATGATGGCCTTCATGAGGGTGTGTGAATAGGCTCTTTTAGTAAGCGCCCTTCCCCGTGATGACGGCGGGGATTGTTTTGAGCAGCAGCAGCAAGTCCTTCCAAACGCCGTGGTTTTTGATGTATTCCTCGTCGAGGCGCACCTGCTGTTTGAAGGGAATGTCGCTGCGACCCGAAACCTGCCAGATGCAGGTGATGCCGGGCTTGATGTGTAAACGTTTGCGCTCCTCGAGTGTGTAAAGCTTGACCTCGGAGGGCACGGGCGGGCGGGGGCCGACGAGGCTCATGTCGCCCTCCAGCACGTTGAAGAGCTGCGGCAGCTCGTCGATGCTATATTTGCGAATGAAAGCGCCCACGCGGGTGATGCGCGGGTCTTTCTTCATCTTGAAAATGACGCCGTCGCCGCTTTCGTTCTGCTGGGCCATCGCGGCTTTGAGCTTCTCGGCGTCGGGGCGCATGGAGCGGAATTTGTAGAACTCGAAGTGACGGCCGTTTTTGCCGACGCGGATCTGCTTAAAAATCATCGGGCCCTTCGACTCGAGCTTGATCGCGACCGCCACCGCCGCCATGAGCGGCGAGAGCAGCAGGATGATGATCAGCGAACACACGATGTCCATGACCCGCTTGAAGAAATACGCCGCCCACACCGTCGCCCCCCACACGGCGCGTTTCCAGCGCATGCGGACGCCCGAGCGCGAATTGCGCGACTCGATCGAGCGGATGATATTGTCGGTCTCGGTGGACATGGTGGAGGGATGTTAACGGTCGGCGAGCAAAACGTCCATCAGCTTGCACAGGGCCTCGGCGTGGATTTTGCACTGGTCAAAATCGGCCGCGGACGCGGCGTGCTCGCCCTGCATGGCGCAGCGGGACGTCTCCATGTCGCCGCAGTTGGCGGCGCAGCCCTTGATGGAGTGGAACGCGCGGCGCAGCTCGTCTGCGTCTTTTTTCTCCAAATTGACGTCGAAGGAGCCCCGGTAGTTGGCCAAGGTGTCCAGATAGGAATGGTAGAGTTCGAGCGCCTCGTCGCCCTCCATTCCGAAATTGTCCGCAAAGTATTGTAGGATGACTTGTTTCATGAGCATTCGACGGTGAAGATGGTTTCGTTGAGCGCGTCGACGTAGCGCTGACGGCTGATGGATGAGGTGAGTTTTTTGATAATGGGGATGCCGCGGCCGGAGGTGGCGAGGCGCTGGTTGAGCATGTCGATATGGGTGTCGCTGCCCATGCCCTCCGTGCGCATGTCCCACGCCTTGCCCCTGTCCCAGAAAGACAGGGTCATGCGCTTTTGCGTGAACTCGATGCGCGCGCTAATGACAGGACGGGGCATGTTTTTGTTCCCCAGCCCGTGCACCACGACGTTGTTCAGGAATTCCGCCGCCAAAAGCTCGATTTTACCCGCGAGCGTGGCGTCGCCCGTGTGCTTTTCCACCAGCCCGCAGATCTTGACGGCCGCCTCGTCGACGTCCGGCAGCATCGGGCGAATCGAGAAATCGTAGATGCCCGGGCGCTCCTGATAGCGGGCAAAGGCAGCGATCGCCATGTCGTCCTTCACCTGGTCGAAACCGAGCTTGAACAGGGCGTCGACCACACAGAATGTCGTGGCGGCCTCGAGGCCGTTTTTGGCGAACGCCTCAACGAACTCCTCCAGGGGATTTCGCCCGTAGTCCTCGCCCGCCGAGTTTTGCAGGTCGGAGACCCCGTCGGTGCTGAAGAAAAAGATCGAATCCGGCGGGAACTCCAGCGAGACGTTGTCCTCGGGGTTGTATGTGTTTTCGCGCACAAGGCCCACCGGCAGGGCCCCCTTCTGCTCGGGGTTCACCTCCAAAAAGCTGCCCTTGGAGGGGCTGTACAGCAGGAAATCGGCATGCCCCGCGCTCTGGTAGGTGACGCGGTTGGCGTTGAAATCGACCACTGCGATCGTGCAGGTCATGTAGCGGTCTTCCACCACGTTGACCAAAAAGCGCTGCAGCTGGTTGAGCACCATGTGGGGCGTGATCGCCTCCTTCTCGTGCACGCGGATCAGGTTCGCGAGGGTGAATTGGATGGCGCTCATCGTCAGCGCCGCCTGGATGCCGTGCCCGGAAATATCGCCGATCACCGCCAAAAAGACATTCTTGGACAGCGGCGTCATACTGAAAATGTCACCCGTGATCTTCATGTACGGGCGGAAGAAGAACGAGGAGCGGAAGCCGTCGCGGATCGTGCTCCAGTGCGGGAACATCGCGCGCTGCACCTCGCCCGCGAGCGTGATGTCGCGCTCCATTTCGGCGAAATAGCTCCGGCGGCTCTCCTGCGACTTGAGCTCGGCCACGATGTTCTTGATCTTGCTGACCAGCTCGTCGCGCTTAAAGCCCTTGCCTTGGTAGTAGGTGTTTTTGTCGCTCGAAATGCGGCGGATCATCGTGCCGTCGGCGTCGTCGAGCCGCGCGGTCAGCATGATGATGGGGATCGTCTTGTTGATCTGGCGGATCAGCGAATGCAGCTCGAACCCGTCGATGCCCGGCATCAGCACGTCGAGGATGACAAGGTCGTACTCCCCCTTCTTGAAAACCGACATCGCCGCCATGGCGTCGGAACACGTCGTCAGCCGGAAGGTGGGCTCGGACAAGCACACCTTCAGGATTTTCAACATATAATCCTCGTCGTCAACCGCCAGAACGCGAATTCCAGTTTCCATAAGAATTTAAATAGACCCATCTTGGGTGAAAGATATGCAATCACACAAGAACAATTTTGTTTGCTTTATAGAGCTTACGTCTTTTCAATAGATTGGAAACACTAATTTATGGAACTCACCAGCAATGAAGTTAACGGGGTGCTCGTCGTCGCGCTGACAGGACGCCTTACGGTTGTCACGGCGGACGCATTCAAACGGGAGCTCGACCACTTCTGTGAAAAGGCCTCCAAGATCGTTTTGGACTGCACCAAGATGGAGTACATCGACAGTACCGGCCTGGGCATCGTCGTGCGTTTCTTCAAGGACTTCACCGGCAAGGGCGGCAAGCTGGCGCTGGCCGGACTGCAACCCAAGCCCAAGCTCGTTTTTGAGATCACCCGCGCGTACAAGATTTTTGACATCTTCGACTCGGCGGGCGCGGCGGTTGAATCGCTGAAGTAAGAACATGCCTCCCCTGCGCTTTCTTCTGGGTGGGGTCCCCTTTGGCTGCGACAATATCGGCGACGAGGCCATCCTCGCGTGCGCCGTGCGCATTGTGCGCGAGAATTTTCCCGACGCCAGCATCACCGTGGCCACGGGGCAGCCGTTTGAAACCGAGAGATTGCTCGGGGTGCAGGCCGTCCCGCTCTACGGGTTTGACAAGAGCAAGCCCCTAAAGGAAGTGCAACAGGCCTTCCAAGGGCACGACGTCTTTGTGTGGACGGGGGCCACCGGGCTTTCCGACTACCCCAACACGACCGTCCCCCTGCTCCGGCTGGCCCAAAAATGCGGGCTCAAGACCGTCGTCTGGGGTACCGGCATGGACTCATCGCTCAACGCCGCGTTCTTCAAGCTCGGCGGGCGCAAGCTGGCGCTGGCCAAGACGATGTCGAAACTGCTTCCCGGGATTGACTGCGTGAAGGCGGCCGAGGGCTTTTTGCAAAAGCGCATGAAAAAACAGATCGCCGTCGCGCTGCGCAAATGCGACTTGGTGGTCGTGCGCGATTACCAGACGCAGGCGCTGGTGCGCGCGTGCGATTCGTCGCTCGACGTACTCACGGGGGCGGACTCCGCCATTTTGTGCACGGAATCGGACGAGACGCTTTTGGAGCAAATACCGGAAGAGACCCGCACGGCCCTGCTCGGCGGCGGCGAAAAGATCGGCCTGTGCATATCGGCCCAGCGCGCGGTCAAGGACATGCCCGCGCTGATCACCGCGCTCGACAGCCTGCTGGCGAAGGACGAGCGCAAGGTATTTTTTATCCCCATGAACCCCATCACCGACGCGGAACTGATGGGGGCGCTGCGCGAGCAGTTGCAACACAAGGAAAAGGCGTATTTGGTCAAGGGCGTCGACACGCCCGAAAAGGTGCTGACCGTGGCCAAACGCTGCGGGATCGTCGTCTCCAGCCGGCTGCATTTGCTGATTTTGTCGGCGAACATCGGGGTACCCGTGTGCGGCATCTCGCGCGGGAGCAAGGTGGACAATTTCGTGGGCCAGTTCGGCCTCAAAAGCGCGGGGACGGTGGAGAACCTCAACACGATCGCCCTGCGCAAACAGGTGGACGACGCGTTCGCCGACCCGGACGTTTTCCAGAAAAAATGCGCCACGGTCTATCAGGGCCTGCACCAGCGGCTCGACGCGGCGATCGTGCGCTTGAAAGCGGCGTTGAAATAGCAAGCGCCCACAAAACCAGCCAGCGGCGGCCAAAGGAATTCATATCGGGGGCGTTACCTCGCCCTAATCCCCTCCACAGAAGGCTATCGGATGACGCCATCCCCGCCAACCTGTCGGCGTGACGAGCGCTACACGGATCAAGAAATCAGCTATCCTCGCGAACCCCGACGACGGACAAACAGACTGGGCACGACCCGCGCGATTCATGCGACGACAGAAAAATAGCCAAAAATCGCGTGTTATTTTCCACATAAAAACAGTTGACATCAAAATGATACGCGCGTTTTGTAGTCAATGCGTATTCTGGAAGTTTGAAAAGACTATCCGTTTGAAAATAAACAGGCCGTGTTCCCGCCCGCCTCGAACCGGGCAAGACGGGGCGCGTTGGTAACCTCGCCAACTCCTATTCCAAGCCATGAAAACATGTCTGAAAATACTGGCAAAAACAGGGATTATTCTGGCCTCATCCGCTTTTTGCCAGGCAAATATCACCTTCGACGATGATGTTGCCGTGACCGGGAATTTCAACGCGCCGGGAATCTCCTCCGCTTGGGCGCCCATCGACGATTCGGCGCACCTGATATACTTGGGAACGGGAGGATCCATGGGATACACAACGGCCTCCGTGATGATGTTCGGGGGATCCGTGAGTGATGCGGAACGGATACTTGTCGGCTTTAATTCCAACGTTCTTTGCGGGACAAACTCGATCGCCCTAATGGGCAGTAATCTTTATTATTCCGAAAAAGCCGTTTCGCTTACCGGCTCGAGCATTGAGGACTATTCCGACTTTTCACTCGCCGTGGGCGGCTCAACCATAGGATACGCGTCCACAGGCTCGTTCGCCGTCTCCCAGTCGGAAGCCCATGCTCCTTACGTTTTTGCGGGCAGCCAGGGTGTCGGCCTGGCCTACCAGTCCGTGGCCCTGGGGAACGGCGTGAGAGGCACCTCCGAATGGAGCGTTAATTTGGGGAGATTTAACCGCGGCGTCTCATTTTCGCGCAACGCCAACCTATATTACTACTTTAGCAACCTTCCCGTCTGGATTGAACTGGAGTCGCTGTTTGAGCTCGGAAACGGGACTTCCTCCGCGGCGAAAAGCAATGCCATAACTGTCCTGAAAAACGGGAAGACGACGCTGACCAACAAATATTGGTCGCCAGAAACCCCGACGATTGTGCCGAGCCAAGACGCCGAATTGACCGTTTCTTACGATGGGAACACACCCGTCCGTGAAACCTTGGACATATCCTCCGGCGGAATCGCGCTGGAAGTGGAAGGACACGCCCTGATACGGGGAAATGCCACGATAAGAGGCCGGCTCACAATGGAGCAACCGCAAGGCGACATCCTAATGGGGGTCTTTGGGGAGCAGGCGCAGGACGACGAGTAAAGTCATACTAGAGCCGCCACAGATGAAACACACCCGCAAGTGGCGTCCCCACCGTGACTTGAACACGGATTAACGGTTTAGGAAACCGTTAAAATCGTCGTTTTTAGAGAGGAAATAGGCCTTGGGGCTCTATTGGGGCTTTATTTCTCTTGCCCATCTCTGCGCTTCCCGGTAAACCCTAATGCATGGCCGATCACCGTTCAAAATCGCGCAAACGGCACAGGGGCGCTCCGGGCGAGCCCGTCATGGAGCCCTATAACGAGAAGGCCCGCCCCCACTTGAAATGGCGCGTGAAATTCAAGCTCAAGGGCAAATGGCATTCCCGCAAGTTTGCGCTCAAAAAGGAGGCGCGGCTGTTTTTAGATGAAAAAATCGCGGAATTTCGCAATCTGGGCGTGCGCAAGGCGAACATCCTCTCCGAGTCGCTCAAACGCGAGGCCATAGAGGCAAAGGAGCTGTTGGGGGAATTGTCGCTGCTGGAGGCCGCCCGCCACTACCTCGCCTACATCCGGCAAACGTCGGACGGGCAGACGATAAAAACACTGGTGCCGCTGTTCCTCAACCACCTGCGCGACGAGCGCGGCGTCGGCGCACGGCATTTAAAAGACGTCAGCGGACGTTTAAACCGCTTCGCCGAGAGCTTTGCGGAGCGCCACCCCGCGACCATCAGCCCGACCGAGTTTGCGGACTGGCTGGGGAACCTCAAAGTCTGCGTGAAGCCCAAGGCTACCACGGAGCGGGAAATTTTGGACGAAGACCTGTCCGTGCAAAGCCGCCGCCATTACCGCGCCGTCCTGCGCAATTTCTTCGCGTGGTGCCTCGACAACAACTATTGCTCCGTCATGCCGATAAGGGGCAAGCCGCCCAGGATACGCGATGTCGCGGCCCCCGCGATTTGGACGCCCTCGGAACTCGCAAAGGCCATTATCCTCTTTTTCGACTGGAACCCCGCGCAAACCAGAAAGAAAAAGGGCAAGCGCAATGGCAACTATCCCGTCAAAGCGCCGGAAAAGATGGATATCCTGGCCAATATCGTGCTCTGCGCCTTCGGGGGACTGCGCCAAAGCGAGTTTGAACGCCTGCACTGGGAGCACGTCTATTTGGATCATGACACCATAGACCTCTCAGAAATCACCACAAAAAACACCCCTAGCAACCGACATGTCGCCATACGCCCGAATCTCCGTGCTTGGCTGAAAAAACACTTCCCCCGCCTGTCTGGCCCCTGCCGCAAGCCGAACTTCCCGAACCGCCTTGCCGCCTTTCGGAATTTCCTGCAAAGCCAAGGCCTGCAATGGCAACCAAACGTCCTGCGCCACTCCTACGCAAGCTACCTCATGGGCGAGCTCAAGGACGCCGCCTATGTCGCCACGCAAATGGGCCACATCGGCCAAGGCACCCTTTACAAGCATTATTCCAAACCCGTATACCGTAACCAAGCCGCCCGCTACTGGGGCCTCACCCCCGACACGTTAAACCTCCGAATTGTGAATGTCGCATGAACCCAATCTTCTTCCCTGATTATTTTGAGAATAAAGAGAAATATCTTGATGAGCGGAATCGATTAACTATTGCCCTATATGCGGATGAATTAAACTCGCTGCTCTCCCGGCTGATCAAGGTCATGATACGAAGGGGACTTATTCCCTCTCAAAAGACAATTGCATGGTTTTATATAGGCGGGCTTTTGCATGCCCCTAATTTACAAGAGCGAGCGATTCCAAAAATAGGAGCAAAAGATTCTGGGCAGAAATTGAGCAGAGTGGAAAAAATTGCCTTAATGAACCGACAGATACTCAGCGTATACATTGCATTAGTTGATCGCGTTCCCAAATCTATTTCCACATTCGAGGAATCAAATATTCCCGAAAAATTGAGCATTATACCACCGCAAGAATTGGTATATCTCCAAAGGAAAATAAAAGAGTTTGAATCCTTGCATGACTACCAATATGACCAGCGCTACTGGTGTGCGCTCAGACTTCAAGTGCTTTGGTTAGCCACCGATGCTTGGAATGAAATTGAGACACACGAGCTGATGAAAGAGCAATCCCCGGATACAATAAAAGCGGCGTACAGCAGTTGGAAATCCAACAAAACATTAGATATTGAAATTGCCTTGGATATTATCGAGGGGTTTTGCAAAGGAATGAAGCGTCCTACAGCCAAAACTCTTATTGATTGGCGAAAACAGTGGTATTCGTTGGGGTATAGCAATGGGAATCTGAGAAGTGTAATGGAATCCAAAGAATTATTACAATTATTGGGTCTCTGTTCCAAATAAGTTAGTCCATAGAGTGTGGGACATGGAAAGTCCCATCAGAAAGCTCCCAGAGCTCGTAAGCAAGGATGCGCTGTGCGCGCGCCTTGGCTTGAGCGTGGACTTTATTGAAGGGTTGAACCTGCCCCGCTATCGCTTTTCGCGGCGGGCCGTGCGCTATGACGTCGAGGACGTCAAAAACGCGCTTGCACGATACAGGATTGAGGGGCGTCTGATTTCTTCAGAAAGGAATTAGCCAAAAACGTCTGTCCTAATATTTGCTTTTTGCCAAACACCATCAAAGAAATTCGCAACAACATAGAACAAAAATAAAACATCATGAAAAAGTTATCATCGGAGAATAAATCAAAAGGAAAAATCGGTTCGCGCCTCGTCAGCCTCTTTGGGCCATTGTGCTCTGAAAAAGGGTCCGCCACACAAATAGAGGAAGCATCGATAGCGGACGTACTGGCCAAATTCAAACGTGGGGAGTACCGCACTTTGGTTGACGCCGTGCGTCGGGCTTCCAGCGATGACGAAAGGCGTTTGCGCAAGAAAAAGCTTCCGAGCATGACACCCGCTGGCGTGTTTAGGGACGGGTTAAAAGAAAAATCCCCCAATCCATTTTCCGGCCTCATACAGGTGGACATCGACAAGGTGGATGACATAAAGGCCGTGCGAGAGAAACTTGAAGGCGACGAGCATATTTATGCCTGCATGTTGTCCCCTTCGGGCAACGGGGTAAAGGGGCTGATATCCGTCCCCCTTTCGTGTGACTGCAAGCTGATCAAAAATGCCGTCATCAATTATTTTAAAACCACGCACTGCCTCACGGTTGACCCTGGGCCATGCGCGTTGAACGCTCGGTTTTTTGTGACCTACGACCCTGAGTTGTATCTCAATGACGAATGCCACGAGCTTGATGTCGAAAAATACGCGACGAGTGTCATCAAGAAAGGAAAGGTTGTTGAAGATAAGATTTTCAATTTGGAAAACAAGCTTCCATTGGATGAAATTCGCGGTGCCCTTAAAACCATTCCCTCACGACCGGATTATAATATTTGGATAGAGTTGACTAATGCCGTCCGGGAAGCGGCGGGGACAAAGGCTGCGGAGGAAATCCTCATCGAATGGTCGCCCGAAGAAACGCCGGGAGAGTATCAAGACAAGATGTACGAATTGCCGCTGATTAGAGCCGAAAGGCTATTTCAGGAGGCCTACCGAAATGGATGGAGGCCATGCGTTTATTTTGAAAACGAAACAAATAACTACTGGATTATGGACGCCGCCAGCGCCTTTCGGCGATACACGGGCAGCGCTACAAAAAACCTGCTTGCATCGTATGAATTGGATGAAAGCCAGATTGACGCCATTATGCATAAGGCTTCTTTCAGCGACACATTGGATATCGTGCTCAATGTCGCCGGAATGGCAAAAGGTCTACACGTTGTGAACGGGAAAAAGTTGCTCGTTCCCAACGGCCCTAATCTCGTCACTCCGAGCTCTGGAGATTGGGGAACAATCCGGGCGATATTCCAAGGTATGCTGGGAGACGCGCAATACAAATATTTTATCTGGTGGCTGGCAGCGTCTCTAAAAGCCCTTTATTCGGGGAGATGGCAGGCCGCGCAGGTCCTGGCCTTTGTGGGGCCGACATCATCCGGCAAAAGTCTCACGCAATGCATTTTGACGCTATTGTTTGGGAAAAAGCAAACGCGTGTCATGCAATCAATATCGGGGGACACCTCCTTCAATGGCGACTGGGCCAAATCTCCGCATTTGGTGATCGAGGATGAGTTTTCAGACAACAGCAAGGCCACGCGCGACCGCATCAAAGAAAAAATCAAGGCCATCGCGGTCAATCGAAGCCACCGTATTCACCCAAAGGGGAAAGAGGCGATTGAGATAGCACCTTTCTGGCGATTGACAATATCATGTAATCCGCAGCAAGAATCGCTGGCCGTCTTACCTCATCTGGACGAGTCGGCCATGGATAAGATCAGCCTGCTTGAAACACAGCGTTTCAAAATGCCCATGCCTGCACGGACTCAAGATGAGAAGGATCGCCTCTGGCAACAAATAGAGCAGGAGGCTCCGGCGTTGATTCACGACCTTTTGAAATATGAAAAACCGCCTGCACATCTGCGCGACAATGAAGGGCGGTTTGACCTTAGCGCTTATCATAATCCGTCCGTTAGGAGAATCATAGAGGAAATGTCCCCAGAGCTCGATTTGTTGAACAACATCATGGATGCAATGGAAGAAGGTAAATTCGCTCACATTGAAAATCCGTTGAGTGATATAGCCGAACGCTCCCAATTTGAAATAACCGTTTCTGCGGCTGATGTGTATATAGCGCTTCAAGGCCGTGGAATGGGATCCTACACCAACAGCAAATTGATCGGGCGGCGACTTTCCACTCTCGCCAGAATACGTCCTGAGCATGTGAGAATAGCCTCCAAAAGCGAATCTAACGGGCACAAGTACCGTATTATCGGCAATGGAGCGGAACTTCTTTAGAAGAGGGGTTTCAGGGGTTAAAAATTTGGAACTAAAAAATAAGAAAGTAATACACATATATGTGTATTGACAACGCTTGGCGTATGCCACGAACCAAACCCCTGAAACCCTCTACCTTCTGGGAATGATGCGAATAGGGGGATTATAGAGCCGAGGGCCGACACCGTAAGGATTGAGGTTATATATGCCCATATGCGGGTCGCCTCCTCTCGGATAATTGTACGAGGGAGGCGTGCTGAATTTTATTTCCTCAGGCCGATAGAAGGCCCAAGCATTCTCTAGGGCCGAGTTTGACTCCATATCCTCTATAAACAGCTGTCCAGACCAACCTTCATACACAAAACGCTTTATTGCATATTCACCTTTGGCATCCTGGAAACGGAATTTTCCCAAGAGTATAATTCCTGAAGTGTTCATGTTAATTTTCCTAAAAACCACTTCCACCCATTTGAACGACTCAAGGCACTCCAAACGGGCGCAAATCTCCTCTTTCGCCTTCGCCCTAAACAAAGCCGCCTGCTCCCATGTCTCAGGCTGTTTGTTTTCAAAATCCATCAATTCTTCCTTTCGCTTTTGCTCCTTTTTATATTTGAGCATTTCCGGGGTCTCTTCAGTCCATTTTATGTCGTATGTTACGAGCTTCAGATGTTTGGGATCCGTGGGTGGCCGTGGCGGTTGCGATTGACATCCGCCAAGGAGGACTATCGCCAAAAAAATTATAGGCAAGCGCGTGTTTTTCATGGTCATTCTGCTTTAGGGGCGACGATTTAAGTTGTGCCGAGAAAAATGAAGACCTATTTATCTTCTTCGAGTGGCCAGTTGCAGATATCATCAGCGGTGCCGTCAACGCCATCAGGCCCCGAACTCCATATGTCGTAGCTTTTTGGATTGTGGGCACTAGGATAACGATACCGATAAGGCTGCCCCCACGGGTCTTCCAAAGGCTTATCCAGATACGGCCCCCTCCAACGCTCAGAACCTTCCTTTGGAGGCGTCAATAACACAGCTAGCCCTTCCTCCGTGGAAGGGTAGCTGCCCACATGGATGCGATACATCATGAGGGAAGTTCCAACTGTTTCCCTTACGAATATCTCCGCGATCTCTTTCGTCCCAATCTCCGCCGTGTTCGTGGGTGTTTTATCTTCATCATTCGCGTAATGAAATTTGCATTTATGATCTTGGTGCGTTGCCTTGAACACACTATAAACCATGACTTTACCATTGTGCAGAGCCTTATAGTCTCCTCTAACCCACTTAACGGACAAACATTCCATACCTTTTGACAATGACTCTGGAAAATTAGAAATCAGCTTTGGGCCGGATAAAATTTCGATGATCCCATCCCCCACCATTTCCCCAAAAGCGAACGTGTTAAATGCGTGTTCTTCATCTTCGTTCACGGTAGCAACGATATCCTTATCCGTTGATTCTGGCACCTGTTTCGCAAGCGGATTGGCAAGAAGGCAATAAATAGCGAAAGCGAATGTCACAAGAAAAAGCACCACGCAGACAGATATTTTAGTCGGTCTAGGCATAGATGCCCCACAGTTCGGGCAGATTTGCCCGTCTTTTGCCAAATTTCTGCACTTTGTTGAACTCATGCCCTCAATATGGCCATTTATGGCCGTATGCCACAAGATTAAAAATGGCCTTTAATGGCCATCATGAAGACCGATCAAGAACGGGAGCTTGTGACAAGGATCTGCAAAGAGCTCGTCGCCGAGCGAAAACGCCAAGGCATCTCCCAGCAACGCCTAAGCGAAGACGCGGGTCTCAGTCGCACAGGCCTAAGGCACATCGAAAGCCTTGAAATCAATCCCACGCTTTATTCTCTATTGAAGTTGGCCAAGGCGTTGAACGTCGATTTTTCAAAAATACTCAATGGAATTAACGACGTATGATATTTTAATATGATATTGGCAAGGCATTCTTTTGCAAATTCAGGTGCTGGTTTTGTTCTATTGCATAAAAATATTCTGACCAAATAAATGAACATTCAAATCCATTATTGGGCAGCACAATGTAGCCATTATCTGGGAGACGTCTATGACAAATGTAGACTATTTCATGAACCCAAAACAACGTTACTTGATGAAGAGGTGAGATTTGTGGCAGCACAGTTGGCAATAAGCTGCCATTTTGCTTCAGAAAGTGCTTTTATCCTGATTGTCAATGAGCGTCTTTGGGATGCCGAAATACTTATTCGCACAATTCTAGAGGGATCGCTGAAATATGTGTACATATTAGAAGGGACGGCAGAGACTCAAAAAAGAAGAAGTCACGAATATTGGCATTTATTGCCCCTGCATGCCAAAATTATTAGAGAAAAACGAGCCCAAAGCCTACTATCAAGCGTTCCGAATCCAGACGCCGAAGAATGGCGTCCCATTCGTGACATAATTTCAGGCAAAGAAGAGATCCAAGAAGAGCCAACGGCGGCATCAGAAAGGAAAAAACTTGCACGCATATGGTCTTTTAGCGAGATCTCTAAATATTTCGCAACCCATACTGATCAAGCGATGCGCAGCCTGGGTCTTTTTGGCTACAGCTATGGAACCCAGAGCCACTTGATACATCAGGACGGCGATGGTGTTGGAATGCGATGGGAACGAATGGGACGAAGTCAAGAAAGGCAAGACGCCATAACGCTTGCTCATGCTGGAAGATTGATTTCTGACTTGTGCAGTTTTGCCTTTCTCAGGGGGACTACGCTTTATAGAGCTTGCGGAAAAAAACCAACCCCGATCTTCAAAATTTCAAAAAGGTATACGGATTTATCTGATGCGATAAAAGAGGCTGAAAGAAAATGGCAGGACGTTGAATATAAATGAATTCACCTATCTGCAAAGGCGTGCGCTTAGGCGCCGTATGACAGAGAATGGTCTTTTCCTTAGCGAACACTCCCGAATCCTGACAACCGTCCAGCCTTTCGTTTTCAGCTCCCGGCCAACCTGACGGTCTCGGGCCCGATTGCGCCTGACCTTAGCGTCCCAAAATTTACGGTTACTTTTAGGACGACAATAGCACAGTGAGCAACCATGCCAGAAGCAGCCATCCACAAACACGCAAATCCGTTCCGAGCGAAATACGAAATCCGGTTTACCCGGAAGTTTTTGTTTTCGCCGCCATCCCGTTATGCCCGCTTCCTTCATGAGGGCAATCAATCGGAGTTCCGTGCTTCGGTTACCATGTCCCTTGATCAAGGACATGACTTTCGAACGTTTTTCACTGCTCCAAATATCCATTGCGCAACAAGCCTTGATTTATCTCGTCTACAACTCCTCTATCTTTCCTCTAATGCAACATTATCCTGAAATCTGTATCTGTGTTTGGACGTTCGTCAGTTAGTTCTTTCCGCTGATTTTATTTTTCTGCTGAAATTTGCCAATCCGTACAGGACTAATTACCTCTAGCTTCAATTTCATCGAGTTTTTTATAAATATGGTTGGCTTGCGCGTATGCCATTGGAGGGGGGAAAGCTTCACCTATCATTGAAGATATTTTCCCCAATCCTATATTGATAGGGAATCTGTACTTTCGTGGGAAGCCCTGCAATAACATGGCCTCGTAAAGAGTGATGCCACGATTCTGTTCAGGATGAATAAAGCGGCCTTTGGAGGGATTGTGGCTGGATCGAGTAATCGTGGGGGCCACATCGTCCCAATCCATGCGTCCATAGACATCCCTAAACCCTTTGGGATATTTTCGGTGACACTTGAGAACCAGCCCGTCCGGCAATTCGCTTCTATTCTTTTTTACAAAAGAAATACGCTGCAAAACGATAGGAGTGAAATTTTGACGAAGCCGGTGCAAAGGCCTTTTATGATCTCCATCCGGGGGCGGGAGATCTCCTATGGCGTCACGGACGAATTTTCTTAATGGAATTTTATCAGGCAACCCAAATTCCCCCAAACGGGATGCTATCAAAATCATACGTTTGCGCCGCTGGGGCACTCCAAAGTTCTTGGCATTCAATATCCCTTCGGAAAATTCGTAACCCAATTCCGATAAAGCATCTTTGAATTTTTGAATTCGGGCATCTTGCAGTAGGCGGGGAACATTTTCTATCAGTACACATTTGGGCAAAAGTTCTTTAACCAAACGCAACACCTCAAAAATCAACTCATTTCTTTCATCCTCGGCGATCATCCCATTGCGTGTTCTGATGGATGAAAATCCCTGGCAAGGCGGGCATGCAGCCAATAGATCCAATTCAGCCTTTTTGATGCCGATCGCGGACATCAACTCTTTGGCAGACAACAACCTTATATCTTCAAATATCTTAGTGGTTTTGTGATTCTCGGCATAAGTAGCCCGAGCTTCCGGCCTTATCTCGGCGCATGCCAACACCTCAAAGCCCGCGTCAACAAGACCTTGGCTAAGTCCTCCGCATCCGGAAAACAAATCAATAGCTTTTCGGCTTTTCGTTTTATGGTTTTTCATTCCTCAATCGTCTCAAAAGCAAAGGCTGATTAACCCCTACCCTAGTTGCGTGATTCCAGTATCTTGAAATCAATCGATTTAATATCGATTCTCTTACGATTCCTTGAAAATTTGTGTCTTTCGGCAAACGAGATCCCTCTTCCAGTGCAAGAGAAAGCATATTTTCCGCTCCAGAAGCAAAGATGTACAGTTTATTTTTAAAACGTAAAAAGGTTTCCCCCGGTTTGCCAGCATCGCTGGCATTAGATTTTTTTCCCTTAACAAATAATAAATGAGTTTCACGCACACAATCGCAGGACTGTGAAATGCAGACCAATATTTCGTTGCTATCTTTATCGCTATTATAGGCAATGATAGTGCCTCTTTGAATTTTAGTATAATTTTTACTTGCAGAACTTTTGATTTCGCAAAACTCCTCAAATAGATAAAGCCCATTGAGAAATTCCAATATTGCAGGAAGGTCCCCTGGTTCAGTTAAGGCTTCCTCCAATTTTTTACACTTCTTTTTTAAATCTTTATCCGGACAGGGAGGGTGATCATTTGATCTCGGAATCATTATGCCTATGGCTTCAACGGAGTCACTTTTCTTTTTATCCGTCAAAGCCTTAACATCCGTTTCGATTTTCCTTTTAAATTCCTCAAAGCGAAGCCAACTTTCCGGGGTTAATTTTTCCTGCTGCATTGACCCAATTAAAGGAAAATCTATGGCTTCCTTCAAATCCTCCAAGAGATTTTCAACTACTGTATTTCCAACATATTCTTCTTTATTATGAATTTTTTCAGCCAATATGCCCAAGTCTGTTCCTTTAGGCAAAGCCGCCAACCAAACAGGTGCGCATTCTTTCATTTTCCCGGCAATTTCCAATGCCGTCCAATGAAGGTAATCAGGGTATGTTTCCGCCAATTTGTCGTATATATCTTCCACCAAAGACCTCGCGCTGCCATCCTCTTCGAACAGAGCCTTTTGAAGAAGTCGCACAAACTGCCCATTGCTATTCGAATACCAGTCGCCTTTTTTTGAAAAAACATGACCATAATCCTTCCGAAAATTCTTCTCCAAGTCAGAATCCTGCGATAATATTATAATGAAACGCGCGGCTTTTTCTTCAATTAGAGGATCCAATATTTCTTTTGCAAACTTCGGGTTATCTGGTATGCCAAGATGCCAGTCTAAAATTAGCACGTCCGCCCGCTTTGAGAGTTCCACGCATTCAGATACACCATTATCGCTATCTTCTCCATAAGCATCCTGACCGTCGGCGTCGGCGCCACTAATGCTAGCCGAAAAGCCTTTTAGGTGGCATAAAATGCCTTTCTTTGAGAATTCGTCGGCACGTTTAACAAAAAAATCAACGTATTTTTGTCTTTGTTGTTCCGTTTCCGCATCAGGCACAATCTCATCATCAATCCAGAGTACTGAACGGCAGAAGTTCTTTGCTATCGTTTTTCGCAACTCAGTTATCATTGTCGTAATTATTCTTAGAAATAATCGTGAAGTTGGCACCATCCAGGGCGCCTAATTCTGGTGTCGAGGGGCAATAAAGCTCATAGCCCAATCCCCTTAAAGCTTCTCTGGCTATGTAAAGGCCTAAGCCTCTGCCATATGGCCTCCTGGAAAATCCAGGGGCGAATATTCGCTCAACATCCGCAGAATTAATAGCTGGCCCCGAATTTGAAATAGTTAGCGCCATACCAGAAATAGAAAACCGAATGCGAGCTTTCCCCGAACCTTTATGACTCCAGTACAACGCATTGTGAAATATGTTATGAATGGCACCAAGGAAAACAGGCCTTTTTATATTCTCCCATGAGGCAGCACGGAAGTTTTGAGTAATCTCTATTAAATCGCCTTTTGCGAAATATTCCGGGAAATGACGATTAAGAAAAGCTTCTATTTCAGCTCCGGTGATTTTTTCCTGAGAAGATGTTCTCCTGCGAACTAAGGGATCAAACATCCTTATCCGCGCATCAATAATTTCGAAAGAATCCGACAATGTGCTCAATATCGACTGTTGTTCTGGCGCAATATATTTTTGCAATACTTTTATAGAGTTTTTTACGCAATCGACCTGTTTTTCATGCTCATGATTAGCCGTCTCAAATACAAGCCCCATTTGAGCCATTTCTACAAGAAATGTATGGCGCTCTTTTAACATCTGCAACTCTCCTGCTTGCTCTGACAATATAAACGATCCGCTAGCCTTTTCGGTCAGGTGTGTTATATCTTCAACTAGCAATCGCAACTTGGGGGTCACTTGGCGTTCAAAAAACTCCTCCTGCGTCTGGATTGCCCGTTCAAGTTTGGCGACCAATTCTCCTGTCTTGTCTGCTGCTATCTGCGTAAAAGACACCCCACCCAATGCATGCTCTCTGATTTCTTTAAGCTCTCTAATTTCATTGTCTTCAAATTTCAGAAGATCATCCTCTAGATGGCGGGCTTTTTCGATTGCAGGTTTCAATAAAGACTTCACTGCATCGTGCATCTTTCGATCAACAGACATGATACGCTCCAATATGTCCTTTTCTCGATCTTCGCGGTGTCGTATTCTGAGCGCCAGCACATGCAATTCTTTCGCCTGACGTCCTATCTCGTTATTAAGGTTCGTAATAGAACTCCCTCTTTTTGCCAGATAGTCCTCAACCCCAGCAAGAGCATCGCCTTCAATAACAAATCCACCGAAAGGTTCTCCAGGCGAGTTGCGTAACTCGTCTAATAATCCTCTCAATTCATCAAGAGCCTTTTCGCATTCTTTAAAAAGAGCACCAGGCTGGCCATTTGATTCACTCGTCAAAAGTCTTCGAGACCGTTGAACCTGCTCCTTGACCTGATTATCGAAAGACCTCAACCAACCACGAGCCAGTCGAACCTGGGAAAGATATGTTTGCTTGTTGTTTTCTAGCAAAATCCGCGCCGCATCTCGCTCTTTTGTCTCTTTGCGCAATCGCTTATCTGCACGATCCGCCTTTCGCCCTAAATGACTATCGGCAATATCCTTAAATAAATCCTCCAACCATAATCTCAAGCCCTTACGAGCTCCATTTACAATGAAGCCTTCACGCCCGGCTTTTTCCTGCAAATTCGTCATCTCTTTCGAGGGGAAAAAGCAACCGCCAAACATTCTTAGCATTGAAAAATAATAACGACCAGCGTTTTTTAGGCGTCTCTGCTCAAACCCAGCGAAATCACTATCGATAGCTCCGTAAGGTTGTACCCGCACGTTGTTCAAATAAATCGAAAAACCTCCGGCATGAACCAGGCGGCTATCCATTTGCTTGTGCATATCATCAGGCAAAGGGGAATTCTCTCTTAATCCCTGGACATAACCTATTTCAACTAAGAACTCACCTGGCGAGGAATATCCTCTCGGCAAGGTGATTAACTGCCGTTGATAAGATTTTTTCGAAGATTCATAGTTACGGATAAACCCCTTTGCAAAACCGTCTTTAGAAACTTGTATCCTGATGTGGTGATCACAATGAGAAAAATCTTCGGGCTGCCAATATCGATGCGTCCTTTTTAGTTCCCTTCCCGAAAGGCTTGGGTGAATTCTAAAATCTCTGTCAGAATGTTTATGGAAAGGGTCCCAAAAGGTTGAAAAGGCGTGGTATGACTTAAGCCAATCAGCGCTGCGATCACTCAACGCGTCAGAACTGTCTGTTGTTTCGATGAACAACTCACCTACCTCTTCGGAAGTTGGCAAAATGCAAAAGGTAGTTCCCATCTCCCATGATAATTTTGTTTTTCTAAAAAGGAGCTTATGATCGCAATTAATATCGCTTTTAATCTGCTCACGCAGAGATCTGTCCCAACTTTTGTCCGAGATTATGCTCTGAATATCATCGTTCCCGCGCAATATAGAAAAAAGTTCGCCCACATCATCCTCGGTTGGCGCACAAGCTAATTCCTTATACGGGATTGGCAAATCATCAAAAAGTTTTATTGGGTGTTGAAAAAGATTCCAATGGACAAGACATAGTGTACCTTTCTTGTCTTTTCCTTTCCCCCAGACTGACCATAGCAAAGTCATTCGCCCTAATGTCGCAACAGATAAACGCCCTATTCCTTTTTCTCCATAATTTGGCTGCCTTAGCCATTCCTTTTGTTCATCGTCAGCAAAGGCGCTCCATTTGTTCGTAAGATTCGCCTTCGCATATTTCGATTCCGTCGCAAGGACGAGCCATCTATCCAATACATCCTCTGTTCGCATCCCCAAGCCATCATCACGAATCACCAATAATTTCTCATCCTTCCAAAAATCAATCCATGCATTTCGAGCCCCCGCATCCAACGCGTTCTTAAACAATTCTCCCATTGCCGTTGGAACATCAGCGATTTGTTGTCGCCCTAGTAAATCAATAACACGTGCTCGACTACGAAATTTTGCCACAGCCATGTGATTATCATGGCGAAATCAACGATATTGCTTCAAGTTCAAAAGGGCCGAGATATCCTAGAAACACTTACCTTCATCGTTTGATCTTCGCTTTCTATATGGCCTGCGGCATTCACAAGCAGAAAAACTAAAAATCTAAGATTTCCGTCCTATAAGAAAATTGGTCGTCTTGCCGAAAAAATTTTACTCGGATGTACTTAGAGACGTTAAAGAAATTATTCCGGGGCTCTATTGGGGCTCTATTTTTATGATTTAAGGCGGTTTTTGGCGGGGTATGGCGGTTGGACGGATTTGGGCCATAAAAGCCTCAATTCGCTGATATTAAGCGAATTGAGGCTTAAATAAAGTGGCGTCCCCACCGTGACTTGAACACGGATTAACGGTTTAGGAAACCGCGGTTCTATCCAATTGAACTATGGGGACTCGGGGGCACGCCCGCGGAGGACTGTTTGATGGGGGCGCGCTCGGTAAAAGGAACGGTTATTCTTGTGGGTTTGAGGGATGGGGGGCAAATGTTTTTTGAGGTATTCCGGAGAATGGATATAAAGGGGATGGGTACGCGGAAAATCAGAAGCACAAGGACGACGAAAAAAGAGGAGGATTTTAAAGGTGGACTTTTTGAAAAAAAGGGGCAGGGTTAGGGGCATGACATGGATCGCGATTTTTCTGTG
>JAVBTG010000166.1:0-3218 GCA_031556275.1 Opitutales bacterium
AGCCGAGCTTTTCGGCCAGCACGGCCAGCCCGAAAAGGATGCCCGCCACGAACAGCGTTTCCAGCTCCGGCGAGCCGAATTTGTAAACCCAGCGCAGGATCGCGGGCACAAGCACCAACCCGAAGATGACCAGCAGCAGCACAAACCCCAGCAGCAGCCCCATCGTCTGCGCGAGGCCAGCGCCGCTTTCGGCCCCTCCGATGTGGGCGTAGGAGCCCAGCAACGTCAGGATGACGACGGCCACGATGTCCTCGCACAGGGCCATGCCCATGGCGACGCGGGCGGATTTTTCGTTGGCGATGCCGGCGCTTTCCAGAATTTTCGAGACGATCGCGGATGAGCAGATCATCAGCATCGCCCCCAAAAAGACGCGCTCGTTTTGCGGGAAGCCGAGCGTCCGCGTGACGAGGCTGACGATGACAAAGATGATGGCCGAGGAAAGGAAGGTCGACAGCAGCACCCCGACCCCGAGCTTGCGCAGGCGCTTCAGGCTGAAATCAAGGCCGATCGAGAACATCAAAAACACCATGCCCAGCTGCGCGAGCGTCTGGATCGTTTCCTCGTTTTGCAGCAGCGGCAGATTGTCGACGTTGGTGCCCAGCGCGATGCCTGCGAGCAGGTAGCCGGCCACGGGCGAAAGGCCGACGCGCTTGCAGAAAATCCCCGCTAGCATCGAGGCCAGCAGCAGGACGGCGAGGTCCTGAATGAAAAGAATGTGTTCCGACATGGGCGCGGTTTATGGAGTTCGGGCTTCTTCCTCCCTCAGGCGGCGTTCGCGCCGCGAAATGGCGAAGCCCCCGAGGCTGAGTTGAACGGGAGCGTAAATGAGCAGGGGCAGCAGCGCCAGACCCAAATGAACGCCGGGAATCGCCGCGAAAATGGCCTTGGCCATGGGCACGCCCGCGGCCGTCGTCTTGTGCGAGCCGCAGAAGGCCGCCGCCACGGCGTCGGAGCGCGGCAGGTGCAGGAGTTTCCCCCCGCCGATCGCGATGGCGGTGGCCACGAGATAATAGGCGGCGGCGAGCGCCACGGCGAGGGCCATTTCCCAAAACGTCACTTCTTCCCAGAATCGTTCGTGCACGGCGTTGCAGAAGGAGAAATACAGGATGACGAAGACCAGCGCGGTGTTGACGCGGCTGATCGGCCAGCGCGCGGCCCCCGCCCATCGCCGCAACGGCATGCGCGCCAGTTGCCCGAGGCCGAGCGGCACCAAGAGCGTCAGCACGATATGCCCGATCAGCGGGCCAAGCGCCACCTGCGTGCCGCCCTCCTTGACGAGCCACGTCATCCAGACGGGCACAATGAAGATGCCAGCGATATTGGCCACGGTGACGTTAAACAGCGCGACCGACGCGTCGCCCCCCATGCGGTGCGTGTAGACGACCGCCGAGGAGATCGTGCACGGCAGCATGGCGAGATAGAGGAAGCCGAGTCGCAAACTCTCGTTAAAAAAATCGCCCAACAGCGCCATGATCCCCCACATGATGAGCGGGATGATCCCAAAAATCGTCAACTGCACGAACACATGCACGCGCCATTTGAGCAGGCCGCGCCACAGCTCGTTCGTAGCCAGCGAGACGCCCTGCAGAAAAAAGATGACGACGACCGCGAGGTCGGAGAGAATGTCCCCGCGCAGCACGCCCCCGTCGCGCCCGCCGTCGGCCCACAAGGCGGCCAAGAGCAGGGCGGTGAGCACCCCGACGATGAACTCGTTTTCCCTGACAAATTTTTTCATGGAAAACGCCGGATGGGCAAAGGGTTACTTTGTTTCCGGTTTGGCCGCCGCGGGTGAAACGCAGGGCAGGGCGTGCGAGATGATTTCCTCGCGCATCTTGGCCACGTAGTCGGCCACCGTGAAGGTGCCCTCAAGCGCCTTGTTGACGCGCGAGCGGGCGGAAATCTGCCCGGACTCCTTTTCCTTCGCGCCCAAGACAAGCATGTGGGGGACCTTGTCGATCTCCGCGCGGCGGATTTTCGCGCCGAGCTTGTCGGCCTTGGCGTCCACCGAGCAGCGCACGCCCTCGGCTTTGAGGGCCGCCTGAATTTCCTCGGCGTAGGGAACGAGGTCGTCGTTGATCGGCAAAATGCGCACCTGCTCGGGGGCCAGCCATGTCGGGAAGTTCCCCGCGAAGTGCTCGATCAGCACGCCGCAGAAACGCTCCATCGAGCCGAAGGGCGCGCGGTGGATCATGACGGGACGGTGCGGCTGGTTGTCCGCGCCGATGTAGGAAAGGTTGAAACGCTTGGGCAGGTTGTAGTCCACTTGCACCGTGCCCAGCTGCCACTCGCGGCCGATCACGTCCTTGACCACGAAGTCGATCTTCGGGCCGTAAAAAGCGGCCTCGCCCGGTTCCTCGGCATAGGGGACGCCGAGGGCTTGCGCGGCCTTGCGCAGGGCGTTCTCGGCGGCGTCCCAGTCTGCCGCTTCGCCGACATACTTGCTGGAGTCGGGGTCGCGCAGGCCTATGCGCACGCGGTAGTCCTTCATTCCGAGCGTCGAAAATACGGTGCGCACGAGGTCGAGGCAGCCGTGCACCTCGTCGTCCAACTGCTCGGGCATCACGAACAGATGCGCGTCGTCCTGCGTGAAACCGCGCACGCGTGTCATCCCGTTGAGCTCGCCGGACTGCTCCCATCGGTAAACAGTGCCGAACTCGGCCAAACGCACCGGCATGTCGCGGTAGGAGTGCGGTTTGGAGTCGAAAATTTTGATGTGCATGGGGCAGTTCATCGGCTTGAGCAGGTAGCCGTTGATCTCGCCCTTGTCGACGCGGTTGCTCAGCTCGCCGCAGCAGCATCCCTCGTGCGCCATTTTTTCCAGATCCTCGCGGTCGATGATCGGGCTGAACTGCGATTCCTTGTAGTAGGGGAAGTGCCCCGAGGTGCGGTAAAGCCCCAGCCGCCCGATGTGCGGGGTGAACACCTGATGGTAACCCTGCTTGCGCAGCTGTTCGGAGATGAAGTTTTGAAGCTCCTGACGGATGATCGAGCCGTTGGGTGTCCAGAGAATCAGCCCCTGTCCCACGGCGTCGTCGATGACGAACAAGTCCATTTCGCGGCCGAGCTTGCGGTGGTCGCGGCGCTTGGCCTCCTCGACGCGGGCGAGGTATTCGTCGAGCTCCGCCTGCGAGGGGAACGCCGTGCCGTAAATGCGCTGGAGCTGCACGTTGTGCTCGTCGCCGCGGTGGTAGGCCCCGGCGATCGAGAGCAGTTTGAAC
>JAVBTG010000151.1:0-5762 GCA_031556275.1 Opitutales bacterium
GAGCACATACACCGCCGCCAGCACTGAAAGGCTCCCGACATTGCCAAGCAGCGGGTCGAGCAGGCGGTTGAACAGCACTTCGCCCAGCGTGCCGCCGAGGCCGTTGGGGAACAGCGCCGTCGTCGGATAGCCGCCGAGGGCCTGCAACTGCGCGGCCAGCGCGGCGGCGCTCAGCACGCTCAGCGCCATGAAAAAGAATTTGGACAGCGACAGGCAGTACGCCTTGCGCGCGAAGCACAGGTACGCCGCCAGCCCCACGAAGATCGGTATCAGCGCCGAGGCCAGCCCCATGAACTGAAAGCACACCAAAGACGCCGTGCCGCCCAAAATCCCCACGGGGTTGCGAAAAGCCCCCGACGTGCTCTGCTCGGGCTGGAAGGAGGGCAGCAGCGTGTCCTGCGCCGGATGGTAGGTGAGAAACGCCACCGCGCACAGGACGCCCAAGAGCACCAGCACGCAGCCGATGACGGGGTGCGCGCTCGAATGGCGCGGCCCGACGGCGACGGCTTTTTTGACCGGGTTGCGCGGCGGCTTCACCGGTTTTTTCTGTTTCTTTGAAAAAATTCCCATGGACGAAAAAATTGAAAAATCACGCCGGGAGGCGCGGAAAAAGGCGCTCACACAACGGTATTAAAAAAATACCCGCCCCCGCTCGCAGCGGCAATGACAAAACGGGAATTATCCCATGGAAAATCCACGGCGCGAGAATTGCGGTTGACGCGCCCCGCCCGATTCAATACAACCGTATTTATATATGGGACGCCCGCAGCACATCGACCGCGATGCCGTGCTGGACGCCGCCGAGCAGATCGTGCTGCGGCGCGGGGCCGCCGCGCTGACGATCGACGCCGTGGCCACGGCCGCGGGCATCACCAAGGGGGGCGTGCAATACTGCTTCGGGGCCAAGCGCAAGCTCGTGCAGGCGATGGTGGAGCGCTGGTGCCGCAATTTTCAGGCGCAGATCGAGGCGTTCGCCCGCCCCCACGACGACCCGATCTCGATGGTCGCCGGCTACGTCGAGGCGACCGCCCGCATCGACAAGGTGGGCCACGCGCGCGCCGCGGGCCTCATCGCCATGCTGCTGGAAACGCCCTCGCAAATGGAACTCGTGCGCGCCTGGTACCACGACCATTTCCAAAAGCTCGACATGACCACGCCCGAGGGCCGCCGCGCGCGCATCGTATTCATGGCGATCGAGGGCGCGTTCATGCTGCGCACCTTCGGCTTCATGCGCATGGGCGAGCAGGATTGGAAAACGCTTTTCGACGACATCAAAGCCATGCTGCCGCGCCCGTCGCGCAAGACGGCCAAGGCAAACGGATGACATTTTTTTAACAACCACACACTCACACCATGACCGACACCGCACCCGCCAACGCATTCAAACCTTTTACCCCCGCCGATCTCGACGGCGGAATTTCCCGCGCGTTAAACTGGCTCGGCCGCAACCAAAAGGACGGCGGCTACTGGAACGATATTTTGGAGACCAACTGCTGCATGGAGGCGCAGTGGGTGCTCGCCATGCATTTTTTGGGCCGCACAGACGATCCAAAATATGAAAAAATCATTCTGGGCATCCTGCACAAGCAGCGCGAGGACGGCTCGTGGGACGTCTACTACGACGCGCCCTTGGGCGACATCAACACGACGATCGAATGCTACGCCGCCCTGCGCAGTGCGGGCCGTTCGCCCGAGGAACCGGCGTTGCAACGCGCCCGAAAATGGATTTTGGCCAACGGCGGCATGGCCAAGGCGCGGATGTTCACGCGCTTTTGGCTCGCCACGATCGGCGAATGGCCGTGGGAAACCCTGCCGATTATCCCGCCGGAAATCATCCGCATCCCGACGTGGGCGCCCTTCAACATCTACCAGTTCGCCTCGTGGGCGCGCGCGACGTTCATGTCGATGAGCGTCGTCTCGGTGCGCCGCCCTGTCGTTCCCCTGCCGGCAGACCGCACGCTCGACGAGCTGTACCCGCAGGGCCGCGCGAACTTCGACTTCTCCTTCCCCAAACGCCTGAGCGGGTTTTGGCCCTCCTTCTTCCGCGCGGCGGACAAGTGCCTGCACGCTTGGCAGAAACTGCCGTGGAAACTCGGCCGCGAAAACTCCATCAAAATCGCGCTGGAGTGGATTTTAAAGCACCAAGACGGCGACGGCGCGTGGGGTGGCATCCAACCGCCGTGGATCTACGCGCTCTTGGCGATGCACACGGAGGGCTACCGCCCCGACCACCCCGCCATGGCCAAGGGGATCGACGCGTGGAACCAGCACTGGTCCTACGAGCGCGACGGCATGATCTTCATCCAGGCGAGCGAATCCCCCGTGTGGGACACCCTGCTCGCCATGCAGGCCGTGCTCGATTGCGGGCAGACTTGGGAGAGTTTCCCGCAGTTCGAGGCCGCGCTCGACTACGTGCTGGCCAAGCAGATTCTCGTCAAGGGCGACTGGGCCCAGACCGTCAAGCATGTCGAATGCGGCGGATGGGCCTTTGAGCGCGCCAACACGTTTTATCCCGACTTGGACGACACGGCGGTCGCGCTGATGGTGCTGTGCCAGATCCGCGAGATCGCGCCCGAGCGCTACCGCAAGCCAATCGCCCGCGCCCTGCGCCGCGCGGAAACGTGGCTGCGCGCCATGCAGTCCACCAACGGCGGCTTTGGCGCGTTCGACAAGGACAACCACAGCAAGGTTCTCACGCAAATTCCCTTCTGCGATTTTGGCGAGGTGCTCGACCCGCCGAGCGCCGACCTCACCGGCCACAAGCTCGAGGCCCTCGGGCTGATGGGCTACGACATGACGGACAGCGCCGTCAAACGCGCCGTCGACTACGTGATGGCCGAGCAGGAGGCGGAAGGCCCGTGGTTCGGGCGCTGGGGCGTCAATTACATTTACGGCACGGGGCTGGTGATGCCTGGGCTGAAGGCGGTAGGCTTCAACATGGAAGACCCGCGCATCGTCAAGACCGCCAAGTGGCTGTGTGAAAAGCAAAACGCGGACGGCGGCTGGGGCGAAACCTGCGGCTCTTACATGGACGACGCGCTGCGCGGGGTCGGCCCGAGCACCGCGAGCCAGACGGGGTGGGCCCTCATGGCCCTGCTCGCCACGGGCTCGCACGCGTACGACGATGCCATCCGCGGGGGCGTCGGCTACCTGCTCTCCACGCAGACCTCGGACGACACGTGGGCGCAAAAGGAATACACGGGCACCGGCTTCCCCGGCTACGGCGTGGGCGAGCGCATTTTGCTCAAAGGCAACACCGAGGCCCTCTCGCAGGGCCGCGAGCTAGCGCGCGGGTTCATGCTCAACTACCACATGTACCGCCACTACTTCCCGCTCATGGCGCTGGCGCGCGCGAAAAAGCACCTGGGATAATTTTCAACTCAGCCCAAGCGGAACCCCGCATCCAGAAGGATGTCACATCATGGTGGCATCCCAGGCGGTGTCTTCAAATCCCGGATAAGGACGCGAAGGGTGTTTTCGAGGCATTTGAAGGTGTCGGCGTTTGGCCGGCGCCAAAATCCGGCCTGGCAGACGCCGTGCGGGATTTAAAAACGCCCACGACTTCGCAATGCCTGACATAACAGAGGGTTAAACGGCAAAATAACGTTTACAAAACAACCTGCTTACGCTGAAATAGACTCACTTTATAGCGGGGTCATCCCCGCTTTTTTTCAACACCTTATTTTTTCCTATGCCGCGTCCTGTTGTCAAAAATCCAACCACCGCGATGGCCGCCTCCGGTTTCTCCCGCAAAAAGAAAGCGGCCGCCGAGGCCGAGCAAGCCTCCGCCGCCCCCGCGGACGAGACGCTCTCCTCCACCGCGATGCGCCTGCGCGACGCCCTGAGCAACATGATTTTGTCGGGCGCGATCCCGGCGGGCTCGCGCCTCGACCAGCGCCAACTGGCCAAACACCTGAACACCACCACGGCCCCCCTGCGCGAAGCCCTCAGCTCGCTCGAGACCGAGGGGCTGCTCGTGCGCCAACAGGGGCTGGGCGTATTCTGCCGGGTGTACACCGTCCTGGAGATCGAGGAGATGGTGGAAATCCGCGGGATGCTCGAGTCGCTCGCGGCCCGCCGCGCCTGCGTGCGGATCACTGACGAGGAAGTCGAGGAGCTCAAAGCGGCCGCGCACGAGTTGGGCACGCCCTTCCTCAAACCCGAGGAGCCGGAATTTTTGCGCCGCCACGTGGACTTCCACAAGCGCATCGTCGAGATCTCGCGCTCGCCGCGCCTGCGCGCGCTGCTGGACTTCCACCACTTCATCGACCAAGTGCTGATGAACGCGGCCTCGTCGCTGTGGAGCGTGCAGGCCCACGACCACACGGACATCGTGCTGGCGATCGCATCGCGCGATCCGGAAAAGGCCGAGACCGTCATGCGCAACCATATCGCCCCGACGTACAAAAAACGCTTCGAGGCGTTGAGGAAACGATTCGGCGAAGGCCCGATCCTGCCGATGGGGATGTAAGGCAGGGGCTGACGCATAACGGGAGGGCCATTTGGGACGGGAGACCCCGGTAGCACACGTCAAAAATCGGAGATTTTTGACGTTCCCGCGGTTAAAATCGGGCAAGGCTGCGTTTTTCGACGTCGAGAAGCGGAAGCAGTACCGAGGTACAGCCCCCGCCTCACGACTTTCTCAAACTTCGCCTTGCGCGATTTTCCCTCGCGGGAAGGCCTAGAGTAATCTGGACGGAAGCTGTTGGGTGCTTTTATGTTGAGATAATAGATAGTTCCGTTTTTATTTCCAGCACTTGACTCACCGCGCTTTTGCGCGGCGTATGAACCCGCCTGATATTACGCTCTGCGCATATTCCAATTTTATGAAAAAGCACCTCTCGATTTTCTATTCGGTTTTCCCGGCTCTGTGCCTTTTGTTTTCCGCCTGCGGTGAAACGCGGGAGACTCCACCGCAGGCTATCCGGCCGCTGGCGCAAACCCACGTCGAGCTGGCGCGCTCGCCCGACCCGCAGAAAATCCCGCTGTATACGCCCGCGATTTTGGCGGCGGACAACGGGCGGCTCGTGGCGGCGTTTGAATACGGCAAATCCCCGAAAGACGAACCCAACGCCCGTATCCTGACATCCGACGACGGCGGGCGGACGTGGACGCAGCGCGCCAAAATGCGCATGACGCACGGGCGCGTGTTTAAGGCGGGCAAGTCGCTTTACTATCTGGGGCACAAATCGAACCTGCGCATCGCCCGCAGCCTCGACAACGGCACGACGTGGAGCGAGACGGTCGATCTCACCCATCCGAAAACGGGCGGCGGCTGGCACCAGAGCGCGTGCAACGTGTGGCACGACAAGGGCAACGTCTACCTCGTCATGGAGCGGCGCATGCTCAAAAACGCAAAAGCGTGGCCCGTGTCGGAGCTGGCCCCCGTCGTCATGCGCGGCAAGGAAACGGACGACCTGACCCAATTGAAAAACTGGACGCTCTCCAACGAAGTGTGCGCCGCCACCCTCATCCCCGGCTATCAAGAAAACAAGCTGCCGTGGGATTTCTTCGGCGTGCCCTTCTACCCGAACGACTACCCGAACGCGACGCCGCCCGCCCCCAAGCGCAACAACGCGCCCATCGGTTTTTTGGAAAGCAACATCGTGCGCATCACCGACCCGAAACATTATTGGCACGACCCTAAGGGCAAGACCCTGCACGTTTTCATGCGCGCCCACACGGGCGGCACGGGCTACGCCGCGATGCTCAAAGCCGTGGAGAAAAACGACGGCACGATCGAGATGGCTTTGGAAAAAGTG
>JAVBTG010000085.1:0-3551 GCA_031556275.1 Opitutales bacterium
CGCCCGCAAAAACCTTGGAAATGCTTGTAAACTAGATGGCAGCGCATAGCATGAATCCTGAAATCTTTCCATGAAACACATAATCACTTTTATTTTCCTTGTTGCCACATTGGTCAACCTCTTGGGCGGTGTCGGCGAAAAGGCTATCCCCTGCACGCAAGACGACCAGTGTAGCGTCGATTCGGTGAAAGACCCGCTCATCAGGGTTGATCTGTTCAGCGACGCCTCGCTTGCGCGTTACAAGCGCGTGCCTTGGAAAGCCGGGGAAAAGCTGTCGGAGAAAAACCCGTGGACGCTCGATGCCGAGACAAAAACGCTGCGCGCGGACTGCGCGGGCATCCATGAGGTGCTGATGTACCAAATGCCCGCGTACAACGCCACCCTCACGCTACAATTTCGATTCCTGCCGACGCCGGGGGTCGAGGAAAAGGGCAATTCAGGGATCATGGTGCGCACGGATGCCCAAAATTTGCCGTGGTTGCAGGCGCAGCTGTCCGTCAAGGACGTAGGTATGCTCTTCGGGGAGTTTTCGGGAAAAGACGGTAAGCTCGAAAAATTCAAGGCAGGACAGGCCAATCCCGCGCTGTTCAAGCCGATCGGGGAATGGAACGACATCGAAATCAGCATGTATTGCGACAAAGTCGCCCTCCACATAAACGGGCAGCTGGTCGCCGTGACTCGGTGGGGCATAAGATACGGGCACATCGGATTCGAGGCCGAGTATTGGCCCGTCGAATTCCGCAACGCGGTGTTGGTGCGCAAGGCCGCGTGCATGTGAGGTCGGGCGGCGGGGCGTGTGTGACCGAAAATTCAGCGCGTTTGCTGCGCTGTTTTTGCGTCGGCGCGTTCGAGGATGCGCGCACTGCCTGAGCCGCCGTCCGGGCCTATTTCTGACAACGCTTCTTGTAATTTCTTCGTCATGGCGCTGTGCAAAGCGCGGGCGGCCTCCAAATCTTTCATTGTTTGAGGTGCCGGTTTTGCCTGTTTGACCGTTTCTTCCTCCAAGGCTTCGACACGCCTGCGTTGCGCGTCTATGCTTACTTTTAAGTCCTCCACCGCCCTTAATTTAGCGGTCGGCATCAGACTCAAATGGAAGTATATATATGCTTCTGAAAAATAGTTTGCCATTTTGGCGGCGATATCCGCGTCGGGATGTGTGTAGCACACCCGAATGAAAAGCGTGCGGGCGGAAGTGGGTGCGTTGTCCAAAGAGGTATCCAATAGATTTGGGTTTAAAGCGGGCAATGCGTCTTTTTCGGCGCGTGCGACCACCCTCCGCAAAACGTACTCGCTTTTAAAAATTTCCGCTTCGCGCTCGTATGTCTTCGCAGGGTCATCCGAAAATAGGCGGTTGCCGGATTCGTCCAATGCATTTACGTCGCATATCGACAATATGACCGTCGCCATAGCGCGAAACATTGGCGCGGGCGAGGGCTTGCATGTCGCGGCCGCAGGCGCGATTTTTTCGTCGGTCCTTTCGATGACGCGTATTCTGTAAGGTTCTCCGCCCAAGGTTATTGTTGACATAAACGCCCCTATTTCGTCTATCAGGGCGTTCAACTGGGTTCGGGCTGCCTCCAAGTCTTTCGATGCCTGAAATGCAGGCGGCGAATTTGGCTGTTTGGCCATTTCCTTTTCCAAGGATTCCACCCGTTTGCGCTGTTCGTCCACGCGTAGTTTTAAGGCTTCAACCACCTTCACTTTTCCCTCGAGATACTGACGTGAATGATAGATTTCGTACTCCTTAAAAAAATAACCCGCGATTTTGGCGGCGATATCCGCGTCGGGATGCGTGTAGTCCACCCGAATGACAAGCGTGTAGGCGGAGCATGAAGTGAGTTTCGTGATTTGCGGATTTGCCAGAGAGATATGCAAGGCGTTTGCGTCCGGCAACGCCAATCCGTCCGCTTTGGCGCGCTCGGCCACCCCGCGCAAGGTGTGGGCGCTCTTAAAAACGGCCGCTTCGCGTTCGTAGGCCTGCTTTGGATTTTCTAAAAACAGACGATTGCCGGAATAGTCCACCGCCGCCGTGTCAAACACCTCAAGCATGAACGTGATCGTCGCGCGGTACATCGGCGCGGGGGATGCCGCCAATGCGGGAAGTGCGGTCATGGCGAGCAGCGCGATGACGCCCCGTGCGCGCTTGTTTTGAAAAAAACGCGGATGATTTTTGTCGGCCATAGGGAGTGTTTCTATGTTTTCGGGTTCGATGTATGCCGTGGCGGCGCGTCAGGCATGGGGCATTGCCGATGGCGTGATTGGATGCGGGATTGGTGGACGTGTCAACGGCATTCCCCTTCCGCACAAAAAAAACAGGACGGCGCGTGGGGCGTCGTCCTGTTGGAAATTTGGCTGAAAACGGGTGCTTGGCGTTTACAGTTTTTTGAAGATCAGCGTGCCGTTATGGCCGCCGAAGCCGAGGTTGTTGCTGATGGCGACGGTCGGGTTGACGGTGCGTTTGGTGTGGGGGACGTAGTCCAAGTCGCACTCGGGGTCGGGTTCGTCGAGGTTGATCGTGGGGGGGACTTCGCCCGTTTCCAAGGCTTTGCAGCAGACCGCCGCCTCGAGGCCGCCCGCGGCGCCGAGCATGTGGCCCGTCATGGACTTCGTGGAGCTGACGGGAATTTTGGCAGCGCGTTCGCCGAAGACGGACTTGATCGCCATCGTCTCGAACTTGTCGTTGTAGGGGGTGGATGTCCCGTGGGCGTTGATGTAGCCTACCTCGTCGGGCGAAATGTCGGCGTCGGCCAAGGCTTCGCGCATGCAGTCGGCCAAACCTTCGCCGCCCGGGGCCGGGCTCGTGATGTGGTAGGCGTCGCAGCTTGTGCCGTAGCCCGCGAATTCGCAATAAATCTTCGCCCCGCGCGCCTGCGCGTGCTCCAAAGTTTCCAAAAGAAGGACTGTCGCGCCCTCGCCCATCACAAAACCGTCGCGGTTTTTGTCGAAGGGGCGGCTGGATTTTTCCGGGGTGTCGTTGTACTTCGTGCTCATGGCATGCATCGAGCAGAAACCCGCGCAGGCCAGCATGCTGACCGCCGCCTCGCTGCCGCCCGCGAGCATCACGTCGGCCTTGCCCAAGCGCATGAGGTTGAACGCCTCGCCCAAGGCGTGCGTGCCGGAGGCGCACGCGCTCACCACGCTGAAATTGGGGCCCTTGGCACCCAGTTCGATCGCCGCGATACCGGAGGCCATGTTGGCGATCAGCGAGGGGATCATGAAGGGGGAAATTTTACGCGGGCCGCTCTCGTGCAGAATGCGGGACTGCTTTTCGATCGTCTCCATGCCGCCGATGCCGGAACCGATGAGGATGCCGAAGCGTTTGGCGTCAAAACTCTGGGGTTCGACCCCCGCGTCTTTCATCGCCTCCTTGGCGGCGGCCACGCCGAAATGGGTATAGCGGTCGGAACGCTTGGCCTCCTTGGGGTCCATGTACCGGGTCGGATCAAAATCCTTCACCTCGGCGGCCACGCGGTTGGGCAGCGGCGAGGCGTCGAAACGGGTGATCGCGGTGATGCCGCTTTTGCCGGCCAGCAGGTTCTGCCATGTCTCGC
>JAVBTG010000209.1:0-6062 GCA_031556275.1 Opitutales bacterium
CGCTTGTAAGTAGCTCGCTTATGCGTGCATAAAATCCTTGGCGGTCCGCTTGGCCTTGGATAATGCCCAATCTCTAATCAGGGTCGCCACTGGTTTGCTTTCCTGTCTGGAAACTTGGCTAATCACCTTGAATTCAGACGAATTGAAAGCCACATTCACGATTTTTTCGCGCGGGTTGTCGATAGCCTTTCTGCCACTTCCTTCACGCTTCCCGCCTCGTTTGACTGCGTTGCGAGCAATAAGTGATTCATTGTAGGTGGGAAGTTTGTTGCCCATTTCCTTTTCAACATCCAACACATCAGCTTCCATGATCGCCAAGTTGTGCAAAGCTTCCGAGGGAGTTTTGCCAAAGTTGGTAATATTTAGAACTGGAATGCTAGCCACATAATACCCCTCTTTATTATTCCGATAAGAAAGGTATGCAAGCGTGGGCTTTAGATTGTATTTTTTGGTATTCATTGTTTTATGTGTTTGAAATTTTAGAGGGTGTTGTTTTGAAGGTATTTCTTTCTGACGTCTTTGACTGATTCAACTCTCAATTTCTTGCCATGAACGGTAAGGGTTACACGGTGAGGGGGCTTTAGGAAATGGGTGTGGCTCCCTTTGCCTTTGCGTTCAGTATAGCCGAATGATTTTAGAAAGCTTACCATCTCGGAAAGTTTCCAAGTGGCGTCTTGGCTTTCATTGAGCAGCTTTTCAATCTGCTTTTCCTTCTGCGTCATAGTTAGATTATCGCGTATAGTTTTTGAAAAAACAATACTTTTTTATCAAAAATAAAATAGCCCATCCCATTTCTGTAAGAGGCCACAAAGCCAAGCAATTTTCACCCTTAGAAAGCGTTTGGGTTGTGAGTAGATTTGGGGCGAACATTGAGGGTGCCTGCCGCAACATAATGCATGCCTTCGACTCCCCCGAGTCTGCGACGGCGGAGATGAAACGGTTTTTTAAGGCGGACAAAATTTTTTAAGCGGGAGACCCCTTGTGATAAGCGGCAATTTCCTTTTTGAAATTGCCGCTTTTTTTGTGCGAGTATACGAGAAGGTGATGACGCTGCGCTGCGCGCAGTGAGTCAAGTGCTGCAAGATTTAACACAGCACTTTTTTGTCGAAATGCAATCAGGAGAGGGCGATTAGATTCTTCCCGCTTTTTCCGCGCGATAAAATTTTCCGAGACGAAGTTCAAGGAAGGCGAAAGGCGGGGGCTGTACGACGCTTACTGCTCCCGCTTTTCGCCGACGCAGAACGCAGTGTCGGGAAATTTTAGCCGCGGGAACGCGGATTTTCTGAGAAAATTCGCGTGGGATTTCACAGAGGCCTTACGCCCCAAATGGCCCCTTGGCCCAGCGCCAGCCTGCCTCTGCTTTTAGCACTTTTGGAGGAGGCAGACGGCGCTGGCGGCTATGCCGACGGCGCGGCCAAGATCGCCGACGCCCTCGTTCGTCGTCGCCTTCACGCCGACGTCCGTCGGGTCGATGCCCATCGACTTGGCCAAGATTTCCTTCATCTGCGGGATGTGCTTGGCGATCTTGGGTTCCTCGGCGATCACGCCGATGTCGACGTTGGCCACCATGTAGCCGCGGGCGCGGGCTTCCTCCGCCGCTTTTTTCAAAATGTCCTGCGAGTCCATGCCCTTAAAGCGGTCGTCCGTCGGGGGGAAGAAGTGGCCGATGTCGGGCAGGCCCATCGCGCCCAAAATGGCGTCGGCCAAGGCGTGGGTCAGGCAGTCGGCGTCGGAGTGGCCGTCGAGCCCGCGCGAGTGGGGGATATTGACTCCACCCAGAATGCAGGGGCGCCCCTCGACGAGGCGGTGGATGTCGTAGCCGTAACCGATGCGGAAGGGTTTTTCCATAAAGTGCAGGGGAGTTTGTGATTATGAACGGGCCAGAAGCCATTCGATATAGTCGATGTCTTCGGGGAGGGTGATTTTGGGGTTGGGAAAAATGTTTTCGACGATCGTCACCGGATGGCCTTCGCGGGCGAGGGCCGCGGTGTCGTCCGTCACGCGGGCGTTTTGGGCCCGCACATGGGCGTAACATTCGGCGATCAGGGCGCGGCGGAAAACCTGCGGGGTTTCCATCGCCCACAGGGTGTTGCGGTCGAGGTCTTCGAGGTGTTTGTTTTCGAGGATGTTTGGGGCGTCGACTTTTTTGATGGTGTCGACGACGCGGTGGGCGAGCACGGCCCCGCCGTCGCGCAGGGCCGTTTGTTTGAGGGCTTTTAGCGACTCGGGGCGGATGAGGGGGCGGGCGCAGTCGTGGATGAATACGCATTCCACCGAGGCGGGCAGAGCGGAGAGGCCGTTGCACACGGAGTCCTGGCGCTCGGCCCCGCCGAGGACGAAGTGGCAGGCGTCGGCGGGGATGTTTTCGGCGGCGGCGAGGGCCGCGATGTCCTTTTGCTGCTCGTCGTCGCGCACGACGAACACAAAAGTGTCCGCGATACCGTCGGTCAAAAAGGCGCGCAGGCTGTAGGCGAGGACGGGCACGCCCGCGAGCGGGACGAGCACCTTGTCCTGCACGCGCCCACGCATGCGGGTGCCTTTGCCTGCGGCGAGTAATATGGCGGCGGATTTTGACATGGGGAAATTAGTCGAGGCGGCCCTCGTCGTATTCGATCATGTCGGCGAAGGAGCGGATGTCGTCGCGTTCGCCCACGCCGAGGTCGGTTTTTGTTTTTTGGAGGGCTTCGCGGCCCATCTCGCTCATGCCCTTTTGCACGACCTCGCGGTTCCAGACGTGCGCGCGCAGGTCTTGGGGAAAGATTTTTAGGAGGGCGGCGTCCAACTCGGCTTCGGATGTGCTTTGGCGCACGG
This sequence comes from Opitutales bacterium, assembly GCA_031556275.1. Taxonomy (GTDB): domain Bacteria; phylum Verrucomicrobiota; class Verrucomicrobiia; order Opitutales; family JAKPNF01; genus JAKPNF01. The sequence goes on from JAVBTG010000209.1 coordinate 2,812, forward strand.
CCTCGATCACCTGCTGGGGCTGGATGCCGAGATGCAGGCACAAAAAACCGTCAAACCCGCGTGTGAAATTGCGCTGGTAGCTTTTGGGGAGTTCCCCCGCGAGGTGTTTGCGGATTTTTGCGATAAAACGCGGCAGATGCAGCAGCCCGCACGTGTGCGCGAGGTAGGGGGAGGGCAGGTCGTAGAGGATGGCTCCCGTTTTGCCTTCGGTCTTGGACGGAATCATAAAACAAACCTAACAAACTTTTTTTCCAAAAGCAAATGAGACGGCGGGGGCGGGGACTGTTTGTGTTTTCAAGCACGCTCGTGGGCGCATGATCCCCCTTTTGGCTTGCGCGCGCGGGCGGGATGACCGAAAAAAGAGCATGGAAAACCCGCGCGCAATGGAAGAACTGGAAACGAAGCTGGCCTTTTTGGAACGCCATGCGGAGGAGCAGGACCGCGTCATTTACGCGCAGGAAAGGCGCATTGAGAAAATGGAGCGTGCCGTGCGCACCCTCCATGAGCGCACGCAGGCGGCTTCCACGATGGGGGATGACGTCGACCCCGCCGACGAAAAGCCGCCGCATTATTGAGAGGGCGGCGGGCGGGTGGTTTTGGGGCACGAAAAAGCCTTCCGTTTCGGGAAGGCTTTTTGTAGGGCCGTTTGTTCAGGCCTTATTGGCCGCGTGTGCGGCTTATTTCGCGGCGGCGAGGGCCGCCTTTTTCGCGCGGCGTTTGGCGACTTGGGCGGCCTTGGCGGCGCTGGCCATGGCCGAGCGGACTTTCTGCGCGTTGGAGCGCGACTTGTGGGGGTTCAGGTGCGAGCCCGCGGCTTTGTTGACGGGGCTGTGCTTGGTTTTACGATAACTCTGGATGCGACCGCTCATGGCTTGGAATGGGTGGAATGTTTAAAAAGAAAGAACCATCATTGGCGAAAAGTCGAACATGGTCAATGCTTTCTTTGCCTCTGCCTCTGCGGAATATGGATTAACGTTCGGAACCGAAGACCCTTTTGCCCGTGCCTTGAGGCGGCAAAAGGCCCGCTCGCGAAGAGCGGGCCTTGAAAATGAACAGGGATTAAACCTCTCCGATTAGCCCTTGTAGGCTTTGCCCTTTTCGGCGACCCCACCAAAGCCGTTGTCCACGAGGTACCCCTGGAGAACGTTGGTGATGAAGTTCGAGCGGTTGCGGTTATCGCTAACGGCGGCGCGTTCGATACGTTCCATCAGATCCTTGCTCATGCTGATGGAGATTTGGGTCATGCCGGCTGCGCGGGCTGTAGTTTTCTTTCTCATCGATTTATTTTAGCGGTTAAGATGATTGGTCTGAGTGAGGAAAATAGCGCATTTTTGAGTACGCGTCTTATTCCGGTATAGTCTACGAAGGCATTTAATATGCGGTTTTCACTACACTTAACTTTTAAAATTACACTTCAACTTGTGAATTGCAACATTTTCTTGTGAATGAGAGATGTGTTTTTTGGATGACGGTGAAATGACTTTTGGGTGAAATTCGTAAAGCGTTGATATGTAAATAGTGACATGTCCAGCTGAAAAACGTTCCCTGCCTTCATTTTTACAATAATCCGAAACGACAAAAAATGCAAAAAAACTGAATTTTTTTTGTGTATATCCGTATATCAATGTTTAAACACACGCTGGAGTAGGAATTATTGAAGATCAATCAAATGCGCGGGATGATCCCGCTCGGCATTTCGATCCCTTTGATTGACAGCATTGTCAGGTGCGTGTAAGAATGTTTGTTCTTCGTTTCACATTTTTCCTATGAAAACATCGTCGAGCCGTCTTTATTCCCTCGTGTACGCGTGCCTGCCTTTGGTCCTGCTGACCGCCGGTTGCGAAAAAAAGGAGGCTCCCCCGACGGAACGCCCTCCCACCCCCGTGCAGGTGGAAGTGGCCAAGGCCAAGGCTGTCCCGCTGTACATAGACACGATCGGGCAGACGACCGCGTACAACGCGGTGTCGATCCAGCCGCAAGTCTCGGGGCAGCTGATGAAGATCCACTTCAAGCAGGGTGCCAACGTGAAGAAGGGGGATTTGCTCTTCACGATCGACGAGGCCCCCTACAAGGCGAAGCTCGACGCCGCCAAGGCCCAGCTCGCCAAGGATCAGGCCGATTTGGAGATCAACCAGAAGCAGCTGGAGCGCAGCAAGGTGCTGCTCCCCAAAAAATACGTCTCCGAGCAGACGTACGAGGGGTACGAGGCCAACGTCAACATGCTCAAGGCCGCCATCGCCGCCGACAAGGCCGCGATCAAGCAGGCGCAGATCGACTTGGGCTACTGCCGCATCGCCGCCCCCACCGACGGCATGGTCGGCAACTACCTCGTCAACGAGGGCAACATCGTGCAGGCCGCCAACCCCGCCGTGCTGACGACGATCCGCCAGCTCGATCCGCTCTATGTCGACTTTGTCGTGCCCGCCGCGCAGCTGCCCGGCGTGCGCGATTATCTGTTGAAGTCCAAGGACGGCACGCTCGACGTCGAAGTTTCCGCCCAGAACGGCCACATGCGCAAGCACACGGGCAAGCTGAAGGTGCTGGGCAACCAAGTCGCCCGCGCCACCGGCACGGTCAACCTGCGCGCCGAGTTGGAGAACAAGGACTTTTTGTTCTGGCCCAGCGAACCCGTGCAGGTGCGCTTGATTTTGACGCAGCTGGAAAACACCGTGCTGGTGCCGGAAGTGTCCGTGCGCTACAACCAGCAGGGCAGCTATGTGTGGACGGTGGAGAACGGCATTGTGAAACTTTCCATGATCGAGCTGGGCCAGTCGCAGGAGGGCCGCACGCACTTCGGCCTCAAAAGCGGCGTGAAGGCGGGGGACACGGTTGTCACCGCCGGCGCGCTGATGTTGCAGCCCGGCAGCAAGGTCGCCATCGTCGACCCCAAGGCGCAGGCCGCCGCCGCGGCCCAGCAGGCGCAGGCGGCAGCCGAGGCCGCCCAAAAACAGGGCGAAAAGCCCGCGGGCAAATAAGGCGGGTTTTTCTTTTTCGCGATAAAATTTACGGGCCGCACTTTTCATGAATATTTCCGCCATCTTCATCAACCGGCCGGTGATGACCACACTGCTTTATTTGTGCATCACCGTGTTCGGCGTGTGGAGCTATCTCACCATGCCGGTGAGCGATTTGCCCACCGTCGACTACCCGGTCATCACCGTCAACGCCTCCTATCCCGGGGCCGACCCCTCCATCATGGCCGCCAACGTGGCCACGCCCTTGGAGCAGGAGTTTTTGACGATCCAGGGGAT
>JAVBTG010000006.1:0-3093 GCA_031556275.1 Opitutales bacterium
GCTCAACGGCAATTGGCACGATCTGAATTACTATATCGAAGGCGGCTATCTCGAATCGCCCGATGTTTTTCTTCCTTGGGCGCAGCGTCTCGAAGCATTGGAGAAAACGAACGACACATTTTCCAACTTTGTGCTTTATCAATATTTTCTTTCAAGGGACGAAAATGAAAAGGCGTTGAAGTACCTTGATTTTTTGAAAATGCGGGGAATGGACGGGCGTTTGCTGCAAAAAAAGGTGTTCAACGACTATCCGGACGACGTCGGAAAGGATTTTAAAATCACTTACAGTTTGCTGAAAGAAAGGGAGCTCGCTTCGGTGATTTCATCCGCCCCGCATATTTATGAGGGACCTTTGGACACATTCTTTTTAGGCCATACCGGCTTTTATCTGTTAGGGCGAATCGACCAGCGGCGCCACGACGGAAGCGAATCGGGAGTGAACCCCTTGAAATATTACAACGTTCCGTTGGAGATTGTTTTTTATAAAACAGAAAATCCGTATTACCGCCGAAGCGTGCTTTTGAACCAAAATTCCCCTCATGGATTTTTTCTGCTGTACATGGGGGATCAAGATATCAAAAAATACGAAACGCTCAAATACGCCGTAAGGGTGCTGGAAAAGAAGGAGGACGAGGGCGCGCCGTTGTCGGAGAAGGGGAAACGCGTGAAGGTTGTGGACGGGCCGGACGCCGCGGGTGTTTATGTCCAAGCCCCCAACGCCCTGACAACGGATTTGAACTTGGACGAGCGGACGGCGGCGCGTCTGGCGGAGTCGTTTTTGGTCTATATATACGGCGAGCAGGTGCTTGGGCAAAAACCGTGGATTGTGACGGAAACCGAAACGACCTTTAAATTCAAAGGGCAACTGCCCAAGGGTCACTGGGGAGGCGTTGCCGAGATTGTGATCCGCAAATCGGACGGGAAAGTGTTGCGCTACTACCATGGCAGATAGAACGCCTTTGCTGGCAAAGAAAAAATTCCATGCGGGATTTTATCTTTTGCGGTTTCTTTGTATCCCGATATTTGTTTTCGGGGTTCGGCTGGCCGTCGTCGCGTTGGTGCAGTTGGGGCTTTATACGCTTCTTGTGCAGAGGGTGGGCATGCAAAAAGGGCATGTGTATTCTGTCTTTTTTGTCATAGCCTGCGCGTTCGCCGCATTGCTTTGTGTGTGTTATCTGAAGCTTTTAGAGCGATGGCAGACCGGCATGGAAAACCGGAAGCGTTGAAGAATTCAGCCGAATTTTAAGCGAGCGAGAGGGTTTTTAATTTTTGCGCGATGAGACGGCAGCCGTCGGCGAATTCGTTTTCGGGGGGGAGCAGGCTGAGGACGAGGTGCTCGCCGCCTTCGGGGAAGTCATAGAAGAAGCCGGGGTGGGCGAGCACGCCGTCTTTTTCTAAGAGGCGCAGGACGAAGGATTCCTCGTCGGTGAGGGCGGGGAGTTTGATGATCGCGTACCAGCCCGCCTCGCGGGGGAGGATGCGGCAGCCGGCCGGCCATGCGAGGGAATGGAGGGTTTTTAGATTGGCGGCGAGGCGCGCGCGGATGTTTTGGCAGATGGTCTCGCCGATATCCAGCAGTGCGGGCAGTGCGTGTTGCACCGGGCCCGCGCAGGATAGAAAAGTGTCGTTGACGATGTCGAGGCGCTCAAACGCGCCTTCAACCAGATGGGATGGGCCGTGGGTGATTATCCAAGAGAGTTTTAACTGGGGCAGACCCGCCGTCTTGGAAAGGCCGTTGAGGATGAACAGGAGCGGGCCGTCGTTTTGCCCCGCGAGCGTGTTTATGGCGGCGGGATGCGGGGTGTCGACATAGTCCAAAAACACCTCGTCGGCGATGACGGCGAGGTGGTGTGTTTTGCAGGTTTTTTGCACGAACGCCCAGTCGTCTGCGCGCAGCAGGGAGCCCGTGGGGTTGTTGGGGTGGACAAAGAGGACGGCCTTTGCGCGGGCGGTCTTGGCGGCCCGTTCGAAGGAGGCGCGGTCGAGGCGCCAGCCGTCTGCCTCGCAAGTCAGGGCGAAGCGCGCGGTCTTGACGCCTTCCAACTCGCACAGGCTTTCAAATAGCGGGTAGGAAGGCTGGGGTAACAAAACGGTGTCGGCGGGGTCGCACAGGATTTTGAAGAGATGCGCGTAGGCTTCGCTCGTGCCCGCCGTCAGGTGGATATGCGCGGGATCGATATGCGCGCCCCTGCGCGCGTAGTGGGCGGTGACGGCCTCGCGGGCGGAAAGGATGCCGCGCGGGTCGGGTGTATAGGGTTTCTGCGAGGCCGCTTCCAGCGCGGTGCGCATGCGATCCATGGGATAATCGATGCCCGCGCGAGTAGGATTGCTCTGCGTGAGGTCGCATACGAGCAGGCCCGCCGCCTTGCGCTTTTCGAGCAGGAGCGTGAGCGGGTTTTTTTCAAAGTCGTCCGGCAGGCGGTGCGAAAACATGAGATCAATTTATGGCAGGGGTAAGGGGGCGCGCCAGCTGAAAACATCGTTTGCAAAGCGGTGCGCGGGCGCAGAGAATGGGGGATCCATGAACGACGAGTTTTCCAAAAAATCCACAGTGGACGAGATCCGCCGCCGTTTTGACGGCGACGTCGAGCGGTTTTCAAATTTGGAGACGGGGCAAAGTTCGACCGTGGACGCGCCATTGGCGATGCGGTTGATCACGCAGGCGGCCTTGGCGGCCACGCGGCCGATTGGGCGGATACTGGATGTCGGCTGCGGGGCGGGCAACAACACGTTAAAATTGCTGGAAGGGGCCGAGAACCCCGATTGCGACCTTTTGGATTTGAGCCAAAACATGCTCGAGCGCGCGGCGCGGCGGGTTTCCGAAAAGACGACCGGGCGCGTGCGTGTGATTCATTCCGATTTTCGGGACGCGGCGTTGGACGAGGGGGTGTATGACGTGGTTGTGGCTGCCGCTGTGTTCCATCACCTGCGGGACGACGGCGACTGGCTCGCGGCGTTTCAAAAACTTTATGCCGTTGTGCGGCCGGGCGGCGGCGTGTGGATCACCGATTTTATCAGCCATGAAAACGCCCGCGTGCAGGAAATGATGTGGAACCGTTACGGCGAGTATCTTGCCCAGCTCGGCGGCGAGGC
>JAVBTG010000116.1:0-6568 GCA_031556275.1 Opitutales bacterium
GCTTCTCATCCTATGCGCAGGCCTCGCCTCGTCAGCCCCCTTCTTCAAGAGCCAGTAATAGGGCCAGACGCAGAAAAACGACGAAGGGACCAACCCCAGCAACGCCGCGTTAAAACCACGTCCTTCGAAACCGTCAGGCCCCATCCAACAAAACAAGAGATAGCCGATCGTGGAAAAGAAAACGCCCATGCCCAAAAGCACCGCGCACCGCCATTTCACGCCCGTCAGTGGTCGCGCTATTTTTTGACCGACCATCATCAAACAGATGGTCGCCACACTTGCCGTCAAATAAATCACCGGCAGCCCGATATAATAAACCGCGCAAATCTTTTCCGGGAATATCATCCACGCCAAATACGGCCAATAAACTCCGAAAATAAGGGCGATAACCACATCCGCCCCGTTGGCCAGAAAAAGCAGGGCACCCACCAGCGATATCAGCAGATAGCCGGCCAGTGTCGCGCGCACGCCGACTTTCAACAGGCCTCCTATGTCCGTGTTTTTCATTTTTTTTAAAGCAATGCGAACACGCGCTGAACGTCAGTATGCATATTTCGCATAATCTGTAAATATATTATTTATAAAATGTAAACCGTCGCCATTTCGCGCCATTGCCGTCCTCTCATCAATCCGCGTGGGGATTCTTCGCAAGCGGAATCCCCTCCTTCGGGCGCTCCGCCTTCCCTCGCGCCCGTTTCGGATAGGTAAAAACGTAATCGCTTTTACAAGGATGGGCCTGCGAATTCAAACGCGCGTAGTAACGGCACATCAGGTAGTGGCACCCTGTCGCGACAGCCCATGCGGGCGAGAAAAAAAGCCAAAGCACCCCTGCCATGAGAAAATTAACCCCTGGGCACCCCCATAAAAACAGCAATCCTCCCAAAACCACCGTCAAAAACGCCGCGGCTCCGCTCAAGGGAACATAATGGAAGGACTCCCCCCATCGCGTGAAACGCATGGCACACAGCGACAATGCCACAACGCAGAAGGCGTACACGAAAAAAATCCCCATCGGCATCCACAGTTCCGATTCATTTTTCACTGTGGAAAACAAGGATTTTAGCAAAGAGAAATAACTAGGCTCCCCGTCATAGACGACCACCTCCAACCACATCACAAATGTGAAAACGAAGCACAAAAAAACGAACCACAGCGGGATCGCCGCGATGGAAAGGCATGTGTTCAATGTGCGCCGTGTAGTCTGCATGTTTGAACCAACGGCACCCGTGAAAAACTATTTCTTCGAAGCCTTAGTTTTACCGTCCCCGGATGTCGGGAGCTTCAGGCAAAGGGTCTTGAAATATTTTTTCCCGTCGCGCTCGTCGCGCTCGATCCCGTGGATCTCGCTCTGGTAGCCGGGGAACTCGTTTTCAAAATCCTGCCGCAGTTTGAGATACTCGTAAATGGGCCGCGCCTTCTCGTTGAGCTGCTCGCCCCCCATCAAAATGGGGATGCCCGGGGGGTACGGCACCATCATCACGGCGGCGGTGCGCCCCATAATCTCGTCGATTTGCACATACTCGACGTTGCGGCGCACGACCTCGCGGTAGGTCTCGCTCGGGCGCATGGCAGGATCGGGCAGCACTTGGAAGGCCGCCTGCATTTTTTCCAAAATCCGATGCTCGCAATAGTAGGCGTGAATGGCATTGCAGTGATCCTTCAACCCCACGCCCGCGTAGCGCGGATGCGCGGCGACCAGCTGCGGCAGCACGTCGTCCATGGGCGCGTTCTCGTCATAAAGACTCTTGAATTTGAGCAGCGCCGCGAGCAGACTCCCCTGCTTCGCCTTCGTCGTGCCCAGCGAATTGAGCAGCAAAAAGGAATAGTAATCCGTCTTCTCGCACACGATGCCCTCGCGGATCAGGAAGCTTGTCAGCACATCGGCGGGGATTCCCTCGCGTGCGAAATTGCCCTCGTCGTCGATGCCCGGGGTCGTGAACGTGAGCTTGATCGGGTCGAGCATCGCGTAGTTCTCCTCGATGTCCTCAAACCCGTGCCAGTTGTTCACGCGGTCGAACACCCATACATTCTGGTGGGCGGCCAGATACTCGGTGTCCACGTCCTCGAAGGGCACCCATTTCCCGCGCACGGGCACTTCCTTGGGTTGCCACATGCCGAAGAACCAGTCGTCGGAATTCTTGCGCTTGAGCTCGCGCTCGATCTTCGCGACTTTTTTGCGCAAGGAAATCGCCTCGCACAAAATGTCGTGCAGCATGACTTCGCCGTTGTCCTCCATCATCTTCGTGGCCACGTCGAGCGAGGCGATCATATTGTACTGCGGGGAGGTTGAGGCGTGCATCATGTACGACTCGTTGAACTCGTCCGGATCAATCTTCACCGTGCCCCCCTCGCGGATGTGCAGCATGGAGGCCTGCGAAAACGCGGTCAGCAACTTGTGGGTCGACTGCGAGCAGAAAATCGGCGGGTGCGTCGGCTCGCGGCTGTCGTTGGTCATGCCGAAATGGCCGCGATAAAGCGGGTTGAATTTCGCGTACGCGTACCATGCCTCGTCGAAATGCAAATTCGAGACGCCCTTTTTCACGTGCTTTTTGATGTTGACCACGTTGTAGCACACCCCGTCGTACGTCGAGTTGGTGAGCGCCGACATTTTGACGGGCAGATGCCTGCTCGCCTCAGGAATCAGCGCGGTCTCGGCGATGCGTTTTTTGATGTGGTCGGGGTCAAACTCCGCCAAACGCACGGGGCCGATAATGCCGCGCTTGTTGCGCCGAGGCATCATGTAAATCGGAAAAGCCTCGGTGATGACCATGGCGTAGTTCAGGGACTTGTGGCAGTTGCGGTCGACCAGCGCGATGTCGCCGGGCAGCACCTGCGACCTCCAGATGATCTGGTTGACGTTCGAAGTGCCGTTGAGCACGTAGTACGTCTGGTCCGCGCCGAAGACGCGGGCGGAATTGCGCTCGGCGTCGCCGCACACTCCGCTGTGGTCGAGGAGCGAACCCAGCTCCGACACCGAGATCGACAGATCGCTGCGAAACGTGTTTTCGCCGAAAAATTTGTGCATCGCCACGCCGGCGGGGCTGCGCAAAAACCCGAGCCCTCCCATGTGCCCCGGCGTGTGCCACGCGTACTTGTAATCCTCGGCGTAGTCCACCAGCTCGCCGAAGAAGCGCGGATACACCTGCTTGACGTACTCGACCAGATGGATCTCGATGCGCCCCGCCAAAAAGTCCACGGTGTCGGCCGTCTTCCACATGCACCCGTTGATGTTCTTCAACACCTCGACGGGGATGTTCTCCATCTCCAATCGGTCGGTCAGCAGCAGGACAGGCACCTTCTTGTTGCGCTGGCGGATCGTCCGCAAAAAATCGTCGGGCTTGATGTTCTCGATCGTGCCCTCGGTGGGGATGTCCCAGTCGATGACGATCGTCCCGATGTCGGCGCGGGAAATAAACACCTCCGAGGCGTCCTCGTAGGTGTACGAGGCGATGACGGAGCATTCCTGATTTTCGGTCAGCTCGTTGGCCAGCTTCATCAGGCGGAACCCTTCGTCCGTCTTGGAATGAAACTGCGAGGAGACGATCAGAACGGGCCAGTATTTTTTGACGATTTTCATCCGTGTAAAAATTTAAAATTCGCACATACCCGCACACGCGCCGCGCCCGTTCGCCGAAAAACAACGCGCCGCGGAAATTTCATTTCCGTTGCGCGCGCGAAAGATACGCCCCAAAGCGCCGTTTTTGTTCATGCAGGAAAGCGGGAACAACAAATCCCGCCCAATGACTTCAAAATAGACGCATCGCCCCCGCTGTCAAGATGTCGCATCTCTCGCCCGCATTTTTCCCACGGGCACCCGCTGTTTTCTCAATTTCCCCTCAACAACACACTGAAATAACTCGCTTAGAACACAAGTTTTGTCCTATATTTACCCCTGTATGCGACCCATCCCCACTTTTTGCGCGGCCGTGGCCGCGGTCGTTCTATGGACCGGCTTGTTGCACGCCCAACCAGTGGGCACCCCCAAAGGCCGCGTCGGCTACTACGCCTTCGAGTCCGGCAACTTCGACGGCCCCATCTGGCGCAAGTTTGAACCCGGCAAAGACTTCCCCAAAAAAATCGACCGCAACGCCCGCCCCAACAGTATGGAGGAGGACGCCTGCATCGGCACCAACGACGTGACGGTGACGATCAACAAGCCGCAGATCGCCAACTCTTGGCAACATCGCGGCGCCAACAATCGCACGCTCATCAAGGAGGGTGCGGACTTCAAGGTGAACGGGTTCACCATTCAGCGCGGCAACAACACCTACCGCGGCACCATTTCCATGACGGGCGGCTCGCTGGAGGTGAAGGATCTTTTTTTCCTGTGCGGCGGCAATGTCACCGAAGACGCCAACTGCGTATTCGATCAGTCGGGCGGCACGGTAACCCTCGTGAATCTTGCGCTGAACGTCACCAGCCCCTTTCCGCTGACGGCCTCGCCCACGGCGGTCGGCGTCTACAATTTTTCGGGCGGCACGATCAACCTGCTCTCGGAGTCGACCGCTCCCAACCGCGTGGGCATCCGCAAGGGCTACGGCAAAGGCACCTTTAACTGGACGGGGGGCGTGCTCAACGCCAAGGCTCTGTCAGAGGGCATCACCAACAACGGCGGCATTTTGAGCCTCGGCGGCGAAGGCGTCATCGGCGAGACCAAGCTCATCAGCGACACCGCGCAGACTTATGTCCAGGCCGCCAAGGGCGTTCTCTCCGTGGATCTGGGCGGCCGCAGCAAATTCGACCGTCTGATCTGGAAGGACAAAACCAACCACTCCGCCGTGAAATTGGAAAGCGGCGCCGTCATACGCATCAACTGCCTGCGCGGCTACAAACCGACGGCGGGTGTGAGCTTCGAAATCATCAGCACCAACCGCCTGGAGGGGGGCGACCGCCTCATCCTCGAAGGCGACGCGGCCAAAGACTTCTCCTACACCGTCACCGAAAGCGGTCCCAAGGCGGGCCTAACCCTGGTGTGCACCCCCGGCAAAGGCGGCCGCCGCATGGATGCCGAGCAAAAATAATACGCGCGAGAATTTTACATCGCCCAAGCGCGCCGAATTGACAGGGCTCGCGCCCCTATGTCATAAACAAGGCAATTCATGCCCCTTTTCGCACAGCGCCTCAAATTCAAGCATCGCTGGCGCGACTATCAGGAAAAAATCCTTGATAGCCTAGACACGCACTTGTCGGACAAAAAGATCAACGTGGTGGCCGCCCCGGGCGCGGGTAAAACGACGTTGGGGATAGAAATTTTGCGGCGCATCGGCCATCCGGTGCTGATTCTGGCTCCTACAATCACCATCCGCAACCAATGGAGTCAGCGCATCGTCGCGGATTTTTCCGACGGCGACATTGGTGATTTCGTGTCGCTGAACCCCAAGGAGCCAAAGCCCCTCACGATTGCCACCTATCAGGGCTTGCTGGCGGCCTTTTGCGACAGCGAAGCAGCTCAAAAAGAAACTGATGAGACTTCCGAGGAGGAGGATGAAAAAAACGGGAAGCCGCCAGAGAACCGCCTTGCCCGCTTTGACACACAAAAAGCCAAAGCGGCGGTCGCCCGCTTTAAGACGGCAGGCATCGACACGCTGTGCTTGGACGAAGCCCACCACCTGCGCAGGGAATGGTGGAAGGCGCTCACGTTTTTAAACGACACGTTAAAACCCGCCCGGATCATCTCGCTGACCGCCACCCCACCCTACGACGTGGAAATCGACGAATGGCAGCGCTACGAGGCGCTGTGCGGCGAGATCGACGCCTTTATCAGCATACCGGAACTGGTGAAAAACAAAGACCTGTGCCCGCATCAGGACTTCGTTTATTTCTCGCAACTGCGCGCGTTCGAGCAGCGGCAGGCGGACGAATTCGGCCGCAACGCCGACCGGTTGCTGAAGGGGATTTTCACGGACAACGCATTGGTGCAGGCGCTCACGCAACTGCCGGAGTTTCAATCGCCCGATCGGCACATCGAGACCATCTTGGAGGATCCCGTCTTTTTCATGGGGGCCTCGGCGCTGTTGAAAATGAACCACATTGACATCAGCCGCAGTTTTACGGAGCTGTACGGGATCTCGCCCCGGCGCATTCCGGAAATGGACCGTCCGCTGGCCGAACACTTTTTGCAAGGGCTTTTATTCACCCATCGAAACCGTTTCCCCGCGCTGGCCGACACGCTGAAAACACTGGAAAAAACGGCCCGCGACAACGGCTTTGTCGTGAGCGGAAAAATCAGCATTTCGGACAACGCGCGCCAAAAGCGCCTGCTGGGTCTGAGCTTGGGAAAAATCGACGCCGTTTTGGACATCGTCGCGTCCGAGCAGTCGGCGATGGGGGACGCCCTGCGCATGGTCGTGCTGGCCGACTATATCCGCACCGATGAACTCAATGCCCAGATAAAATCATTGGGTGTCGCGCCGATCTTCGAATCGCTCAGGCGCGCCTTCAAGGATGCCGCGCCTTTTGGCGTGCTGACGGGCAGCCTCGTCGTCATCCCCGCGTTCGCCCGCGAGGCTTTCGAACGCAGCGCGCGCGCCCACGGGCTGGCCTCGAACGAATATTTAATTTCGCCGCT
>JAVBTG010000159.1:0-5041 GCA_031556275.1 Opitutales bacterium
CCTCAAAAAGCTGTTCATACCCTTCGAGCAGGATTCCGCGGGCCGCGTGCGCGGCCAGGGCGGCTACGAGGGCACCGGCCTCGGCCTGCCCATTGTGAAGCGTCTGCTCGAAAAAATGGGCGGCGAGATTGCCGTGGAGAGCGAATTTGGCGTCGGCAGCGAGGTCAAGATCGTGCTGCACAATGTTGAGATCGGCAAGGATGCCGGCGAGGGGTCGCCCCGAAAGACCGCCGCGGCGGAGCCTCCGGCGGCCACGCTGCCCAAGGGACTGCGCGTGATGATCGTGGACGACATCGTGCTCAACCTGAAGGTGCTCCGGAAGATGCTCGAGAACTTGGACGCGACGGTCATCGAGTGCGCGTCCGCCAAGGAGGCCCTCGGGAAGTTGGGCGAGGGCGTCCCCGACATCATCCTGACGGACCTTTGGATGCCGGAGATGAACGGCGAGGCGTTCGCCAGAACGGTGCGGGCGAACCCGAAAACCGCGAAAATCCCCATATTCGCCGTGACGGCCGACACCCAGGTGCAAAACCCCGACAACATTTACGACGGCGTTTTGTTCAAGCCGATAACCACGGCCGCGATCGCCCAAAAGCTGGGCGGTTTTATGCGCGAGCGTGTTTGAGGGGCGCCGGCGCGCCGCGTCCTATTTTCGCCAGCCGATGGGGATCTCGACGCCGATGATAAAACGCGAGTCGGCGGCGTAGGATTTTTTCAGGTCTTTGTAGAGGTTGTTCTCGGCGTCAAAGTCGTAGGAATAGCGCAGCGATATGCTGAAAACGTCCGTGGGAGAGTAGACGAGGCCCACGGAAAAATAGACCGATTTCTCGTAGTAGTCGGAGGCCATGTCGCTCATGTTTGCCAAGTCCCAGGCGAAAATGAAGCGCTCCTCGAATTTCAACGTTTTGCTGATGCGCCATGTGAGGTTTTGGCGCAGGTAGGCCATGAAATACGTGTCGTTGCCGTATATCTGGGGGGTGGCGCTGTATTGCGCGTAGCGCGCCCCGGGGCCGAGGGCCACGTCGAAGTCGACCCCGTACTCTTTTAAAAACATGAACTCGTAGCCGATGCCCGCCATGCCGTCCACCATCACGTCGATGAATTTCACGGTGTCCGTCTTGTAGTCGACGGCGGTCGTCGCGAACCAGCCGCTTTCGGGGCCCAGAAAACTGTAGGAATATTCGCCCCCCGCGCCGTAGCGGTCGACGCTCACGTTTTCCAGATTGGAGCTCGGGTAAATCTCCTTGGCGTAATTGTAAAAGCCGTACATGAACAGCTCGTGCACGTCCTCCCACGTCTTTTCGGCCGTCAGCGAAAGGTCGAGCGAGCTCCGGTCGGAATTGGTGATGACGTCGGCGTAGCCCGCCCTGAGTTTGAACAGCCAGCCCTCGGGCAGATAGCGCTGCATGAAGCCCTTGTAGTCCTCCATCCATTTCTCCTGGAACTCCGGCAGCAGCGCGTCGAAGGTCGTCGTCTGGGTTTGTCGTGAGAGCGCGCGTTTGGGGGTGATGTTGCGCGCCATGCTGGTCGTGCTGACCGAGCGGGTGGGCGAGGCCTTTTTACTCCCCGTGGTTGGCGGTTCCGGCGTTGTTTTTTGCGCGCCGGCGTCCGCCACCGGCGTTCCTTGCGGGGCGGGCAGCGAGGAGACGTCCGGCTCCGCGGGCGTTTCGGATTCGATCTGGGCGGCCTCCAGCTCGAGTTTTCCGTAGGGCAGTTTGATCAAAACCAAGGAGGCGTCACGGGAAATTTCCTCGCCGACGATCGTGTCGCCGGATTTGAGCGTCCACGTGGTCGCCCCGTGCAAGGCCGAGGCAAGGCCGGTCGCGGAAAGAAAAACGTAGGCGCACAGGGCGTGTTTGGCCCTCGCGCGATTAAAGATGTGTGCCATCGTCGGGGGAGGGCGGCGGGCGTTCAGTCGGCCCAGACGAACGTGAGGTTTTTGGCGACGTCGGGATGCAAAGACACGAAGACGGGGCAGGCGTGCGCGGAGCGCTCGAGGATCGTCTTTTGCTTGTCCGTGTAGGAGCGCGCGGGCATGTGGAACACGACGTCGATCTCGCCGATGCGCCGGGGCTCGGCGTTCATCTTTTTGGTGATCTCCATGCGCATGCCGGAAATGTCGACGCCCTCGCGCTCGGCGTAGATCCCCATGATCGTGGCCCCGCAGGCCGCCACGGCCGTGGCGCACAGGTCGGTGGGGGAGAATTCCTCGCCCGAGCCGGGGTTGTCGGTCGGGGCGTCTGTCAGGATGGTGGTGCCGCTTTGCACGTGGGTGCATTCGACGCGCAGGCCGCCCTTGTAGGTTGCGATTGCGGTTGCCATAAGGATGCCATCATGGCGGGCGGGCACAAAAAAATCCAGAGGAAATCCTCCGGATTTTTGCCCCGCAAGGGGTGTGTCTTCAAATTCCACACGGCGTCTGCTTGGTCGGTTTTGGCCCTTTTCTCGTTTCCTCGCTTCGACGATGCGTTGCATCGCCTCGGCTCGAAAGCCGAAAAAAATTGCTTAAAACCGCCCTCCGCATCCACCATGCGGAATTTGAAGAAACACCCCGGGAAAATGGTGGAGCCGATCGGGATCGAACCGACGACCTCGTCATTGCGAACGACGCGCTCTCCCAACTGAGCTACGGCCCCATTAAAAGACTGAAGGCACAATCCTAGCATGGACATGCGGGCGAGTCAATCCGCCTTTTTGCGGGCGAGGAGGCTACCGAGCCGGCACGCGGTTATTTTTTGTGGTTTTCCTTGCGCGGACCGCGGAGTGGTTTTAAAATGTATTACGTTATGGCTATCAAGAAAAAAGCGTCCTCCGCTCCGGTTTCCGCCCGCAAGCAGGTTGTTCCTGCTCCCGCGAAAAAGGCTCCGGCCAAGAAAACCGTCGCGGTGAAAAAGCCCGTTGCGGCCCAAAAAACCGCCGCGGCGAAGCCCGCCAAGAGCGCGGGGAAAACGGCCGCCGCCAAGTCGGTTGCGCCTGCCGCCCCCGTCACCGCCGTGCTCGCCCGCATCGACATCGGGTGGGGCAACCGCCTGTACCTGCGCGGCAGCGGTGCCGGTTTGAGCTGGGATGTCGGTCTGCCGATGGAATGCTCCAAGGACGACGAGTGGTACTGGAAGACCACCAAAGCCAAGGAGACCGTTACCTTCAAATTCCTGAAAAACGACGAGCGCTGGGCCACCGGCGAAGACCTCACGGTGGAGCCGGGCAAGACGTCCGTTTCCTCGCCGCAGTTCTAAGCTTCGGAGAAAATATTTCCAAAGCCGGTTGCCTCTCGCGGGGCAGCCGGCTTTTTTTTTGCGCCCGACGCTTCCCGCGGACGGGGGATTGGGCGTTTAATTTGTCAATGGTCACTTTTTGCCTTTGCTTTGGCGGGCGTGTGTCTACAATAGGGCAGATTATTCCCCTTATGAATGTTCGATACCCTTTGTTGTTGTTGGCCTGCGGATGTCTGAGCTTTGCCCACGCGCGCGTGGGCGAGGTCATCACCGCGATCGACGCGCGCATAACCGCCTCGGGCACGGGCGTGCGCTATCCCAAGCACGACATCGAGCCGAAAAAAGAAAAAACAAGGGACACGCCCCCCATCGCGCAGGCCTACACCGAGGATCTGGGCAACGTGACGCGCCCCGACGGCGGGAATATTGTCTCCCCGATAAAAGTGCTGGAGATGATTCCGCCGTCCATGAACGCGGACGTTGCCTTTTTCCTAAAGTCCGACGACGGGCACGCCACGGGTATCAATGTCGCCAGCATGCGCAACTGGAGCCCCGGCGCGCGTGTCACGGAAAAAGACAACCCCGTCTTGTTCAAGGCGCTGAAGGATTTGCGCATGTCCTTCACCGGATGGGAATTGATGGTGATTCACGCCAACGGGACGTCGGTGTTGGAGATTTACCGGCGCATCGGCAATTATGTGACGCCGGCGGAAATGGAGGGGCTGCTCAAGCTCAACGGCGGCGCGCGCGTCTGGAAACCGGTGCCCAAGGAAAAGCGCGCGGATTCGCTTTTTATCTACGAATACGAGACGGAGGACGGACAGTTGCGCGCCCGCACCTTCGCCGCCGGCACCAATGTGACGGCCGTCATGATTTTTAACGGCCCGATGGGTGAGCGCTTGAGGGAAGTGCAGGCCGGACAAAAGCAGGAATACCTCAACAAGCGCGGCGCCACGCTGACGCAGAGTTTGGACCGGTTTTAAAAGGCTGGGCGACTTGCCCCTCGGCGGACGTGTTTGACCTTGCGGGCGCTCGCGTGGTGCTTTAGGGTGTTTTGTTTCACATTTAGGGTGTGTCTTCAAATTCAAAACACATCGGCTGCTCGGCCAGTTTTTGCCTCTTTTTTGTTTCCTCACCTCAGCGATGCGCTGCATCGCCTCGGATCGAAGCCCAAAAAAGTGGTTAAAAACTGCCTGTCGCATCCTCGGTTTGAATTTGAAGACACACCCTAGGCACTTCTCCGAGCACACGTTACCGATGGCAAAGGATTATCTGGCAGATGCAAAAAACGCTTACGACGTTGTGGTCGTGGGCAGCGGTTTGGCGGGCATGACCGCCGCCAACACCTTGGCCAAGCTCGGCCGCAGCGTGCTTTTGTGCGAGCATCACTACCAGCTGGGCGGTCTGGCGACCTCGTTCAAGCGCAAGGGCGGCCACATTTTCGACGTGTCGCTGCACGGGTTTCCGGTCGGCATGGTGAAGTCCTGCCGCCGCTATTGGACGAAGGAAATCGCCGACTCGATCGCGCAGCTGCACCGCGTGCGCTTCGTCAACCCGCAGTTCGACGTGGAGACGACGTTCACGCGCGAGGATTTTACGCGCATTCTCGTTTCGCAGTTTAAAGTGCCGCAGGAAAGGGTGGAGGGGTTCTACGAGGCGCTGCGCAAGATGAACTATTACGACAACGACCAGCGCACCACCCGCGAGCTGTTCGAGGCGTTTTTCCCCGGCCGCACCGACGTGCACCGGCTGCTGCTCGAGCCCATCGCCTACGCCAACGGCTCGACGCTGGACGACCTCGCGATCACCTACGGGATCGTGTTCTC
>JAVBTG010000032.1:0-3986 GCA_031556275.1 Opitutales bacterium
GCCTCGTCGAAGGCAAAAATGGTGAGAGAGCTGTCGCCGTTGGACACGATTGTTTTGCTGACAATCGAGCCTGTCTGATAGCCGACGGCGTCTTTCAGGCGCAGGACGGTTTTTGCAAATGCGTTTTTCATACGATTGCAATATAGGGCCGATGCGCCCGATTTTCAAATATGGCCTACGCCATGAAGTGGCGCAGGGCGTCGAGATAGCGCTGTTGGGTCTGGTCGATCACGTCTTTGGGCAGACGGGGGCCCGGCGCCGTCTTATCCCAGTCCAAGGTGTCGAGGTAGTCGCGCACATACTGCTTGTCGAAGGCGTGGGGAGTTTTGCCCACTTCGTAGCCTTCCTTGGGCCAGTAGCGCGAGGAGTCGGGGGTCAGCACCTCGTCGATCAGATAGATTTGGCCGCCTTGGTCGGTGCCGAATTCAAACTTGGTGTCGGCCAAAATCAGGTGGGCGGCCTCGGCGCGCTCGGTGCCGCGCTGGAACAGGGCGAGGGTCGCGTCCATCACTTTGTCGAAAACTGTTTTCCCGAGAATTTCACTGCAACGGGCCAGGGTGATCGGCTCGTCGTGCCCCGCGCTCTCTTTGGTCGAGGGGGTGAACAGCGGGATGGGGAGCTTTTGGCTCTCCTGCATATTGGCGGGGAGCTTGTGATCCATGATGCCGCCTGTTTTCTTATAGTCCTTCCAGCCGCTGCCCGCGAGGTAGCCGCGTACGACCGCCTCGATCGGCATGGGCGTGAGTTTGCGCACGAGCATGCTGCGGTGGATCAGCTCGGGGCGGTCCTTGAGCAGCTCGGCGACCGCGTTGTCGTGGTCGCTCACCAAATGGTTGGGCATGATGTCGGCCGTTTCCTTGAACCACCACAGGCTGATTTGGGTCAGCAAAATGCCCTTGCCGGGGATGCCGTCAGGCAGCACGACGTCGAAGGCCGAAAGGCGGTCGCTGGCCACGATCAGGAGCTTGTCGCCCAAATCGTAAATTTCGCGCACTTTGCCGGAGCCGATTTTTTTGAACGGCAGGGCGTCGATCGTTTGGAGGGCCTCCGTCGGGAGCGCCTTTTGGATTTGGGAAACAGTCAGCATGGCGAAAGATAACATCATCTGTGGGGCGCGCGAATTTTTCAATCCGTATTTGGAAAAGAGGGCATGTTTGGGCTGCAAAAAATTTTTGCAAAAGCGGACAAATAACGTTGAAAGTGCGTTTGGGGTGTTTATCATAACAATTAGGGGGATTTGCGCCAGTTTGCCCCCATTGTTTGCCCCATGTTATTGTCCCGCCATGTTTTTCGAAAAACCGCTTGCGCGCTTTTGTGCGTGTGTGTGGTCGGGGCGGTGTATGCGCGCAATCCGATGGATCGCGGGGTGCCCGGTTATTCAAAGGTGTCCGCCCTTAAACAGGCGGAGGATGAGGCGGCGAAGAAGAAGCAGGTGGTTGCAGGCAATTCTCAGGCGCAGCCGACAAAAGCCGCGCCTGTCGAACAAAAGCACGAATTGCATTTCGTGGCCGATGTGGAGGGTAGTTACGCCAATGTGTCCGGCCCCGGCAAGGCCGCTTCGACGTATGACCAAGGGTTCACTTATTGGACGGCGCTTGGGCTGAGCGGGAAGGGAAATTTCGGACAGGTGCAATACACGCATTCTTTCCGCGTGCGCTTTTCCGACGATACCAAGCGGAACAACGGCACCAAGTTCGGCTTGGATAAGGCGGCCTTCGGCGTGATTTATAAGGACGCCAAGCTCAACGGCGGCGATTTTTACGAGTCTTATTCGCAGTACACAAACCGCGCGCAGCTGCAGGGTGTCAATTTCGCCTACGCGCCCGCGAAAAAAGGCGCGCTCCAAGTGCGTTCGCTGTTCGGCTACGCCTACGCCCGTTGGGACGAAATGTGGCGCAGCGAGGATTTGAAGGTGAAGAACCGCCAAGTGGCCGGCGTGAATTTGCGGCAGGCGTTTATGGACCGTTTTAACGTGGGGCTCTCTTACATGCGCACGGACGACAGCGACCGCATGATTTGGAACGACCCGCTCAATTACAACAACATCGGCTCGATTGATTATTCGATCACGGCGATTCCCAAAAAGGTGACGATTTCCGGGGAGTCCGCGGCCTCATTCACGACGATCAACCCGAACAGCCTCGCCACGCAGAATCAGGAGATCGACGGGATGGCCAACCGCGTGCAGGTGGCGGGGACCTTCGACCCGCACAACCTCACGGTGCAGTACGAGCGCGTCGACCCGCGCTTTCGCACGCTGACGGGCGCGGCCGACCTCGACCGCGAGAAGGTGAATTTTACATGGCGGTTCAAGACCTCGCCCGTGACCAACCTGACGGCGAACTTTTTGTGGTATCAGGACCAGTTGGAAAACCCGTCGAACCGCACGCAGCTCTACCGGCCGCAGCTCTCGCTCAACACCTCAAAACTGTTCAAGCGCGAGACCAACCGTATGAACATGAACGTGGCCGTGGAATGCCAAGAGCACGCCTCCGGCAGGTCGCTCGCCAATATTTACAGCGGCATTTCCTACGGCGACACGTTCTTTAAGCTGCTCAACAGCGCGACGGATTTGGGCGTCAACCGTATCGACAATTGCGCCAAGGGGCGCGACAAATTCGACTACACCTTTAAGCAGACGTTCGGCACCTCGCACTCCATCAGTCAGAACCTCGTGCTCAAACCCACGCTCAATTTCGGCAGCACTTACACCGAGGACAAGATCACCAACGACATCAACAAGGTGTTCGACTATTCGCTGGGCCTGATCTTCGACATGCCCAAGAGCAAGCTTTCGACCAATTTCAAGGTCGGGCAGAACCGTTATATCTCGCAGCGCGTGGACGATTCGGAGCAGTTTTATTTCAACTTCAATGTCAACTACCGGCCGGAAAGCATTTTCGGCTGGAAGACCGGCGCGACGCTCTACCTGCGCGCGCTGATGAACGACTTTAATTTCGACAACGCGGACCGCTCCTTCCGCGAGTCGAATGTCACGGTGGGCGTGAGCATCCCGCTGGACGCATTTTACGGCAAGAAATGAAGCAGCTGTTTCCCCCCTTATTATTGTGCGCCACGGCCCTGTTGGGCGGAGGATGCGGCAGTGTCGAAGACGGTTACCAGTGGGTGATTTCCTCCGCGGGGATGGACGCAGAGTCAGCCATGCGCGCCGACGCGCAAAAGACGATCGACGGGCTTGTCTCGGCCTATCAGGACCGCAGCGCCATGGCCTTCATGAGCTGGGTGAGCGACGATTATCCCGGGGCGCCCGCGCTGCTCGACTCCGCGATCAGGCGCAGCTTCTCGCACTTTTTTTACATAGAGATCAACTGCACGATATCCAGCGTGGTGCCCTCCGCGGGCGACGGCACGCTCTCCGTGAACTTGCAATACCAGCGCAAGCTCGGCGACAAGGACACCGGTATCATCAACAGCGACTGGGGCAGCACCAACGTTCTGCTACGCAAAGAAGGCGACGTTTACAAGTTGCTGCAGCAGCACTCGCCCGTCTTGTTCCGGTAGGAAGACGCGCGGTTCAGTCTTTTATCGTGCCGCCGCCGGAGCGGATTTGCCGGACACGCGCTTCCAGAATATTGAGGTTGGCGAAAAGGGTTTTGTCCCTTTCCGGCTTTAAAATCAGGCGCGTGATTTTGAAGATTTCTTCCGTTTGTTCGAAACGCTTGGCCTCGATCAGCGCGTTTAAAATCGGGACAATGATGCCGTCGAAAGCCATCGCGCCGTCGTTTTTGAAGACCTCCAAGAGCCGCTTGTAATTGGCGTAGAGGTTTTGCGCGGAGCCTTCGCGGATGTTTTGCTCAAGCTCTTGACGGGCGAAGTCCATCGCGATGTCGGGGCGCGAGGGCTTGGTTTTGAGGATGATGGAGGTGGAGAGCCGCTGGGCTATCTCCGGTGGTCAGTCGGCGCGGTGGCGCTCGATCAGCGCGATGCGAAATTCCGCGTCGATGTCTGGGTATTTGAAAAAACTT
>JAVBTG010000081.1:0-5631 GCA_031556275.1 Opitutales bacterium
TTGCCGCGCAAAAAGACCCCCACCCCGCGCACGTCGAGCAGCGTGCCGTGCAGGGCCGTGCGAGGCGCGAACTTGTTTTCCAAAAGAATCGTCGACTCCGAAATAAAATCCTTTGTCTTGAGCGGCGAGGAGAGCACGGGCACCTGCGCCTTTTCCGCCGCCGCCAAAAAGAACGGCGTCGGGGAAATGCCGCGCGTGACAACCACGCAGGGGATGCTCTTGCCCATGATCTCCGAAATGATCTCGCGTTGGCGCGGCTCGGGCAGGTCTTTCAAATAGGCCATTTCTCCCGCCCCGAAGAGCTGCATGCGCTTGTTCGCAAAATGCTTGAAATAGCCCGTCAGCGCGAGCGCGGGGCGGTTGACGCTCTTTTCGCGGATCACCTTGTCGAGCCCGACGCCGCCCGCCAAGAGGGTCAGTTTGAGTTCGGTCTTGAACGAGTCGAAAAAGTCGCGGACGGAAATGCTCTCGACCATTTTTGCGTTATCGGGCATGGCGGTGCGGGGTTGAGGATTTTTTTAAATCAGAGGGAGAAGTTGCGGCCGAGGTAGAATTCGCGGCTGTCCTTGTCGTTGACGAGGAAGTCGCTGGTGCCCTGCGAGAGCACTTTGCCCTCGTGGATGAGGTAGGCGCGGTCTACTATGCGCAGGGTCTCGCGCACGTTGTGGTCGGTGATGAGCACGCCTATACCCTTGGATTTGAGACCGAGGATGATGTGCTGGACTTCCGCCACGCTGATCGGGTCGACGCCGCTAAAAGGCTCGTCCATCAGCAAAAAGCGCGGGCGCACGACCAAGGCGCGCGTGATCTCGAGGCGGCGGCGTTCTCCCCCGCTGAGCGTGTAGGCTTTTTGCTTGGAGAGGTGGGCCAGATCGAGTTCGCCGAGCATCGCCAGCGTGAAGTCGTGGCGCTCTTTCGCGGGGATCTCCAAGGTCTCGACGACGGCCAGAATGTTTTCGTAGACGGTGAGCTTGCGAAAGCACGAGGCCTCCTGCGGGAGGTAGCCGATCCCTAGGCGCGCGCGGCGGTACATGGGCAGCTCGGTGATGTTTTGGCCGCCCAAGGTGACCTCCCCGCGCGTGACGGGCACGAGGCCCACGACCATGTAAAACGTCGTTGTCTTGCCCGCGCCGTTGGGGCCGAGCAGGCCGACGACCTCGCCGGCTTTCACGTCGATGCTGATGCCGCGCACCACCTCGCGCTGGCCGTAGATTTTTGCCAGATCGCGCGTGGACAAAGTGAGGGGGGATTCCGGTTGGGTGTCGCTCATATACTAGTTGCTTTTGTCTTTAGATTGGTAGGCGCGGTCCATGTTCATGTTGAACTGCGGCAGGATGACCGTGGGGCGCTTTCGCGGGTGGGCGGTCTGCGCGGCAGCGGTGTCGGCGGGCGGGGTGCCCTCGACGAACACGCGGTCTTGCCCGCGCAGCAGCGTGATGCGATAACCCTCCACGCGGCTGCCGTCCGCGCTGTCGGTGACGACGGGGTTGTCGCCGAGCACGCACTTGCCCGTGCGCAAGGACATCTCGGCGAAACCGCCCTTGGCGCTGCGCGTGCCTTGGGTTATGGCGACGTTGCCGATCGCGCTCACTTTCTCGGGGTTGCCCAAGCGGCCCGCGGGGTCGCCCGCGTTTTCGGGGGACGGCAGGCATTCGACCGCGAGGCGGTCGCAGGTCATGCGCACGTCGTCACCCGTCAGCTCGACGTCGCCTTTGAAGAAGAAGTGGGAGCCGTCGGGACGCGTGAACATTTCCTGTTCGTCGCTGACCAGCCGCGTTTCGCCCTTGGTTTTTTCAGCCGTGGAAGACGCGCCCAAGGCGGCGTCGACGGGCGGCAGAAATACTTCGGGGCGGACGGGGCCCTGCTTGCCGGAGGGGTCGCCAAACAGGCTCATGAAACGCTGCGGCGTGCCCGGCTGCGAGTCGTCGTCGTTTTTCACGATGGCGGAGGGGAAAATCTCGATGCGGGCGGCGTGCCCGCGCATGTCCTGCTGGGAATAACGCACCTGCTCGCGCGCCTCGATGCGCGCGATTTTACCCAAGCCTTCGGGCGAGGCCGCGTCTTTTTTCGGGGCGTTTTCCTGCGCCACGAACACGTCGAGCCCGCCGCAGGTCATCCGCATGTCGCCGGACTCGACTTTCACGTTGTCCAAAAAGCTCACGACGCTGACGTCTTGGCCGCGCGTCATTTGGAGGGAGTCGCTGTAAATGTGGGTGAAGTTTCCGCCGACTGTCTGCTGCATCGGGGCGAGCGTGACGTGCGCCTGCTTGCCGGGCGCGCCGAAGACGAGCGCCTTGGCCCCCGCCTTGACGAGGATGATGCGGTCGCCCTCCAGAATAGCGCCGTTTAAGTTGTCGACGACCATCGGGTCGCCCGTCAGGGTGGCCTCGCCTTTTTCGGGGTCGATGCGGCCCTCCTTGGCGCGGGTACGGCGGGAGGATTGGTCCACGATCACGTTGCCGTGCGCGGTGATGAGTTCGAGCGCGCCTTTTTTGCCCGCCTCGAGCGAAAGGCCGTCGCCGCTGCCCGGGGAGATGTCGGCCGTCAGGCGGTCGCACCAGACTTTCGAGCCCGGGTCGGCCACCTCCACCTTGTCGAAAAAGCTCAAGCTACGGCCGCCGTCCGGGCGCGGCTCCAATTCGAGGCGCTCGGACGTGATGTCCATGCGGCCGGGGGCGTCCTTTTCCATGGGCGGCAAACTCGCGCGCACGCGGCCGCCCTCTTTGGGGAACACGAGGACTTTTTGGCGGTCTCGCCACAGACGCACTTCCCCGCCCGTCAAAACAGCGTCGTTTTGGCTGTCGCGCATTTCGGGGGAGCCTGTCAGCACGATTTCGGAACCCCCGCCCGATTCGGGCATTTCCGCGCGTTGGGCGGTGAGGGTTCGCCCACCCTGCTGCGACACCGTGACTCCCTTGTCCGCGAGGATGCGGCGCACCCCGCGCAGGCGCGAGGCGGAAGCGTCGGCGAGGTTGTCCGCGCGCCACGACCACGCCTCCAGCGAGGGCGTTTGCATTTCGGTCGGGCCGTTGATGACTTTTACCGCGCCCTCGAAACGAAAGTAATATTGGTCGGGCTGCGTGCTGATCGAGAGCCGGCGACTCATGACCGTGATCGGGGTACCGTCCTCTTTTTCGGAGGCGAAGGTCACCTGCACGTCCTTTTTGATCGTGAGCGTTTTTTCGCGCTCGTTCCAGACCCAGTCGCGCCCCGTCACGGAGTAGCCGGGGCCGTGGACGTAGAGGAAATCCGCCCCCTGCGCGAGGCCCAGCTTGGGGTTGACGAGGGCCTGCGGGCTCTCGATCGTCACTTCCACGCGGGCGGACTCATCTCCCGAAAACAGGCGCAGGCGCGCCCCCTCGATGTCGATGCGTTCCTGACTTTGGTAGCGGCCCTGTTTGCCGGAGAGGTCCCATGTCTTAAAGCCCCCGTCGCCAAACATCGGTAAAGAGAAATCGCGCACGGGCGCGCTGGCCTCGAAACGCGTGAGCTCGTTGTCCTGCGTTTGGGCGCACAGGCCGATCAGCGGCGCGCATAAAAGCCATGCCAAATGGGAGGCGGAAAATTTCATGAAAGCGCGATCTAGGCCAACGCAAGCAATTCGTGCACCATCGACTCGATGCCGAGATAGACGTCGGTGATATTTTTGGCTTCCATGTAGGCCGGGGTACTGACGACCTTGTGCGCGGTGTCCGCCCAGCTTTGGTCGGCGTGGCGCGCGATCATTTTGGCGCCCATGGCGGCCGCCGCCTTGGCCGCGGCGGAATCGGCACTGCCCATCGTGAGCTCGATGCCGTGTTTGCCCCAAACTTTCGCCGCGATGACGGGGGAAATGCAGGCGAAAGCCATCGGTTTTTTCGCGGCGTACATCCCCTCGATGAGGCTTTGCAGGGCGGGCAAGACCGCGCAGTCCGCGCCTTTTGAGGCGAAGTCGCACAGGTTTTTCGCCGCGCCGAAGCCGCCCGGGATGACGAGGGCGTCGAGGTCTTTGGCACCGGCCTCCGACAACGGGTGCACTTTGCCGCGCGCGATGCGGGCGGACTCCGCCAGCACGTTGCGCGCGCCCGTTTCGGGCTTGCCCGTCAGGTGGTTGACGACGTCGCTTTGCGCGGCGTCGGGGGCGAAGCACACCGCCTCTTGATTACGGCGCTCGATCGCCAACAGTGCCAGCACCGCCTCTTGGATCTCGCTGCCGTCGTAGACGCCGCAGCCCGAAAGGATGATTCCGATTTTTTTCATGGCGTTGAGAATTATTTGCGTGTTTTGCCGCCGGCGCTGTAGAGCATGCGCTCCAGCAAGTCGGGGTCGTTGGCGTACAACAGCGCCGCCTCCTCGGTGACGCGCCCCGACTGCACCAGTTCCGAAAGCGAGCGCTCCATCGTGCGCATGCCTTCGCGCGTGCGGGTTTCGAGCATGCTGCCGATCTGCGCCCAGTTGCCGGTGCGGATGATGTTTTCCATGCCGGAATTGTTGCGCAAAATCTCGAACGCCGCCGTGCGCCCCTGTCCGTTGGCCAGCGGCACGAGCTTTTGGCTGACGATGTAGGAGATCGCGAACGAAAGCTGGAGCGAGACTTCGCGCGTGCGCTCGGGCGGCATCATGTCGACGATGCGGGTGAGCGCTCCCACCGTGTCGCGCGTGTGCAAGGTGGCGAAGACCAAGTGGCCCGTTTCCACGGCGGAGAGCACGAGCGAGGCCGTCTCCTCGTCGCGCACTTCCCCCACGTAGATGATGTCGGGATTCTCGCGCAGGGCGCTGCGCAGGCCGTCCGCGAAACTTTTGACCGTCGTGCCCACCTCGCGCTGGGAGAACAGGCACGCCTCGCTGCGAAAGACGTATTCGATCGGGTCTTCCAAAGTGATAATGCGGGCGGGCCGCGTCTGATTGAGACGCTGGAGCAAGCTGGCAATCGTGGTCGATTTGCCGCTGCCCGTGACGCCCGTCACCAAGATGAGGCCCTGTTTGAGCTCCAAAATTTCCTTCCAGACCAATTCCTGCGGGAAGCCCACGCTTTCGATGGGGGGCAGCTTGGAGGTGAGCATGCGCAGCACCGCCGCGATGCCGTCGCGGTCATGGAAAACGTTGATGCGGTAGTTCGAGGAGCTACCGGGCGGCTCGTAGCTGGCGTCGACGTCGGTGTCCGGATGCTCCTTAAGGCGGGCGATGGCCGCAGGAGAGAGCAGCGGGTAGATCAGCTTCTCGATCATCTGCGGGGTCAACGGAGCGCCGCCTGAGAGATCGAGCAACTGATGGTCCATGCGCACGCGCAGGGGCATGCCCACCTTCAGGTGGAAATCGGAAATGCGGGGGAAGCCGTCGGAACCCTGATATTCGGGGTTGTTCGCAATCGAGAGAATGTCGTGGATGCTGTAAAAAGCATCGGACGCGGGGTAAACTTTGTCGTCGGGAGAATAATTCGTGGGCGCGGGCGTCATAGAAAAGAAAAGATGACGACATTATAGGGGCTCACGGGCGGCCAATCCAAACAAAAAGGCGCGTTTGCACGCGCCTTTTTACGGGAGGGGTTTTGGAAAAAACCTCACTTGAATTTGGGCTGCAGATAGTCCGCGCAACTGTCGAGGCTGGCCAGTTTGCCGTAGTCGGCCTCCGGAACCTCGATGCCGAACTGCT
>JAVBTG010000145.1:0-18220 GCA_031556275.1 Opitutales bacterium
CGAGCGCTGCGTCGGGCCTTCGGACGAGGCGAGCAACTACGGCCACGCCCGCGAAGAATTATTGGAGCCGTTGAAAATTTCGCCGCGCAACATCCGCCGCATTCGGGGCGAGGCCAATCCGAAAAAGGAGGCCGTGCGTTATGCGGCTGTCTTGAAAAAAGAACTGCCCAAGCAAAACGGGTTGCCACGGTTCGACTGCGTGATTTTGGGCATCGGCGAGGACGGCCACACGGCCTCCATTTTTCCCGCAAACGCTGCGACGCTCTTGCAGGCGCGCGCGCTGTGCGCCGTCTCCAAACAGCCGGAGACCGAGCAGACGCGCGTCACGCTCACGGGCCCGGTCATTGTGAACGCCGCCTCGATATTGGTCGCGGCGGTCGGGAAATCCAAAAGGAAAATCGTCGGCGAAATTTTCTCAGGGGCGCGTTGCGATGACACGTTGCCTGCCGGATGGATACTTTCCCGTGCTTCTGACGCGGCGGTGTTTACCGACGTGTGAAGGTTATTCCGCTTTCGGCCTCGTCCAATGCCGCAGGGCTTTGAGCAGAAAATGCTCGAAGGCCGCCGCCTCGCCGAAGTTGATTTCCAACAGTCCCCGCGCGAGTTCCAAGTCCGCCACGCTGGAGCTGAGTTTTCGCGCGCGTGCCGCCGTGTTGTCGCCCTGCAATGCGAAGTCGCGCATGGTCTGCTCGACTTCCAGCAGCAGTTTTGAGCGCGTGCCTTTGCGCAGGCCCTCTTCGAGCGCCTCGCGTTCTTCCTCCTCCATGGATTCGGGGCACAGCGCCTTGGCCTGCTCCCATGCGGATTCGGAGATTTCCTCGATCAAATGGGCGATCCGCCCGGAGAGCCCGTAGGCCGCCATGACCGTTTCGGCGGGATTCGCCCTTTGCGCGCCGGACCCTA
The DNA here is from genome assembly GCA_031556275.1 of Opitutales bacterium. GTDB lineage: Bacteria > Verrucomicrobiota > Verrucomicrobiia > Opitutales > JAKPNF01 > JAKPNF01. The sequence continues at coordinate 904 of JAVBTG010000145.1, forward strand.
TGCGGTCCAAGAGGGCCAGCCAGTCGCGCAATTGCTTTTTCCATTGCGCCCATTCGGGGGCGTCCGCTTGGGATTTGCCCGCCGGGATGCGAAAATGAAAGCAACGGCTGTGGATCGTCGGTAAAAAATCGTGGGGGCGCGTGGTGAGCAAAAAAAGCGTCGTGTCCGCCGGCGGCTCCTCGAGCGTTTTCAAAAAGGCGTTGGCCGCCGGATCCATCATGCGGTCGGCGTCGTAGACAACGCCGACTTTGCGCGCGCCTTGGCTGGGGGAGAGATAGAGGCCTTTTATAAAATTCCGCATGGGATCCACGCGGATAAAACGCGCCTTGCCGGAGGGGCGCAGGCAGAACAAGTCCGCGTGCTTTTGCGGGGCGCGGGTGTTCAGAATTTTTTTGGCCAGCTCCATCGCCGCGGCCTCGACCGCCGAAAAGTCGTCGCCGTAAAAAAGGATGGCGTGCGGTAGCTTGCCCGCGGCGTGGGCGCGCGAAAGCACTTTTAACGCCTGAAGCTCGCCGAGGGCCGACGGTTGTTCGGGGCTTTCTTCCGCGGGCGCGGCGACCGGCGGCGGCGCCTCGTCCGCGAAGCCGAACAATCCGTCCTCAGAGTTTTCGGCGAACAATTTCATCCCAGATGTCCTGTGAGACTTCCTCCTTCGGGCGCGTGCCGTCCACCACCATGAAGCGGCTGGGCAGCGAGCGGGCCAGCAGGAGATACCCGTCGCGCACGGCGCGGTAGAAGTCGATGCTTTCCTGCTCCATGCGGTCGGGCAGGTCAGAGGTGCGCGTCTCGATGCGCTTAAAACCGAGCTCGGCGGGGATGTCGAGGATGATCGTCAAGTCCGGCATCACGTTGCCGACGGCGAAGCGGTTGATCATCGACACCGGGTCGCTCGAAATCTTGCGGGCGACACCCTGATAGACGGTCGTGGAGTCCAAATAGCGGTCGCACAAGACGACTTTCCCGGAATCCAGCGCGGGCAGGATGCTCTCGCGCACGAGCTGCGCGCGGCTGGCGGCGAACAGCAGCAGCTCCGTTTCCGGGCAGATCTGCGCGCCGTCGGGCTGGCAGTGTTTGAGCAGGCGGCGGATCTCCTCGCCGATTTTCGTGCCGCCCGGCTCGCGGGTGACCAGCACGTCGCGCCCCGCCTTTTCAAGGCGCTCGTTCAGCAGGAGGATTTGCGTCGTCTTGCCGCTGCCTTCGGATCCCTCAAAGGAAATAAAAAGGGGCCTGTTTTTTTGCTTGGTCATACCCCTATAACGTTATTTCCAAGTTTGCAGGAAGCCAGTCAAATCTTCGACCGAGGGGCTTTTTGCCGTGCGCACGTAGAAGCCCGAGGTGCACACCGCCGTCGTCAGGCAGGCGATCGGGGGAAGGCCCATCAGTTGCGCCATGGCGAACCCGGCGTTGAAATGGTCGCCCGCGCCCGTCGTGATCTTGGGCTTTTCCACGAAAGGCCCCTTGACCCACTGGACTTCGTCCTTGGTCGCGCAGGCGGCGGAGTCGGTCGGGTGGACGACCACGCAATGGATGGCGAAGTCCTCGCGCAGGCGCTTGACCAAGGCTTGGAGGGTTTCGGGGTTGTGCTCGGTGTGCGCGTAGCCCATGACCTTCGCGATCTGCTGGGCCTCGGCGAGGTTCAGGCCGAGGGTGACGCGGCCGAACTGCTCGAAGCGCGAGATCAGCCCCAGCACTTCCTTCAAATCCGCCTCGGAACGCTTGGCCGGGTCGGCCAGATCGAAGAAGAACGAGCGGTCTTTCTGCTTGAGGGCGGGCAGGGCCTTGTCGAGCAGCGATTTGAAAATCTCCGTCATGTTGGGCAGCATCGTCCAGTTGACGAGGCAGATGAGGTTCGCCTTGTCCAGCGTGTCCATGAAAGCCCCTTCGCCCATCGTGGAGATGATGCGCTCGTAGGTGACGTTTTCGAGGCTGGCCATGATGCCGAGCATCAGCTTGCCGTCCTCGAACTCGAGGGCCAGCGTCACGCCCGGGTCGGCGATCGACACGGCGTCCGACATCTGCGCGAAGTCGGCGAACACGGGGTTGATGCTTTTTTCGCCCAAAGCCCCGATGTAGCGCATCTTCGCGCCTATGGAGGCCACGGCGTTGGCCATGATGGGCCCGTTGCCGCCGAGTTTCTCAAAACGCGGGGAAAGCTCGATGTTGGCGCTTTTGCCCGCCGCCGCCAGCACGCGCGCGCCAAAGCACTCGATCGTGGCCATGCGCTCGAAATTCTCGCCTTGGCCGTGGCGCTTGTCCACGGGGTGGACGATGCGGTCGATAAAACCGTCGAGGCCGACGACGACGTTTTTGGTGTACAGGCTGTGGCCTTTTTCGGCGAGCAGCTGGCGGGTCAGGTGTTTGTTATCCATGGGGACAGTCCGGGGAATGTAAATTTCGGGTGAATTCTCTTTGCTAACCCAAGCAAATACATTGGGCAATCGAAAATTGATTGCCCCCGGTCAAAACCATGTCAAAATTACCTCCATAAATTTCGACTTTTTTCTTTTTTCATGACGTTCTTCCATCCCCAGATGCTCGCCAGCGGCGACGCCAACGTGTTCGAGCTTTTCCGCAACGCCGACACGCTCGGCAAGGCGATCGTTGTCTTCCTCATTATCGCCAGCTTGGTGGCGTGGACGGTGATCATCGGCAAGGGCCTCGATTTGAAACGCCTGCGCCTGCTCAATGTCGCCTTCGAGCGGCGGATCAAGCAAGGGGAGTCCCTCTTGTCCATGCGTTTGCGCGACGCCGGGGCGCTCGGGCCGTACGCGGTCGTCGTGCGCGAGGCGCAAAAGGCGGCCGCGCAGGCCCCCGTCGGCGACGGGCCGGACGTGCGCATGCGCTTTATCGAAAACGCGATGCAGCGCGTCTTGGCCGACCAGTCGATTTTGTACGAGTCCAAAATGGTGCTACTGAGCTCCGCCGTTTCGGGCGCGCCGTTTTTGGGCCTGTTCGGCACGGTGTGGGGCGTGATGATCGCGTTCTCCGGCATGGGGTCTTCCTCCGGCGCGACCATCCAGTCGCTGGCTCCCGGCGTGGCCTCGGCGCTCTTGGCGACGGCGGCCGCCCTTGTCGTGGCGATTCCTTCCGTTTTTTTCTACAACTTTTTGCTGACGCGCACGAAAATCATGACGGCGGAATTGGAAAATTTCGCGAGCTGGACGGCCGACAGCATCGAGCTGGAACTCGACATGATGGAGAAGGGAAAAAGCCCGAGCGCGGCCGCGCATGAGGCGGCTTCGCAGGCCGCCGCGCCCGCTCCGGCTTACGTGCCGCCGCCGGTGTCGGCTCCCGCGTATGTGCCGCCGCCCGTGCCCGAGCCTCCGCCACTCGTGCAGGCTCCGCCGCCGCCCCCCGCTCCCACGCAGCCTTCGCCGTGGGCCAAGCCCAGCCGCCAATACTCGATCCGCTTGGACGAGGAGGACGAAGATTAATTTGTTTGTGAGCGCGAAAAAATTCCGCCATGGCACGCTCTTTTAAACGCAACGCCCGCATGAGCGCGGTCGCCGAGATCAACATCACCTCGTTGTTGGACATCGTGTTTTGTCTGCTGCTGATCTTCATGATCACGACGCCGCTTTTGGAGCAGACGATCCCCATCAACCTGCCCGAGCAGTCGCGCGACCGGCATAGCGACCGACCCGAGGATGTCAAATATCAGGCCCTCAGCGTGGACAAAACCGCGCAGCTTTTTTGGGGCGAGAATCCCGTGAGCGCGGAGCGCTTGGAGGAACTGATCGCCGCGTTCGCGGGGCAGGCGAACCCGCCCGTGATCAGCCTGCGCGGCGACGGCACGGTCGCCTACCAAAAGATCATCGACATCATCGACATGCTCAAGCGGCACAATGTGACGAAGATCAGCTTCGACACGCAGGTGAAATAAGCATTTTTGTTTTTCAATGAACGTTCCCGAGCGCAAAGGCCTGATCGTCTCCACCACACTGCACGTGCTGGTGTTGGGCTGGCTTGTGTGCGCGACGTTTTGGTGGACGGGAGCGGCGGATGAAACGCAGCCTGTCATCTTCGACATGGTGGACGGGCCGAAGACGCCTTTTAATATTCCCGGACCGAAGGCTCCCGGAGAAATCGACGGCAGAAAGCCGGGCGATCCGGGTCCCGAAATGCCGAACCTGCCGGACTTGACGTCTCCCGACATTCCGGACGTGCCGATCGCGCCTGTGGCTGACCCGGAGCCGCCCGCGCCGACGCCGCCGAAACCGACGCCCGCGCCCAAGCCTTCGCCGGACCCCAAACCTGCGCCCAAGCCCAAGCCGGAGGCAACGCCGAGCACTTACGATGCCTTTAGGCAAACACGGGACGGCAAGAGAATAAGCGATAAGCCATCGACGACGACTACCAGCGGGCGGCGCGCGCCTGCCGGTCCGCCGATCAAAATTGACAGAACCGGCATAGGCCAAATGGGGAAAAATTTGACCACTCCCGACGGCAAACGCGGCGGGGGTGACGGTTTAACAAACAGCACGGGGATTGGCATTTCCCCGGGGGGCACGGCTTCGGAATTGGGCCGCTATGTTGCCACACTGCGCACGCGCATCGACGCGAACTGGGCGAAGCCGGACGACGCTTCGGGCGCGAGCGCGACGGTCGTTTTTACCGTTTCCAACCAAGGGCTGATTACCTCGCGAAAAATCACCAAGTCGTCCGGTTCACGGACGTTCGACCAGTCGGTCTTAAATGTGTTTGACCGCTTGGGTTACGTTGGAGCACCGCCCGGCGGCGAGCGGACGTTTGAGCTGGAGTTCAATCTGGACTACTAAGTAGCGCGATCGTTTTCAAAACAATCGGCTCATCGGGGGCCAATGTCGAGCGGGCTTCAAAGAGGGCGCGGCAGACGGTCTCGTAGGAAAGCTCTTTTGCGTTGGCTTGCGCGCGCAGATGTCGGACGTAGCGGATCGCGCGGTCGATGAGCTTGTAGTTGCTCGGTTTCACATACGTCATCACGTTGCCGTGGCAGCGTCCCATGCGGGCCATGACGGCCGTCGAATGGGTGTTTAAAAGCATCTTTAAAGTCAGATTGCGCTCCAGCACATCCGCGCCCGTGTCTTCGACGGTGTGGGTTTTTCCCTGAAAGCGGATTTTGAGCGTCGCACCCTTGCCGCCGATTTCAAAAACGTGCTGCCTTTTTTTGCCGAGGCGCTTTTTGCGCAGGGCGGGCGCGCGGTCGGAAATATCGTAGCCCATGAGTTCGCGCTTGCCGGAATAGGTTTTGCAAAAATCCCATTCGAGGCAGCGCGGCGCGCGCTTGAGCAATGCCCGCCACGCCTCGGCCGCCGTGCGTGTTTTGGGAATGTGCAAATAGCACAGGCACGCGGGTGAGGCCCCTTTGCGGTGCGCGTTTTCAAAGATGGGGAGGCTGAAGGTGGGCGAGCGCTCCGTCGTGTCCGTCAGCACGCTCAGGGCGAAATCCCGCGTGCGGTAGAGCGTGTATTCGCCTTTGGCGTAAACGTCCGCCTCCGCCTTCGCGGTGAGGGCGGGGAAGTTACGCCCTTTTTTGCCCATGAGCGAAATTTCGCGCAAGGCCCACAACCGCGCCCCGTCGGCGCTGGCCGAAGGATTTTCATGGTGGCGCAACGCGAAGCCAATGGCAGCCATCAAGACGGTGCTCGACTGCATGCGCGTGCTCCCCGCGACGGCCATGGGGCCGACGGACAGATTCATCTTGCGCACGCGGCCGTCGTCCAAGATGCGGCGCGAGCGTTCCGCCGCGAGGCGTAAAGGCGCGTCCGGGTTGCAGTATAAAAACCACGGGGCGCGTTTGGAAATTTCCGCGGCGCGTTCTGCCGTCCCTATCACCCACGGGGTTTCGCCGCCTTCGGTCGAGGCGATCAACAAGTCGTTTGCCGTGAAGCCGAGTTCCTCCAACTGGCGCGCGCCCCATTCGGGGTGGTCTTCAAACGCCTCGATCGACCGGATGAGCGCGGCGTCGCCGCCCGCCATGAAGGCGATCACTTTCGAGGCTTTGGCCTTGGGCAAAAGCCCGTCGCGGCAGAGCCATTCGAGCGCGAGGGAGAGCCGCCCCGTCGCGCCGCAACCGCAGAGAAACACACGGCCCTTTTCCTTAAATGTCTTCGCTATCGCCTGCGCAAGGGCGGGGAGCTTGTCGGCATGCAGGTGGGCGAAAATCGAGAGGGCTTCCGAGTCTGCGGCCTGCAGCGATTTCACCGCCTTGCGCATGTCCTTGCGCGCCCATTGCGAAAGCGAGTGCGTCAAGGGATGGAAGCCCTCCGTGTCAAGCCCGCCGAGCTGGAACTGCGGGGCGATTTTCAGGAAAAACTCAGGCGAGTCGGGATTTTCTTTCGAGGGCATTTTTTTAGAAAAACATCAGGAGTCGGGAAGGATGAATTTCATTCCCAAGACGAGCCACAGCGGCGTTGTCAGCAAGGCCAACAACGAGGTGGAGACCGCCAGCTGGATCGCGACCGTGGGTTTGCCGCCGTAGTGGGCGCACATCAAAATGGGAAAAATACCGCAGGGCATCGCGGCTTCGACAATCAGCACGCGCCGCAGCTCGACCGGCATCGGGATGATCCATGCCAGCGCCATCATGACGGCGGGGACCACGCCGAGTCGTAAAAGACAACCCCAGCCCATCACCGCGTAATCGCGCTTAAAACCCATTTGACGAATGACGTTGCACAAGGTGGCCCCGATCATGACCAGCGCCAGCGGAATGGCCGCGTTGCCCAGCAGCTTCACAAAGCTCATCAGTGTTTCGGCAAGGAAGACGGGCGCGTGCTCGACGGCGTGGCAGAGGTTCAGCACGATCCCGACGCACAGCGCGATCAGCACGGGGTTGACCATGCCCTTCAAGTTGGCGAACGTGAACGCGCGGCCCGCAAGCATGAGCGGGCCGAACGTCCAGACGGCCGCCTCCATGCCCATCGTGAACACCAAAAGCACGCCCGCCGTCTGCGCGTCGAAGAGCGCCGCGCACAGGGGGATCGGAATGTAGCCGTAATTGTTGACGGAGGTGATGAAAGCGAACGTGCGCTGCTCGGCCTCGTCGCCGAGCTTGCGCCGTTTGGCCACCGTGCGCGCCAACCACAGGCCGAATACCATCGAGCCAAAGCCCAGCAGGGGCGGCAGGAGGAGATTTTCCGGCTCGCGCAAGGCCGCGTTGTTCAGCACGAAGAACAGCATCAGGCACGGGTAGAGCACGTTGACGACGAGTTTTGTGCCCATCGCGGGGAAATTCTCGTCGAAAAACCGCTTGCGGCCCAAGAGCCAGCCGACGGCGACCGCCGCGTAGACCGCAAGCACCGCCGAGATCGTCTGTGTGAACATCTCCATAGAGAACCGTCCATTTTCACTCCAAGGCGTGGCGTCTGCAACCTCTAATGAGAAAAGTTTTTGAATTAAAAAGTTGCGCCCCATGGCGTGCGGTTTGTTATAGTTAACCGGATGCGTTCGAACCGTGGGCAGGGGGTGCAAACTCCCCATCCGCGACGGGCGGGGCAACGAGGTCTGATTTTAACCCATAAGTATCATCACCATGACAGTCCCTAGCAATACGCCGAAAACAAAGCACGCCGCCCTCTTGGCTTGGGTGCAGAAGTACGTGGACCTGTGCAAGCCCGACAAGGTTTGCTGGGCCGACGGCTCCGACGCCGAAGCCAACGCGCTCTTTGACCAGATGGTCAAGTCGCAGATGGCCATCAAGCTTAACGACGCGAAGCGCCCGAACAGCTACCTGTTCCGCTCCGACCCGCGCGACGTCGCGCGCGTTGAAAAACGCACGTTCATCTGCTCGAAAACCCGCGAGGAAGCCGGCCCGACCAACAATTGGGACTGCCCCGTGAAAATGCGCGAGCACATGTACAAGCTGTACAACGGCTGCATGAAGGGCCGCACGATGTACGTGATTCCCTTCTGCATGGGCCCGCTGGGCTCCCCGATCTCGCAGATCGGCGTCGAGCTGTCCGACTCGCCCTATGTGGTCGTCAACATGCGCACGATGACCCGCATGGGCGACAAGGTTTTGGCCGAGCTCGGCGACGACAAGCCTTTCGTCCCCTGCGTGCACTCCGTGGGCAAGCCCATCGTCAAGGCCGAGGACAATGTCCGCTGGCCCTGCGACCCGGAGAACACCTACATCTGCCATTTTCCCGAGACCCGCGAGATCATGTCGTTCGGCTCCGGATACGGCGGCAACGCGCTCTTGGGCAAGAAGTGCTTCGCCCTGCGCATCGCCTCGGCGATGGCCCGCGACCAAGGCTGGCTGGCCGAGCACATGCTCATCCTCGGCGTCGAGTCGCCCGAGGGCAAGAAGGCCTACGTCACGGCCGCTTTCCCGAGCGCCTGCGGCAAGACCAACTTCGCCATGCTCATTCCCCCCTCAGAAATGAAGGGCTGGAAGGTCACCTGCGTGGGCGACGACATCGCCTGGATCAAGCCCGACAAGAACGGCCGCCTGCGCGCGATCAATCCCGAGGCCGGCTTCTTCGGCGTGGCCCCCGGCACCGCCATGGACACCAACCCCAATGCCTTGCTGTCCTGCAAGAGCGACACGATCTTCACGAACGTGGCCCTCACGGACGACGGCGACATCTGGTGGGAAGGCATGACCAAGGAGGCCCCCAAGCACCTGATCGACTGGCAGGGCAACGACTGGACGCCGGATTGCGGCCGCCTCTCGTCGCACCCGAACTCCCGCTTCACCGCCCCGGCGCGCAACTGCCCGTGCATCGATGAAAACTGGGAGAGCCCCGAGGGCGTCGAAATCTCCGCCATCATCTTCGGCGGCCGCCGCATGAACGACATTCCGCTGGTGTTCCAGTCCTTCGACTGGAGCCACGGTGTCTACCTCGGCGCCACGATGGGTTCCGAGCAGACGGCAGCGGCCGAAGGCCAAGTGGGCGCCCTGCGCGGCGACCCGATGGCCATGCTGCCCTTCTGCGGTTACAACGTGGGCGACTACTTCAAGCACTGGCTCAAGGTCGGGCGCAAGCTCTCCGCCAAGCCCGCGATCTTCCACGTCAACTGGTTCCGCAAGACCAAGGAAGGCAAGTTCATGTGGCCCGGCTACGGGCAGAACATGCGCGTGCTCAAGTGGGCCATCGAACGCGCCCAAGGCAGCGCCGCCGCGACGGAATCGACCCTCGGCTGGGTGCCCTCGAAGCAGGACATCGACTGGCGCGGGCTTGACTTCTCGGACGAGCAGTGGAACCAGCTCATGGCTGTGGACCCCGCCCGCATCAAGGAGACGACGGCATCCGCCGACGAGCTCTTCCGCTCGATCACCGATCACCTCCCGGAAGAACTCGCCGCGCAGAAGACCCTCTTGGTCAACCGCTGCACGCTCTAACAAAGCCGCAAAGGTCATCCGACACCCGTGCGCGTAAAAAAAACGCGCATTGCAAAAAGGCCGCCCGTTTGGGCGGCCTTTTTGTGTGCAGAGGAAAGCGAGTTATAAAATGTGCTTATTTTCGGGGCTTGCGCTTTGTCTTGATAGGGGAGGTGATTTTTTGAATTTTAGGGCACTTGGGCTTGAAAAAATCACAGAGGGAGATTTTGTAAGCGAGGCAAATGCGCTCAATCGTGTCTATGCGCAAAAGGCGTTTCCGCCCCGCCTCGATATGTTGGTAAAACTTGTATCCCATCCCCGCGTGTTCCGCAAAAGCCTCTTGTGTCATTCCGGATGCCTCGCGTAGCTCCTTCAAGCGTGCGGGGATATCAAATGTTGATAGCATACCACCGATAATACGGTGTTTTTGATTATCGAAACACCTCACGATCGGTAGTGCTATTTTGTTTGACAGGGATTTCGTTTACCATGAGAGTGGAAGAAAAATTATCCCATAACCCATCTGAAAATTTATGTTTTGCAAAGAATGCGGCACAAAATTGAAGTATCACGATTCCATTTGTCAAAAATGTGGCGTCCCTACCCCTAAAGATGTTTTTGTGCTCAAGAAGAGTAATGAAGGCGCGAAATACCTTAAAAACGCATTAAACTGCATCGGAGTGCTTATTGTGGCCTTACTCGGAGTGGCTTTGTGGGGTGGTATTATTGATGGCGCATTGCCTGATTCGGATTTTATTATTTCTGGCGAAACAGAAAGTCATGCAACTGCCAGATCTAATCGGGGGCATTTCATGCGGGTCGATCTGCAGGAATTGCTGAATGCTTACGAAGATAATGAGATTTCTGCGGATAAGAAATATAAGGGAAACATAATAGAGACAAACGGAGTGATAATCGCATTTGGACAGGTGTTTGGGATCCCCTATGTTCTTTTGCAGGGCGGAAAATTCACGTTCACGGCGGCACATTGTAGTTTTTACAAAGGCGAAGCGCAAAGCCTCTCAAAACTTTCAAAAGGCGATCGTATCACCATAAGAGGGCGATGCGATGGTTGGTTGGGATATGTCATTATCAGAGATGCGCAAACAATTGACTCAAATTAAATTACAAAAATAAAGAATTATTATGTTTTGTGAAAAATGCGGAATGCAAGTCAATGACAAGGCTGTCCTCTGTGTGGGGTGCGGCGCGAAATTGGAATCTTCTGCTCCGGCAACGGATATGAACAGCAAGGTGTTTTTGTACAATGCCAAGAAAAAAAATGAGTGGCGCGGGGCGTTTTTGAATGCTTTGTTGCCCGGCTTGGGATATATATATGCCAAAGATATTATGACTTTGTTTTTGACGTATGCATTTGTCTTGCCGCTAGGTATTATTGTGCTTCTTAGAACCATCCTGCTGGGTGCGTTAGAAAATATTTTTTGGGCTAATTTATGCAGTTATCTAATATTCATCCTATTGGTTACAATTGATGTTTTTAGCAACATAAAAAAGGACAACAAAAAACTGGCAGAACAGCTTGGAGTCCCGATTGAATGATGGGCACATTTTTTTGCCAAGATGGAACATTGGTAGGATGTTGAATATCGATTCGCGTAGTGATGTTTGCAAAAAGGCCGCCCGAACGGGCGGCCTTTTTGTTGTTGAAGATTATTTCGGCTGTGTTTGAATTTTCAGACACGTTCAAGACTATCGAAACACCTTTTATGTCAAGAAAACTCGTTTTTCTATGCGCTTTCTCCGCATTACTCTGCATGGGCGCGGGCGTATTGTGGGCGACGCAGCCGCCTAAGTATTATCCGGGGTTGTACGATGCCGACACCGGTTTGCCACTCGTGCTCGGGTCGGAGTATTACGACAAGGTCATGGCCAACAAGGCGATTTGGCAGCTGAGTTTCGAGGAATGGTTTAACGCTCCCCATTTGACGGCCTCGTGGTTTGGGCTGAGGCGAATATTGGAAGAGCAGGGGATCGTGCCGATCATCACCCATGTGGGCGATTTCGTGGGGAACCCCACCGGAGGCATGAGCCGCGGTGTGGCGCTCGCCAATTCGGTCAGCTTTGGCTTCGGCGCGGATTTGGAAAAATTGTCGCGGACGAGCGCGCTCAAGGGATGGACGATGGGCAATTATTGGTCGTGGGATTTCGGGCACGACCTGTCCAAACGACGCATTGGGAATTCGTTTGACGTGCAGCAGGCGTACGGCGACCCGACGCTGAATCTGAGCTCCCTGTTCGTGCGCTACGACGGGGACGTGTTTTCGCCCGATTGGAAGTTTATGTTCAAGGCCGGAAACTTTTGCCCGGATGAGAATTTTTTGACGAGCCCCATTTTCTGGCTCTACCAAAACGGCGCGATCAACGGCAACCCCGACGGGTTGGGCAACCAATTGCGCTGGGCCACGGGCAACGCGTGGGGGGCAGTCGTTCAGGTGAAATACAAGGACGGGCAGTATCTGAAGGCGGGTGTTTTCAAACTCAACACCGACGCGCAGGATGCCCCCGACAGGCACGGGCTCGAGTTCTCCTTCAACGGGGTGGGTGTGAACGCGAATTTTGAGGCGGGCTGGGAAATCCGCCACGATGACACCGGAAAATCCCCCGGGCTTGTGGCGGTCGGGCTGGTGACGGACTGGTACGACGCCGCGCATTTTTCAAACCCGCAGGAAGTATCGACGTTCGGCTACAGCCTCTATGTGCAGGCCGACTACATGGTGTGGAATCTGGGGATGGTGAAGAACGACGAGGCGCGTTACATCCGGCGTTCAAGTGACCGCTACCGCGACTTGCGCGGCCTCATTCTATGGGGCACCGCCCAATACAACCCCAATGACGAGACGGCCAAGATGCCCTTCTTCGTCAACGGCGGTCTTTTCTTCAACGCCCCGATAATATCGCGGGCGGACGATGTGGCGTGCCTTGGTTTCGCCTACGGCCGATACTCGGGAAAGCTGCAGGACAACTGGCTGAAAAACTCCCACGAGGCGATGGTGGAAATGAACTACAAGGCGCAGATCAACCGTTTCGCCTATATTCAACCGACCGTGCAATACGTATTCAACCCTTCCGGCGGGCGCTATCCCGACGCGCTGGTGCTGGGCGTGCAGTTTGGCTTAAACTTGTAAAGCGGGGCCGCGCCCGTCAGATTAAACACAAGTCATGCAGGGCACCTTCACCACGCTTGGAATCACCGGCGGCATCGGCAGCGGGAAATCCGCGCTCGCCGAGTTGCTGCGGGAGATGGGCGTGCCCGTGTTTGACGCGGATGCGTGCGTGCGGATGCTCTTGGATGCGAACATGGCCACGCATAAAGCACTGCTTGTGCGATGGGGGGAGGCGGCGTTTACGGAACAGGGGGAGATCGACCGCGCGTGGATCGCCCAAAAAATCTTTGCCGATGTCGGTGAGCGTTTGTTTTTGGAATCTATATTGCACCCGCGTGTACGCGAATATTGTTTGGAAGAGATGGCCCAAGCGCGCGGGCGCGGGGATGCGTTGTTTGTCGCCGAAATTCCGCTATTGTTTGAAAACGGCTTTGACGCGATGTTTGAGCACACCGTCTGCCTGTGGGTGTCGCCTGCTGTGCAGCGCGCGCGTTTGATGGCGGAGCGCGGCATGAGCGCCGATCAAATAACGGCCCGCGCCGCCGCCCAGTGGCCCATCGAAAAAAAGGCCGCCGCCGCCGATTTTGTCCTGCTCAACGACGGCTCCAAAGAATTTTTAAAAGACCAACTTCGAGTCTTGCACCGTCGGCTCACATCCTTATAGCATTTGTTTATTGCATGTGATGCGCGCTTCCTTTTTTGGCGGAAGCGCATGTATGGCCCCTTACGTTGAACGATATTTTTATTTTGTTTTATGGCTGAATTTGAAATGGAAGAAGCCCCCAAGAAACGCCGCGGTCGCCCCGCGAAGGCCAAGCCCGCAGCCCAAGCCGATCTCGGATTGACGCCGCCGCCGACAACTTCAGGCGACGAGGCCAAGCCGATTCGCCGCCGCGCCACCCGCGCGAAAAAGGCGGCGACGCCCCCCGATTACGACAGCGTCGCGATCCCCGAGGCCCCCAAGCCGACGCCCTCCGGCCCCTCCGTGATGCTTCCCGGCACGCGGGCGCACGCGTATGACTATTCACCCGGCGGCCGTCGCGGGTCTTCCGAGGCGCCGAAGCGGGAATTTTCGAGCCAAGACGACGACTATTCCCCCCGCCGCGACGCGCGGCCCAAGCCGGAGACGGACGTGCCGGAGAGCTTTTCCGCTTCGCCCGACGACGCGCCGCCGAGCGCGGGCCGCCCCGGGCGCGAGGAGTCTCTCCGTGAAGGCGGCGATAATAGCCCCTACGATTCTCAGCGCACCCAACAGGACGAAAAGGCCGCCTCGCATTTTGCCCCGCGCGGCGACAACGGCAACGGCCGCCAGCCGTTCCGCAAAGACGGCAATTTCCAAAAGGGCGGATATAACCAAAATTACGGCAAGAAGTTTAACCAAAATTTCAACCAAAACTACAACAAGAATTTCAATAAAAAATTCAAGGACAAGAAGTTCCAAAAGTTTCAGAAATTCCAAGGCGGGCAGGGGAACTTTTCCAAAAACGGCGGTTTTGGCGGGCAATGGAAGCCTTCGCCCACGGCGCAGTTCGACTCGGACACGTCCGTGTTTTCCCCCGGCGGCCTGCCGTCTTGGGAGATTTTGCGCAACACCGTCGAACTCGACCGGCTGGCCGAGGAAAACGCCTCGCAGGGCGATATCGTGTCCTTCAACGAACTCTACGCGCTGACGCTTCCCGAACTGGAAGAGACGGCCCGCGAGGCGGGCGTCACCGTGCCCGCCACGCCCACGCGCCGCCAACTTTTGCGCGATGTTTTGGATATCCATTGGCAGGCCAAGCGCCCGATTCATTTGTCGGGCGTTTTGGAAGTGCTTTCCGACGGCGACGGCGTTTTGGTCTACGCAGTGGACAATTACCGCCTTAAAAGCCAAAGCGCCTACATGCCCGCAGCGCTGATCCGGCGCTACGGCTTGCAGCGCGGCCACATCGTGGACGCCACGATTCAGCCGCCGCGCGTGGGGGAGAGCTGCCCTTGCGTCATCAAGGTGCGCGAGGTCATGGGCCTGCCGCCCGAGCAGATCGCCCATATCACGCCCTTCACGGAGCTGACGCCCTATTATCCCCTCGAGCGCCTGATGCTGGAGACGGGTCCTGAGGTCGGATGGGACAATATTTCCATGCGCGTCGTTGACTTGCTCACGCCCATCGGGTTGGGGCAGCGCGGGCTGATCGTGGCCCCGCCGCGCACGGGAAAAACCATTTTGTTGCAGGGCATCGCCAACGCGATCGCGACGAACCGCCCGGACACGCACCTGATCGTGCTGCTCATCGACGAGCGCCCGGAAGAAGTGACGGATTTTCGCCGCCAAGTCAAAGGAGAGGTCATTTCCTCCACCTTCGACGAGGACGCCAACAGCCATACCCATTGCGCCGAAATGGTCATCGAAAAAGCCCGCCGTATGGTGGAGGTGGGCAAGCACGTGGTGATCTTGCTCGACTCGATCACACGCTTGGCCCGCGCCTATAACACGTTGATGCCCAACAGCGGAAAGATTCTTTCCGGCGGCGTCGAGGCCAACGCGTTGCAAAAGCCCAAACGCTTTTTCGGCTCGGCCCGCAATATCGAGGGCGGCGGCTCCCTCACGATCATGGGCACTGCCTTGGTGGATACCGGCAGCAAGATGGACGAGGTGATCTTTGAGGAATTCAAGGGCACCGGCAACATGGAGCTGCACCTCGACCGCGCCTTGGTCGACAAGCGCATTTTCCCGGCCCTGAGCATGGACAAAAGCGGCACGCGCAAGGAGGAACTGCTCTATCACCCCGAGGAATTGCTCAAAATTTACTCGTTGCGCCGCGCCATGAAGGGCGTGCCTTCGCCCGACGCGATGGAGATGCTCATTCAGCGCGTCAAGAAGACCAAGACAAACGCCGAATTTTTAATGACACTCAATCGTTGATTTTTTGAAGAGAATGGTGTTTTATGGCTCTATTCTCTTTTTAAAAAAGACAGCCCCCCCTCATTACAACCCCTTTTTCGGAGATTTTTTGGTGTGACCTCAGCCGACGATTTTGTCCTCCAGCTCATTCAGGATAAATCCATGCTTTCCCCCGACACGCTGGCCGACGTACGCGCCCAGATCGGTGCCGAGGGCAAGTCTTCCAATGACGACTCGCTCGTGTTGGACACGCTTGTCGCCAGCGGATACCTGACTTACGAGCAAATCACCGAGGCTTTGGCCGCGGAATTCAACATGGAGACGGTCGACTTGGCGGATGTGCGGCCCTCCGCCGATGTGCTGGCCGTCCTCAACAAGGACACCGCGCGCCGCTACCTCGTTTTTCCGATCCATCTGGACGGCAACCAGCTCGAACTGGCGGTCGCCGACCCCATGAACCTCGACGCCATCGACAGCTTGGCCTACATGCTGAAGATGACGATCAACACCCGCTTGGCGACGCCGACTTCCATCGACGAGGCGATCAAGGAATATTACGAGGCGGGAGATTCCGCCTACGGTAGCCTCGCCACCGAACTTTCGCAGGAGCACAGCGCCACGGCGGAACTCGAAGCCCTCGCCAGCAAGGGCGGCAAAGAGGACGACGCGCCCATCATCCGCTATGTGCAGAGTCTGATTGCCGAGGCCGTCAAACGCCGCGCTTCAGACATTCATTTGGAGCCTTTGGAAAAACGTTTCCGCATCCGCTACCGTATCGACGGCGTGTTGCAGGAAGTGGAAAATCCGCCCAAGCGCCTGCAGCCCTCGATCATCCAACGCCTGAAGCTGATGGCGAACGTCAGCATCGCCGAAAAGCGCATCCCGCAGGACGGCCGCATCCAGATCAACACCGACGCCAAGGACATCGACTTGCGCGTGTCGGTGCTGCCCACGGTGTACGGCGAAAGCATCGTCATGCGTATTTTGGACAAGGAAGGCCTGCGTTTGGGGTTGCCCGAACTGGGCTTCTTCTCCGACGACCAGGTGACGTTCGAGCGCCTCATCGGCATGGCGGACGGCATTTTCCTCGTGACGGGCCCGACGGGTTCCGGCAAGTCCACGACCCTTTACTCCGCGCTGAACTACATCAACCACCCGGACCGCAAGATCATCACGGTGGAAGACCCCGTCGAGTATCAGATGACGGGCATCAACCAGGTGCAGGTGCGCCGCGAGGTCGGCATGACATTCTCCTCCGCCTTGCGCGCCATGCTGCGCCAAGCCCCGAACATCATCATGATCGGTGAAATTCGAGACTTGGAGACGGCGGAAATCGCGGTCAACGCTTCGCTTACGGGTCACATGGTGTTCTCGACCTTGCACACCAACGACGCGCCCAGCGCCGTCACCCGCTTGGTCGACATCGGGGTGAAGCCCTTCCTCGTTTCCGCCTCTTTGCGCGGCGCCATGGCCCAGCGCCTTATCCGCCGCATCTGCATGAACTGCCGCAAGCCCATGGTGCCCGACGTCAAGGAGCTCGCCAGCATCGGCATGACGGAAGCGCAGGCCGGCGAGGCCACGTTCTACAAGGGCGACGGCTGCCCGCGTTGCGGCGGCAGCGGCTTTAAGGGCCGACTTGGCATCTTTGAATTGCTGGTCATCAACGAGGAAATCCAGCAGATGATCTACGAGAACCGCACGATCGTCGAACTGCGCCACAAGGCCCGCGAACTGGGCATGCGCACCATGCGCGAGGACGGCATCCGCAAAATCGCCAGCGGCGTCACCTCCGTGGACGAAGTGGTGGCCGTCACCGTCGGCGACATGTCCTAACCCCCATTGGCAAGCAACCCCGTTTCTTTAAAACTGAAAATTTCAGCCCCAAATGTTCGAAGACCATAACGACATTATTCAGGAGATTCTCCGCAAGAGCCAAAATTTCACGGACGCGCAGGCCGGCGAGGCCACGTTCTACAAGGGCGACGGCTGCCCGCGTTGCGGCGGCAG